>CALFEP010000262.1 GCA_937950125.1 uncultured Bacteroidota bacterium
GTGGGTAAAAACCTTTTACCACAGTTAACACATTCATATTCAAATTTATACTGAATTGTTTTCATTCAAAACTGACCTGACTTTCAAATTTAACCCATTTTCAAAATATGACTTTCGATACAGTGATTTCAAATTGTACTTACTATCCTTTTCTAACCCTGACAGGGTTTAAAACCCTGTCAGGGTTCAGGGTGAAAACCTTTTACCACAGTTAACACATTCATATTCAAATTTATACTGAACCATTTTGATTTAAAAATACCTGAATTTCCATTTCTAATATTTCAATATTGAATTTCCTTATCAAATGGTTACAATTTGTTACCAACTCACTTCCTATTTCCTTCAAAACCTAACAGGTTTACAAAACCTGTTAGGTTTTCAACCGGTTACAACCTGTAACCAATTGCTTGTACTTTGAATATTTGAACATTGAACAACTTGAACTTTGAACAACTTTAACACTTTTTACCTTGAAACAGCCGTTCGAATTCGCTCAAGGCTCGTAAATGGGTTTTTGAACAATTTGAACTTTGAACAATTTGAACCTTGAACAATTTGAACCTTGAACAATTTAAACATTAAACATTTTGAACCTTGAACAATTAAAGGTACTCGTTCACCACCCCGGTTCTCTCGTTGAACTCATTTATCAGTTCATCCCACTCATCGGCCTTCGAATACTGTGACTTCCAGTAATTTGGGTCATACCACTGGGCATTCAGTTCTTCAACGGTTTTGCCCTGCTGCTCAATCCAGGTGAAATATTTCAGGTTGTGCATACGGCGTTTTTCGTAGTAATTCATTTCGATGATGTGATCAATTCCCAGCCCTAACATGTCAGCATTAAAACTTACAGCAGCATCGCGGTTGGTGAATTCACCATTTTTCAACCGCTCTTCAACGAGCCTCGACTGGTACATGTCCATCGAATCTGTAGCCACAGTGAAAAGAATGTCGTCTTCGGTCATTTCAAAATATTTCGCTAACTTGATGGAACCCATCAGGTTGGCGATGGACGAAATCCCTAATATTTTCAGTTTTCCTACAAACTCCCTGTCCAGTCCGAGTTCCCTGATCAGGAAATCCTGGCCGGCAGGGTCGTTGAAAAGCCGCATCAGCCTGATGTTTGGGTTGTCATCAATTCCGGCTACCAGATCCATGTTCCTGATGTTATGAATCCATGGAATGTGCTTGTCGCCAATGCCTTCGATGCGGTGTTCGCCGTAACCGTTCATCAGCAGGGTAGGACATTGCAGCGCTTCGCCGGCACATACTTTCAGGTGTGGAAATTTCTCACGCAAATAGTCGGTACTGCCTAATGTTCCTGCCGAACCTTGTGTTAGAAAAACACCACTGAAACGGCTTTTTTCGGTTTTCACAGATTGAAAGACTTCCTCCATTGCCGGACCGGTGACGGCATAATGCCACAAAGGATTTCCGATTTCCTCAAACTGATTCAGGTTCACGATTTCATCTCCGCGCAAGGCTTTCAGCTCTTTCACCTTGTCGTAAATTTCTTTTACATTGCTTTCGGTTCCATGGGTGGCAAAAATTTCAGCCCCTACTTTTCTCAGCCATTCAAACCTTTCTTTTGACATGCCTTCCGGCAACACAGCGATTGATTCGCAACCAAGCAGGTAGGAATCGTAAGCCCCGCCACGGCAATAATTCCCTGTTGACGGCCACAATGCCTTCTGCCAGGTAGGGTCGAAACGTCCGGTGACCAGTTTTTCCACAAGTGGACCAAAGGTTGCCCCTACTTTGTGTGCTCCTGTCGGGAAAAATTTCCCCAACAAAATCACCACTTTTGCCTTAATCCCGGTGAGTTGCGGAGGTATTACCAGATAATTTACCTTTCCGAAACCGCCACCAAATTCAACCGGATCATTTTTCCAGGTGATGCGGAACAGGTTGAGTGAATTCAAATCCCACAACCCGATGCCTTTCAATTTTTCCTTCACCTTTTCGGGAATCAATTCAGGATTGCGCATTTGTTTGTAAGTCGGGAGGATGATGTGTTTTTCCCGGCACCGTTTCACGGTATTTTCCAATACTTTTTCTTTGTCAGTCATTTTCAATTTATTATAAAAAATATGTTTTCAAATTTTTGCCACTAAGGCACAGAGACACGAAATTCCACAAAAAAAATTACCAATTATCCGCCGTAAAGCAATTACATTCAGGAATCCAGTCTAAAAAGCTCCGAAATGCTGATTTTTAGTGTTTTTTGCCCCTGACCCTAAAGGGAGGAACACTAAAAATCAGCAAGTTGCAAAAGTCCCCTTTAGGGGATTTGGGGGTTAAATACCTTTTTAGACTGGACTCATTTATTCTAATATTGTTTATCGTACTTCTTCCTGGTTTTAAATAATAAAATCAGGTCATTGTCTATAAAATACTATTAATGAAATCATTATCCTCCATTTCGTGATGGCATTCAAATCCCGATAAACCACCTGCAAAGCAAATACTTATCATTCACCTGCATCAATTTTTTTAAATTTAACTACATTGCCCCGTCTCTGCTTTAAACTAAGGGCTTGTATTAACCCATTTTCATTCCTGTTAAAAAAGAAATCTCCCAAGAGGAATTTTGAAGAATGAAACGCATCTCTCTCTCCCTCAATTGGAGTAAGCAATATTCTTTCAACAGAATTTTTAACAAACAAAGAATCGTTTTCTTCATAAACCTGGTAAGCCAGCAATAATTCAGTGTTTAAAAATACTCCAATAAAATCATTTAAATTTTGATGATAAGTTGATTTGGTGTTCGCTGGCTTATTTTCGGATTTAGCCGCAAATTGTTTTCTGAAATCTTCTAATTCCATTACAGGTACTGAATCTTTCAGGAACATCTTTGCAACTGAAAAAGCAGAGCGCAAAATATGATCTGAACCAGAATTACTTAGCAGCACTAACCCAACATTTTGTACAGGGTAAAATATCGTCATATTTCGGAAGCCCTGAAAAACACCATCATGCCAATAGCAGTTTTTACCCCTTTTCATCAGGCCAAATGAATAAGGCGCCACATTGCCATCATTCAAGGTATCAACTGCAAACATGTTAACAATTTCCGGATTGCGTAAAGCAAATTCTGATAAAACATATTTTAGCCAAATCGTCATATCGGTCAGGGTTGAAAAAACAGACCCCGTCCCCTGTGGACAAATATTATTTGATGTTCGTAAATATTGGTTGTTTTCAACAAGATAACCTTGTGCCCGGTTTGGAATCAGGTCAGAATAGTTGCGCTGAAAAACGGTATTCAACATTCCGGCTGGCCTAAACACGTTTTGTGTAATCCAGTCAAAATAACTGGTATCAGTCACAACCGTAATTATTTCCCCAAGTAAAACATAATTTGAAGAAGCATATTGAAACGCGTTTCCCGGTTTAAAATTAAGCGCTGGTTGGCTTTTAATAATTTCGTAAATGCCCTGATGTGTGATGACATCGTTGAATGTATGCCCTGATGCAATGAATAAATAAGGCCAATCCCAAATTCCACTTGTATGGTGAATCAAATGCCTGGTTTTAACCGAATCCCAAAGTACAGTTTCATTCGGAAGATAAGCGCTTAGGCTAATATCTGGATTTAACCTTTTTTGGTGGATTAGTTTTGTCAATCCCAGTCCTGTAAACTGCTTTGACGCAGATGCCAACGCAAACTGAGTATTGTCAGAAATTGGAATCTTGTGCTCCAGGTCAGCCAATCCAAAGCATTTCTTATAAACAATTTCACCATTTTTTACAATGCAGATTGCACAACCTGGTTTTCCTGGTTCGTCAAACACAGCATACAGACTATCAATAACATAGCTATAATTAACTGAAGATTGTCCACACAAACCCATTGAGAAAATTGCCAAAAAAACAAAAATCATCATCTGTGTTATCGGCTTTATTGAAGCAAGATGGTAGCCACTAATGCCTGATGTCATCCAAATGTTTATTTTTCTGTGATTAAAAACCGAAAAAAGACACCGCACCGTTCATGACAATTTTCAATGGCAGCACATCTCTTATTGAGATTTCCCCAATCAAATTGTCCGGATTTTCCACCCTTTTTATCCTAAATGATTGTTTATCAAGATGGATTTTCACACTATTTTCTTGAAAAACATACTCCCCATCCTTTTCCTGCAAACGCATTTCAAGGTCGCCATTTTTATAGAAAATGGTCTTTTCATGTGAATTTTCAAAATAAAAACCATCATTTTCCTTTTCAAACGATTGTCTGGTAAGGTAAAGATGGGGTTTTTCCTTGTACGGCGAATCCGCCGAAGGGCAAAAAGTGGTGCAGTTTCCGCACGCGTTGCACCAATCAGCCAAATGAAGAATTTGCCTGTTTTGGGTAACCTCAAAAGTTCCATCTTCTGAAATTTTGTAGCCGTCTCCCGAATTTTCAACTCTTTGCAAATCCATTTTCACCGGTTCAATTTCGTAGGAATGAAATGCAAGATTCGGGCAAACCGTTGTGCAGATGTTGCAAACCTCGTCGCAAGCCAGGCAGCGATTAGCTTCCCTGACAATCTCCTCCTGCGTCAGACCCGAGGTAACCAACCGGAAATTCTTTCTTCCATCCACCGGAATTTCAGGAATCTGAGTCGGTTTTTTCCTGAAGGCACGCTTTACCAAATGTTCTTCCAGACCGAATTTTTGCGCTTTTTTAGCTGAAAATGGACTGGCTTCTAAACCGGCTTTTTCAATGATTTTCACAGCAGCTTTTCGGCCGTCGCCGATGGCATTTATTGCTGTGGAAGCTCCGCGGAGTGCATCACCGCCGATAAAAACATTTTCAAGGCTTGTTTCATAAACCCCTGGTTTTGACCTGAGCAACTCCGGTTCGACAAAATGAATGTCCAAATCCTGGCCAAGCGCGGGAATGATGGTGTCAGCCAGGATGGTAAATTCCGATCCGGGAATTTCCACAGGTTTTGGCCGCCCGGAAGCGTCTTTTCCTTCAAGGCTGATTTTTACACACCTCAATCCGGTTACTTTTCCATTTTCAGTAAGCACTTCAACCGGCGCCGCTTTTTCCAGGATTTCAACACCTTCTTCCACCACTGCCTTGATTTCGCCCTGGTCGGCAGGCATTTCTTTCATTGTACGTCGATAAACCACCGTTACTTTTCCGGATTTTCCCACCAGCCTCCATGCCGTTCGTGCAGCGTCCATGGCTGTGTTTCCGCCGCCAATAATCAATACCTGGTCGCCAATTCCGGCATTTTTTTCTGCCTTGATGTTCATTAAAAAATCAAGCGGATCGAGCACTCCCGCAGCATCGGCGCCCTCGACGGTGAGTTTTTTTGAAAGCTGCGCCCCTGTTGCGATGTAAACAAAATCGTTTTCAGTCCTGATCTTTTCAAACTCTGGCTTATCAATATTTTGATCAGAAAAGATTTCAACCCCCATCTGGCGGATCATTCCGATATCCTTTCCAATGGCCTCATCGGTGAGCCGGAATGCCGGAATGGCTCCTGAAACCATCCCTCCGGGTTGTTTTTTCTGTTCAAAAACAGAAACTTCAAAACCTGCCTTTTTCAGAAAATAAGCACACGATAAGCCTGATGGTCCGGCGCCGATAATCGCTGCTTTCAGGCCGTTTTTAGTTGAAAAATCAGACGAAAGCGGATTTTCCGCAAGGGCTTTTTCAGCAACGAAATGCTTGATTTCCCGAATCATAACCGGTTTGTCATAATTTATCCGTGTGCATTTTGTCTGGCAAAGATGATCGCAGATCATGCCGGTTGAATGCGGGAAAGGGTTTGTTTTTAAAATTATCTGGCCCGCCTGAGCAAAGTTTCCCTGTGACGTTTCGAATATGTAATCCGGAATGTCCTGATTGGTGGGGCAGGTATCAACACAAGGTGCGTGAATGCAGTCGAAATAACCCAATTTTCGACTGGTTTTGATGCTCGGATCACGGATTTCCGTTTTCAGAAAATCCGGATTTTCGAGTATGCTCCTGGCATAACTGGCCAGGTTTTCCTTTGCTGCAATGTTTAATCCGGTTGCCCCGGATTTGTTCGATTTCAGGATAAAATCATGCAAATTTCCGGCTTGCAATGCTTGCATCTCTTTCCTGATTTCAGCCAGATATTGGCTCATCCGGCCATAACCGCCTGGTTTGAGCAAATCGGAACAAACCGTCTCCGGTGATAACCCTGCTGCCAACAACGCCGAAATGTTGAAAGCATCAGCTCCTCCTGAAAATGAGATGTCAAGGTTTCCATCGAAATCCTGTTGAAGCTTTGCCGCCAGGTTAACCGAAACCGGGTGCAAAGCCCTGCCACTCATGTACATCATGGCCTCATTGGCTGGAAAAACTTCTTTGTGGTTCAGGCTTTCGAGGGTGTTGGTAAGTTTGATCGAAAAATGAAGCCCCTCTTTTTGTGCGGTGTTTCTCAGGTTTTTTACCAGCGTCAAAGCATCCGGATATTTCAAATCGTGCTCAAAGGCGATTTCAGGAATCTGTGTTTGAAAACCTGATGCCTTCATGATTTTCAGCAAGGTCTCTTTTCCCAACAAGGTAGGATTGAGTTTAATGGCCGTTTGCAGCTTTTTTTCGGTCAACAGGTAATGACCAATCTTTTCGATTTCATCGGGCGGGCAGCCGTGCATGGTAGAAAGGGTGATGTTGTCAGAGATTTTTGAAGGGATTGAAATATTGGAGATTTCGGGATAAATATCTGAAATTGATGCAATTTTCTCCTCAAGTTCAGCCGAAGCATCTTCCATTTTATTAAAAAACCACTGCACATTTTCCTTCAGAATGCCTTCGAGGTTGTAGCCCACGCTCATGTTGAAAATAAATCCAGGTTCGCCCGAATTTCCCCAGCCGAATTTATGTTTGAGAATGTGAAGAATAATCCACGCATTCAGGTATTGGTCAAATGATTGATGGATTTTCAGTTCCTGCGACCATTCGCAATTGTAGCCTTCATCCTGCATGTCGATACACGGCTTTGAAACCTGCAGTTCATCAAGGGTCTGAATGGTTTTCAGTTCGATGAAGCGGGCGCCTGTGAGCCAGGCTGCGACAATATTTTGCGTAAGCTGAGTATGCGGCCCGGCAGCAACACCCACGGGCGTTTCGAGCAGTTGTCCATAACGCCAACAACGGAATGGATCATCAGGTCGTGGCCTAAAAAATAACTGGGATGGAATACCAAAAATAAGCCCGGTTTTATCGTACTGCGAAAGTAAGATTTCAAGCATCTGCCTGAGCGGAATGGTTGTAAACTGGTCTGTCATTAGCGCTAAAATTTCATTAAATGGCGAAATTATTAAAAAGCTTCGGATGGCCGATGATTTCAACCAAATTTTGAATCCAATGACATCAGGAATAAGAACCACATCATGGAATTTATCTTAGAGAACAACCTGAATTATTCGAAAAACAAAACCGGCAGGATCGGTTTTAGCGATGCTGCCGGTAGAATCTGTAAAATATATCGTCCAGAGGTTCTGCTTTTTTGCGAGATAAATACTAAAGTTCTGGAACTACAGCAGAAGCTCTTGAATTGGATGAGGCTGTAAAAAATCCAAATCCGCCGTCGCTGATGTTGCCTTCAACATTTGCAGGCGGCCCACTGAATAAAGGCGACTGATAACTTACCTCAGTCTGTACCTGCCACACAAAATCGAAATATTCCTGTGTTATCCTCGAAACCTTCAATGTTAAAACATCGCCGGCATTTACTTTCTGGCTTTTATAGGCCTGGTTTAAAAATGCCACCCCAATGCCATTGGTGTAGTTGCCATTGTAAAGAATATCGTCGGTTACGCCAACATTGGTAATGGTGTCGGTAATCAAGGTGTCGTTCCTGTAAATATTAAACATGTAGAAATCGGTTGTCGGTGGATCAAGAACATAGCATTTAACTTCCCAAAAATTATAGGGTCCCCAGTCGTCATGATATTCAAGGCTGATGGAATCGAGAGGGGCAATGGGATAAATGGTGGAGGTTGCTGTGTATTCCATTTTCCCGCCAATTTCTTCATTTAACAAAATCCTGAGTGTGTATTCTTTGTCTATCTCGCCAAAAACATCAGGTTCGGTGTAGTATTTACCTGAATTTGCCGGCTGCTCGGTCAACAAAAATTCCTCTTCATCAGTAATGATGGTTACAGCAGCCCCACTAACAGGCTGAGGGGGTTCATTCTGAAAATAATCGCCTGTTTTGGTTAGTTTTATAAGGTGTGCCGTGGTGTCGGTATCGATGGACCCTTCAACCACAATCCGGGCAAACTTTTGTTGATCAAGCTCAATATCAACACGTTCGGTGCATGAATCCAAAATCACAATGCTTATGATGGCAAAAAACAATATTTTTTTCATTGCTTGTTTCTCCTGATTTTTAAAAATGAAAATTGTATGAAATACTTGGAATAATCGAAAACAGGTAGGTTTTTTCGGCATAGGTGGTGTAGGGATCGTTTTCGTCCTGAACAAAATTAATGGTCCAGGCATTTTTGCGGGCGTAAGCATTGTAAACCGAAAAGTTCCACTCTCCGTACCACTTTTTGCCGGGTTTTACTCTTTCCTTCAATGTAACCGATACATCGAGCCGGTGATAATCGGGCATCCGGTAGGCGTTGCGGTCGGAATAAATGGGGACAATTTTATTCCCATAAATTGCCCTTCCTGTAGGGAAAGTCACCGGCAAACCGGTGGAATACACCCAGTTGGCGCCAAAATTCAGCCTTTCATTCAAATCATAATTTATCACAACCGAAATATCATGTGGCTTGTCATAGGGTGCAACATACGTTTTTCCGTCGTTGATCTCTTTGATGTTTCTTTCGGCTTTCGACAGCGTGTAGCCTACCCACCCGGTAAGTTTGCCCCTTGTTTTCCTCACCAAAAACTCAAGCCCATAAGCTTTTGAGGTACCAAACCGAAGTTCTCCTTCCAGTTCTTTGTTCAGCAGCAGTTGAGCGTGGTCTTTAAAATCGATGGTATTTTGCATGGTTTTGTAGTAGCCCTCCACCGACACTTCGATGCTGTTGTTCATAAAATTGCGGAAATACCCGATGGCGCCCTGGTCGCAAATCTGAGGCTTTACATTTGGACTTGCCGGAAACCAAATGTCAAGCGGGGTTCCGGCTGTTGAGTTCTGAGCCAGCTGAAGGTATTGCACGGTTCGCGAGTAACTACCTTTGACCGATGAAGCTTCGCTGAGCAGGTAGGTAAAGCCAAAGCGGGGCTCAAGATGGGTGTAGGTATTGAAAAAATCTCCTTTTGAAAAAATTGTCGAATCGAGGGTTTCAAAATTGTCGTCAAACCGGTAAACAGTGGCTGACCCGATGTTTTGAAACATCGAAAGCCGCAGGCCATATTTCAAGGTAAGCAAGCTTCCGATTTTTTGCTCGTTGCTCAGATAAAAGCCTGATTCGAGCGCATAATTTTTGGGCAGGATATACTCGCTGAACAAAGCTTCGTCGCCAATACCCCTTGCACTTCCCGGATTGAAAGTGTGGTAAATGGCGCTTGCACCAATTTTCAACGTGTTTTCAGGATTGAGAAACCATGTGAAATCTGCTTTTGCCGTGTAATCCAACAATTTTGAATTCCACTCAAACGAATTGGCCTCACCCGAAGGCGTTCCCAGTTCATACTTGTAACTCGATCGCAGCACGGTGAAATTTGAGAACAGCTTTTTGGAAAACAAATGGTTCCACCTGATGGTGGCAGTTGTATTTCCGAGTGTCATTCCGGCAAATTCGTTTTTAAAAACATCGCTTCCGGTGTATGCCGAGATAAAAATCCGGTTGTTTTCGTTAATGGTATGGTTGAGCTTGGCGTTAAAATCATAGAAATACAGTTTGCTCCCGTTCAAATCCTCATTTCCAAACAGTGGAATAAAAAGGTCGGCGTAGGTGCGGCGACCGGCTATTATAAACGAGGTTTTATCTTTGTTTATGGGACCTTCAACGGTGAGGCGGCTCGAAATGAGGCCGATGCCGCCGGTTGCTGAAAATTTCTTCGAGTTCCCTTCCTTCATCCTCACATCTAACAGCGACGAAAGCCTTCCGCCATTGGCCGCCGGGATGTCGCCTTTGTAAATTGAAACATCCTTGATGGCGTCGTTGTTAAAAACTGAGAAAAATCCAAGCAGATGGCCGGCATTGTAAACGGTGGCTTCGTCAAGCAGCACAAGGTTTTGATCGGGTCCGCCGCCACGGACGCTGAAACCCGTTGAGCCTTCGGCCAGGGTCGAAATGCCTGGCAGTAGTTGCAAAGCCCTGATGATGTCAACTTCACCAAAAAGAGCGGGGATTTCCTTAATGGTTTTTGATTCCATTTTTACCACGCTCATTTCGGTGGCACGCACGTTTTTATCGAGCCGTTCTCCCGAAATCACCACCTCATCCAGCATCTTTTCATCCGAAACAAGTTCGATGTTCACTGTTTGATTGGCACTAAGGTTAACCAGTTGCTTTTGCGACTGATAGCCGATGTAGGAAAAATTGACTGTGTAAGAACCAGGTTGCAGGCTGAGGGCATAAAAGCCGTACAGGTTGCTCACTGTGCCGCCCTGGGTTTCGCTGATGTAAACAGTGGCGCCAATCAGCATTTCGCCGGTGCCGGCGTCCTTGATGTAGCCGCTCACGGTAAACTTTTTCAGCTCAGGGTCGCCTTCTGCCTTTGTCGTCAGCGCCAGCATCATAAAAATAATGAATACCGATAAAATCTTTTTTGTGGTCATTTTGTAAAAATAAATATCACTAATTTTTTTGTCGGTGTGAATGACAGGATAATAAACGAAGGGTTGCAGGATTTGTTAACAATCATCACAAAGAACATATAAAAAGGCCTGAAATTAATCGTTAAGTATGTGCTATTCCAAAACATTTCATACTAATAATCAATTAGTTGCAGTTGGTTTGACTGAACCAAACTTTTTCGCAACACTTAGAAACTAAAGTGATCGAATTAAAAAACTATGTAACGATACATGTTCCAGTAATTAGGTCGGAAAATGGTCTATTGCAAACAAGAACAAGCTGGATTTTTGTTAAATAAAGGTTAATTTCCTGAAAACGTGAAACTTTGCCGTCAAACTTTGTTAATTACTATTATTTATCAGGGATTTGAACAATTGAACCACTGGACTTGGTTTTTTCAATTGAATTTCAGTGAATAAATTAAAGGAACAAAAGCAAAACGGTAAATCGTCAAAACACATTACAAACATGGAACGAAGAGACTTCTTATTAAAATCAAGCATTTTAACTGCATTCGGAATATTTTCACAAAACATAACCGGTTTGTCACAAAATGCATCTGCGTCCGATTCGCTGAAACCAGTTTTATTACCCTCCATGCCGCCATTGGAACATAAAGGGGGCATGGACATCAGGGTTTGGGTGCGTTCGGCCATGACCAATGGATTATTTTCGAGCGTGGAATGTGCGGTAGCTCCAAAATTAATGGGTCCGCCGCCGCATTATCACCTCGAACTCGACGAGTTGATGTATGTGGCCGAAGGCACAGCCAGTATTCTTATTGGCGATGACATTGTTGAAGTGCAGGCTGGCGGCTGGCATTTACGCCCCCGATTAATTACACATACTTTCTGGAATGCATCAGATAAACCTTTGCGATTTTATGATATGTATTTCAACCAGCCATTCGAAGAATATCTTGAAAGAGTTTTTCATGAGCTTACGCCCGAAAATGGTTGGGTTGAAGGTTCTGAAGAAAAGAACAGGGAAATAGGAAAACTGATCGACAAATTTGGGCTGGTTTTTCCCCATGACGCTAATGAGCAACGCCAGGAAATCGCAAACCAATTCGGACTAAAATAAGCTGTAAAAAACAATACCTATTGTAAAACCTTTAATATCATAAAATTATGTTACTAAAAAATGGCTCAAACAGCAATGATGTTGCCAAACTTCAGATGGTTTTAGGATTAAATGCAGATGGCGATTTTGGCCCGGTGACTGAAACAAGGGTGAAAGCATGGCAAACGCAGAACAATTTTCCACCCACCGGCGTTATTGATGACATGGCATGGGCAAGGCTTTTCCCACCTTTTAGTTTAAATATTAATGGGTTGAACGGAAAAATCCCAGCTCCGGTGTTGTCGCAAATACCGGCAACCGCCGCCAGTTTCGGCATCAGCAATGCATTACGTCTGGCACATTTCCTGGCACAGTGCGGTCACGAAAGTGGTGGTTTTTCCATCGTAAACGAAAATCTCAATTATTCAGCAAACCGGTTAAAGGAAATTTTCGGTAAATATTTTCCAGGCGATCTGAATTTTCAATATGCCAATAACCCGGTACGAATTGGCTCCCGGGTTTATGCAAGCAGGATGGGCAACGGCGACGAAGCCAGTCAGGAAGGGTATAAATTCAGAGGAAGAGGATACATTCAGCTTACCGGAAAAGACAATTACACCAGTTTTGCCCGTTTTATTGGCGAGGACACGGTTGCCAATCCCGATTTGGTTGCCACAAAATACCCGCTTGCCTCGGCTGCCTTCTATTTTGGCAAAAACAAGCTTTGGTCTATTTGCGACAAGGGAGGTGATGAATCCGTGATTACAGAAGTAACAAAAGCTGTAAATGGCGGAACCATAGGCCTACCAGACAGGATCAGGCATTTTAACGAATATTATGCTGTTTTGAAATAAATTTTATTCAAACCACACAGGTTTAAAATCTGCCTTTACAGGTCTGTGAGGTTTCTAAATAATTTTTGAAAACATGGAAAAAGACGAAAAAAGACTTTTTACCGAACTAAAAAGAGCCTCTGTTCTATCCGGAATCGGGATGGGGCTTTTGTTGGGAATCATTATGGGCTTGTCCGTTTCAGAGGTAGTCAAGGTTATCATGGCCTCCCTTACAGCTCTTTTGGGTGTATTCCTGGGATTTGAAAAACGGAGTTTTACGGGCATGGACAACGAAGAATACAAAAAAGACAACACCAACACCCTGATAACTGCGCTTCGTTCAGGGTCTTTCGGCATTGCCGTTGTAGCCGGGATTCTTTTTGGAATGTGGATAAGAACCAACGAAGTGTTTACCATTTCTGTAAAAGAAAGTGTTGAACAGTGGACTGACGCGGGTTACCATCCTGATTACGCCCGGAAAATGGTTGCTTTCCAGCGCTTGGGGATTAATCCCACGACAGGTGAAGCAGGTCCGATGACAGAACTTCAGCGCGGTCACCAGTCGAACCTTTTCAGTGCAGAAGATGTAGAAAGCCTTTGTGCTACCATCGATCCTGACCTTTGGAACAACGACTGGCAAAAAGCCAAAAAAGATTTGATTGCTTTGAAAAAGGCGCCTCTGACCGAAGTTGTTTCAGCCATTGAAAATAATGTTCCCGAAAGTCAACGGTTTGACTTTCTTACAGGGCTTCGCTACCTGGTTTGTTCGATGAAAGGAGTAAAAACCGGGATTTGTGCTTTTGGAACAGATCAGACAAAGTGGGAAAGTTATGAAATGACATCTCAAATTGCTATCGAAGTAACAAAACTTCCTTCCGAAAATCAGGAAAATATGATGAAAGCACTTTCGGAGTTGGTTTGTGAGCTCGAGAAGGAATAATGAAACAAAACCAAACAGGTTTAAAAAACCCGTTAGGTTTAATGTATTGAAATATATTGAGTTACCTTATTACATCAGAACTTTAAATTGAATAATTATGAAAATTCCAACCTTACTATTAAGCCTGTTGATCTCTTCAATATTATTACCAACGGTAATTTTTGGACAAAGATCGGATACTGAGAGCGCCAAATCAGTGGTAAAAATAACAACCAGATTTCCGGGAACTGACCCCAAAACCGGCAAAACCGGTACAAAAGTGGGCAACGCCACCGGTTGGTGCTGGAATAACTCGCGGCAGGTGGTAACGGCATTGCACGCCGTGGCAGGTATCCCCGATGCCAACATCACCGTTTACACAGATATGGAATCAAAATCCAGCGGTGCAAAGGTGGTAAAAGTCCTGAAAGAAGCCGACCTGGCGTTGTTGGAGCTTTCCTCCGATCTTGGATTGATCCCTTTAATCCTCGCCGATGTCGATCCGAACTCTAAAAATGAATACTATATCTGGGGTTTCCCACATGGTATTTTCCAAATGGCTGGTGATGACATCCGCTTTTCGCGAAGCTTGGGAACTCCCCCAACACTCAACAGCCTGATTAATAAAACCGATTTTAAATTTACACTTGAACAACAGAAATATCCCTGGCCAAAGTCGCAGATTCTCAGGGTGAGTTCAACCATTCAGCCCGGACATTCCGGTGCTCCCATTTTGGTAAGCACCGGACAGGTAATCGGAGTTGCCGACGGTGGACTGCGCGAAGGTTCTGCCCGCCTCAACTGGGCATTCCCAGCATCGCTTTATGTTCCAAAATTGCTTAACTCTAATGACCCCATCCCAACCACCGTATCGTTACAGAATAATCTCTACAGCAGTTACACCATCGTTCCGGATGGCGTGTCGCAGGAAGAGCAAAACCAAATTATTGAAGCTGAAGTTAAAGAACATACTGTTGGCAATGACGAACATTCGATTACCAAAACATGGACTGCAAACTATGATGAAATCATCGAAACGATGAGTGAAGAAGACAAAAACAGCATACTTGGAATAACACAGCAATATGGATTAGACATGCACGACACGTGGTTTGATGTTTATGAAGATTTCACTACCGGCGCAACCGTAACAATTCCGGCAAGTGAAAATATGGTTTATAAAGATAGCTGGTTTTATGTGGATAACGAATATTCAACCCTGCAATACGGCGCCTTGATTTTTGATGCGGGTACCTATGAGAACGCCATTTCAGGTGTTGAAGAAACTTTTAGGCATCTTCTTAATACCACCGTCTGGGTTGAGAGTGCTGACTTGTGGATTGCCGATCCGGATGATGAAGACGAAATTGAGGAATATCCTGAAGATGAATACGCCAGTGTTTTCATGTCACGCTATTCCAACGATGGCCAGAATTTAATGTTGATGTACAACGCCGAAGTGCAGGGTTCGGGAATGCTGGTTGTTTATCTGTTTTGCGACCTCGACTACATGACCCAGGCAGACTACATGAAGCAGTTTCTGCATTATGCAGTCGCATTAAACCTGGCAACTTTTGCTGAGTATTGATCTGATCAATCAATGAGATTTAAACCGGAAATAGCACACAGATTGTCATTTTTCTAATTCTATTTTTAATGTCCAGGCATAAAAGCAGGGAAGCTCGTTTATGGTGATGCACGGAATCTGAATTTTGAGGGAGGTACCATTTTCGATCGTCCAACCAATCGGTCTATCATAATCTAAAAAGCTGACGTTCTTAACCAGCTCACCTTTTTCAAGGCTTATTTCAATTGTGTCAGTCCATTGGGTGAATATGCAATACAAGGCATCTGGTTTGGTGGTGAAAAACAGGTTCTTGTTATTGTCTTTATTTCTATTCATCGACGACTTTCTGGTTCCGTAAATGGCTTCTGCATTTACGCCCAGCCACTTGCCGATATCCTGCAGCCTTTCCTGCATAAGTACAGGAATCCTTCCGTCTGCGGTTGGACCAACATTCAGCAACAGGTTTCCTCCCCTGCTCACAATGTCGATCAGTTCATGAATCAGCTCTTCCGACGTGGTGTAATTTTCGATGTTTTCAGCACGGTTGTAACCATACGATCCGCCAATGCCGCGGCTTTCTTCCCAGGGATGCGTTGCTTTGGCCTGATCCATGTCCTTGTACTCGCTCGAATAATAATCGCCGTGATTGCCGGGCATATCTTTAGCAAAGCGGTCGTTTACAACCACTTCATTTTTTACGGGTGAATCGCTGTACAACCAGGCAAGAAACTCTTTTGTCTTCCAGTAATCTTCGGTTCCGTCCCATTCGCCGCCATCGGCAAAGATCAATGACGGCTGGTAATTCAAAACCAGTTCTTTTAGCTGGGGAATCAAATGCTTGTCAACATATTGATCTTCCGGGATTTTATATTTCTCAACAATATTTCCAGGCAGGTAATAGCCCGTTTCAGTGCGGTGAGTCCAGGTGCTCTCCCACTCCACGATCGAATAATAAATTCCCATTTTCAGTCCCGAAGCACGAACTGCTGCCGTCAGTTCGCCCAACAAATCCCGTTTTGGCCCGATATCCATCGCATTCCAGTTTTTCTTGTACGAACTTTGGGTTGGCCAAAGGCAAAAGCCATCGTGATGTTTGCTGGTTAAAACCACATACCTGGCACCTGAATTTTTGAACAAATCTGCCCAGTAAACCGGATCGAATAACTCAGCTTTGAACGAAGAAGCGAAATCGCGGTATTCAAAATCTTCACCATAGTTTTTAATATGAAATTGCCTGCCTCCGTTTTTCTCATTGTACATCACCCTGGCATAGTACCATTCAGCGTATGATGCATACAGGCCTGGTTCCAGTTTCCGCCATGCCGGCACCGAATACACGCCCCAATGGATAAAAATCCCGAATTTGGCATCTTCAAACCAGCCCGGAATAGGGCGTGAATCGAGGGAAGGCCAGGAAGCAGTGTATTCCTGTGCGTTTGCTGTGAAAAGCTGCATAATAAGAAATAATGTTAAAAAGGTTGTTTTCATGTTTGTTTATGGGTTGTGGTTTTCGCAATAAAAATTTACCTAATTCTCCATAGTTTGTATTTAAGTTCTCCGTTTTCAACTTCACCACAATAGCCAGAAGTGGTATCAAAGGAGATACAATTTAATTTATAAAGTTCCAACGTATCATGGTTAAATGTAAAACCAAAATATTCGAGGTCTTTCCATTCAATATTTTTCCGGGACTTTACCAATAACAACTGGTCAACCTGCATTCCCATATCATAATAGTCATTAATGGGTTGATAAAAATAAAAATCATCCAGACCTTTTATTTTGCCATCTTTCGTAAACTCAACTTTTCTGTTATCGGAAGTTATGTATTTTCCTTTGAAAAGCAAATCCTCCTGTATCATGACTTGTTCTTTCAAACCACGCCTTAGAAAATCACTTTTAATCAGTGGATTAATTTTCTCCAAAACAATAGTCCCAATCTTAATCCTTGTCGGTGATATCACCTCTATAACAAATTCAAGCTTTGGTGGGTTGTCATTTATAATCTCCCAAATCTCATACGTATTTTTGTTTTTCAAAATTGAATAATAATCAAAATCATCATGGAAAGCCTCCATGTAACTCACTTTTTCATTTACCCTTTTGGGAATAATCAATAAAAGACCATTATCCTGGGCTCTTTTTGGAGATTTAAACTCTTTGAGGCTTTTCAGGTAAACTTCACTTACCCAACATCCTGCAATCGCAATTTTTGAATTCTTTGCTTTAAACCCAATAATAGGAGTATCAGAATGGCTTTGCGGCATGTATTTCGGGTTGCAGGCAAACATTAACAAAATTATTAGAAAAAAATATGTTGCTTTTGTTTTCATAATTACTTCCGTTCTTTCTGATTATTTTAAGTACAGCAGACGTTATTCCCGTAAATCCTTTTTAAGATAAATCATATCAACAAGTTGTATGTCGCCTTCGAAAATGGGGTGGTCGTAGTTGTCGGTAAAAAAATTCTTTAGCCGGTGCGACTGTTCAAATCCACAACTTTCGTAAAACGACAGGATAGCCGGCGTTTCTCCTGTCCCGACAAGCATAATTTTGTAATCGTTTTTGTAGTATTCGGAAATGAAATTTATCATTGCCCTGCCGTACCCTTTGCCCTGATATTTCTCGTATGTCGCAATGTTTTTCAACTCGCAGTTTTCGCCATTAACCGGCACTACCACGCAAACACTTTTCAAATCATCGTCAAATAAAGCAAACAAGTCGCCATGCGGCAAATATTTGTCGATCATATCTTCCTGCTCGTCGGCTAACAACAATAAGTCGAGGAACTGTTTCTTATTATCGGTAATTTTTTCTATTTTCATCACATCTTGGTTGCTTTCTAATTTGTCAGGTTTTGCTGCCCGTGTATCTCCCTTAAATATCTCTTAACGGTATGCCCAAAATTTTAGTCGCCGATTACGGATCTTCCTTCCTGCTGAGCCGTACTGCTGTTTTTGCGGGCTGTGAACTTTGTTGTCCAAACTAAAATGGCAGTTAAATTTAGTGTCATGTTAGCGGTTTAGGCTTATGTCATTTTATCAAATTTAAACTGTCCAAATTTATAATTATAACTCCTTTGTCCTTAAAACAAACCATCATGCTGTCCGTCTTACTTTTGGATTTGGATATTACGGCTTCTTTAATGATATTTACTTTATACTTTCTATTCTGAGATGCTTCTACCGTAGCGTTAACGCATTCTGCAGCATCCAATCCAACAATGTATAATTCATTTACTTTGTTTTTGGTAAGGATAGCATCTAAATTGGTTTTTCTGAACGAGTCCTTGCCTGTCTTTACTACTTCAATATTTGAAACAATCTTCAAGCGTTTATCATATTGAACCCCAGGGCTTCCTTTTGCATATGAACAATTAATCAGATTTATAAAAGGATTATTTATCTCACTACGAATATAAACAACTGGATAGTTGTGCACTTCAAAACTATCAATCGATTGGTTAATCTTCTGAATCAGAATTTCCGATTTTTCCTGAAGGCTTGGATAGATAGAGAGACCCCCTGTTATGACTTCCTGGATGTCAACAACTAAAAGGGCACAGTTTTTTTTACCATATTCTAGTATTGGCTGACCTTTCGATACAATTGACTCATTTTTGAATAAAAAAACTAAATTCACAACAACTATCAGTATAAAAAGAATTATTGTTCCTATAACTCCAAAGACGATTTTCTTAACAGTAGCTTTTTTCATAGTCTTTATTCACTTATATGATTAAACATGGAATTCTTACTTCGCGTCCTGTTTTCTATCCTTGCCGCTAACTCCGTTGTAGCCTTACCAAACGTCCCAGACACTCCCACCTATTCCTGAGTAACCTTACCATCTATTCATGTTTATTTTTTTCAAAGATAATTTTTTCCTCATCACATCCGGTAGTATTTCTTTTTTCAACACCTACGGTCATAGCACAGATTTTAATCTATTGTATTTCAATCCTTTTATGATCTTAAAACTCCCATGTCAGGCCTTCTTTACGCCGCCTCAGCATTGTGATTTACCTTTTCTATCAATGAAATGATTCGTGTAGCAACCGGTTGGTCGAACAAACCTGCAACTCCGTTTGAATTGATGTCGGTGAACGGCGATTCGAATAAAACGGACGGATCGATGATTCCTTTCACATTCAGGAAATTGATGATGGTGTCCATAAACCGGATTTGCTGTGCGTTAAGGGTCTGATTGTTCAGGATTTCGGCAAAGGCCAGCTTGGCTGCCTGTACCTCCAGGCCAACTATGCTTCTGATAAATTTCCCCAATGGCTGCTCACCATAAGCTTTTGTAAACTCTGCCCTGGTGCCGATGGTACCTTGTTCGAACAGCATTGCGTCCAGGGTTTCCAGTTCAGCTTTTGTTACGGGCAAATTGTTGCGTAGTTTGTGAATGACCAGGTTGCTGCTTTGTTCTTTCAAATATTGCTCCACCCTGCGTTTGTAAGCATCCAGATCATTAAATCCAAAAACAAGCTGATGTTCCTGCGCCTTACCCGAAAATTCATCTTCGAACATCGTAAAATAAATGGGAGTATTTTCAGCATCCAGAAATTTGATGATATCCCGCAGTTCAAGGCGTATTCTTTCGATGGCCGGAAGGGTGGCGCCCTGCCAGAATGGCTTTTGCTGCACTGCACTGATCGTTTCCATTTTTTCGGCTACAGCCGGAATAGAGGCCTTTTTGCTCAGTTTACCAGCTGTTGTAACCACTTTTTGAATGAGTGTTTCCTGTTTTTTCAGGCCAAGCAAAACACTTAGCTGAATATCCAACATCAGGGCATCAAACCGTTTGGCCAGTTCGTCCTGGTCTGTTTCCATCATCAAAGGAGCAATATGGTCGAAAAGTTCTTTGATGTTTAAATCGCTGAGAGCATTCCAGGCGTTGGCATCGCGGTATTTTTCCACTGTTTCCCAATGCTGACGAACGATAAAACTTTCGCCATTCAGGGCTTGCGTTTGCCTGATTGACTGGTTGAGTATGCTCTGACCGTAATCCTTTAATTCCGGTTCTTCCTGACCCATCAGGGCGTGAGCCAGCCGCAAACGCAATTCAAAAAGGTACTGACTTAACGATTTTCCGTTGTTTCTAATCAAACCTTTGGGATGATCACCGAAGAACTCAAAGTTTTCGCAGAAGTCGAAAATGACAAATTCTTTTTTATCCTGACCTACTGCAAACAGGTCTTTGCACAAGCGGGTTCCCCGGCCTATCATCTGCCAGTATTTTACGCTGCTGCGAACGGGTTTGAAAAATACCAGGTTGCAGACCTCGGGCACATCGATGCCGGTGTCCAACATATCAACGGAAGCGGCTATCTGCGGCAGTTTTGTTTTGTCCTTAAACTTATTGAGCAAATCGTAGCGGTATTCTTCCTGGTAGTCGATTACTTTCAGAAACGCACCTTTGTAAGCCGGATATTGCTTGTTAAACCTTTCCTCGATAAACCTGGCATGCAGATGCGAACGGGCAAACACAATGGTTTTGGCCAGTTTATCGCCGCCTTCCACCTTGATGCCGTGTTCCATTAAATGCCCGATGACTTTATCCACCGTATCGGTATTAAAGAGCCATTTGTTTAAGGCGGCGGCATCAATTTCATCAGGAAAAGCCCCCGTAACCGGATCGGCAAATTGTTCCTCGTAGGCCAGTTTCTCCTCTTCGCTCAACTCAGCATATTTGATGCCCCGGCGCTGAAACTTGATGGGTACCGAAATGGCTTTTGGCGGTACCAAAAAGCCATCGTTGACGGCCTGCTCCAGCTCGTAGGCAAAGGTTGGATTGTTGGGTTCCATGCCAAACAAGGCGTACGTGTCACGGTCGGTTTCAGATTTTGGCGTAGCCGTTAAGCCGATGCGGATGCCGTCGAAGTAATTGAAAATATGTTTGTAGCGATTGTAAACGCTGCGGTGTATTTCATCGAAAATTATCACGTCGAAATGCCCGACGCCATAAAACCGGTTGTTGCCATCGGCCTCGCCATCAATCATGTTGATGATGGTTTGGTAAGTTGAGAAAACTATGCGGCTGCTTTCGTCCTCTTTTTCCATGGTTAAATTTACAGCGGGCAGGTTGGGCAGATAATCGTTCAGGTTCGTTTTTGCCTGACGGATCAAAGCATTCCTGTCGGCGAGGAACAAGACCCTTTTCACCCAGTTGGCTTTGCTCATTAAATCGACAATGGAAGCCGCAACCCTTGTTTTGCCTGTGCCTGTGGCCATAATGAGCAGGGCTTCGCGGTGTTTGTTGTCCAATGCTTCGGCCACCCGGCGGATGGCTTCGTGCTGGTAAGGCCTGTCGGTGATGGCGTTGTTGATGGTTTGTGTGGCCAGCGTTTTTTGCGATGTACGCCGTTGTATCAGCATCTGCAATTCGTCTTTGGTATAAAAACCAAATACTTCGCGGGGTGCATAATTCAGGTCGTCCCACATCCAGGTGCGGAAACCGTTGGAATAAAAGATGACCGGCCGCTGACTGAACTCCTTTTCCAAACAGTCGGCATAGAGTTTTGCCTGATGTTGCCCCACGCGCGGGTCGCGTTTGGTGCGTTTGGCTTCCACCACTGCCACGGGTTTGCCATCGTCGCCCCAAAGCACATAGTCAGCAAATCCGTTACCGTTGGCATCGCCATCGCCCTGCGGCATGCCGTGAACCGGATATTCGGGAACTTGGAAACCATAAGGGTCCCAGCCGGCTTCGCGCAACAGGGTATCGATGTAAATTTTGCGGGTGAGCGCTTCGTCGGGATCGATGGGCGGCAGTACAAAGGCTTTGTTCTGCGCTTTGACGGCTTTGATGCTTTCGAGTTCGGCTTCCAGTTTTTCGAGCTTGCTTTGTGCCTCGTGGTAGTTGCGCTCCAACTGCTGAAGATCGTATTTCTTCAAATCCTTTCCCTCCGGCAGGCTCTCGGTGGCAGCTTTGCCTTTGGTTATCAGACTTTCGTCGAAAGCGGGAACATTTACTTTTTCGGGGCTGTAGAGCTGCACCGCCCAGCCAATGAAACCATGCAGCAACTGCAGGGCGTACAGCGCTTCCTCTGGTTTTATCCTGGCCGTAGTATGCACGGCGGCATTTCCCAGCTTGCGCACGAGGTTGATCTGGTTGAACTGATCGGGCGCCACCAGGTTTTTAAATCCCTGTGCGTGCATCAGCGAACTGAGTGTGGTGTCGTAGGGCAACACCAGATCGGCGTCGTGTCCGTACATCCAGCGCACCCACTCTTCCAGGCTTTTGCGGCAAAGCATGGCGGCATACATCGGCGCACGGCGCACGTGCTGCTCAGCTTCCTGCGGGGCCTGGGCTAAGGTGGCCCATTGGGTGGGTATGAAGGAGAAGTTGCTCATCTTTTTAGTTCAAAGTTCAATGTTCAAAGTTCAAAGTTCAAAGTTCAATTGTTCAAAGTTCAAAGTTCAAAGTTCAAAGTTCAAAGTTCAAAAAGTTCATAGTTTCCGGGCGTTGAGACTTCGGCGTGAGCTCAGTCGAACGCTTGTCGAAACGCAAATTGTTCAAAGTTCAAGGTTAAAAGTTCAAAATTCAAGGTTAAAAGTTCAAGGTTAAAAGTCCGGTAACTTGTCCGGTAGCTTGTCCAGTAACTTGCACACTGCTGATGAATATTTTCCTTTTTCGCATGGTCAAAAATACTTTTTCTTTTTGGTTTTTCAATCATTGCATCAGCTCGCTTTTGAAGGCTTGCTGGAGGAGGGTTTGGAAAAGGTTTTCTGAGTTAATCAATTCTTTAATTATTATTTGCTTTTGCAAAGCCAAAATGTCAATAGCTTTTGCAAAAGCATTTTGTTTTTCCAATTTTGAAATATCAATTTTTATCTTTTCAAAGAAATCTGTCGGAACCCTTTTCTGTCCTGCACTACCAGTCATATTAGCTTCAGCAAATACACGAAAATTGGGAAGTTTTGTTAAATGAAATAAAAAATGACTGTTTAGTTTTTCATTTGGTCTCAATACATGAAACTCAGTTGAACCAAATCCAATTCCATTTTTTAAATTTCTTGCAATTGCACCTTTCCCATTTTCCATACAAGGTGTAATTTTAGCGAATAATACATCCCCTTCTCTAAAATATGTAAACCCAAATTTTACTTCTAAATATTTTCTTGTTTCAGTATTGTTAAATTCTCCATCTTCACCGACATTACTCATTGGAACGAAAGTTACGTTTGTGTTGTCTTCAATTTTTCCTTCTGATTTTGTTGGGTTTATTTTTATCAAACTAGTTAATGAAACCCCCTTCTCATTCTTCACGGGGTCGCCAAACATATCCATAAAAATGGCCTGTGCCAGTTCGTCGTATTTTTTGAGGAGTTGCTGGTCTTTTCGGCGCAATGCATCGGCGGCATCCAATATTTCGGCAATGCGCTTCTGGACGGGCAGCGGGGGGAGGGGGATTTGGAACGGTACAAATTGAGAAATCCAATATCGTTTATGTTGTTCGCAATCCAATTTTATGGTTTGAAGTAAATAAAACATAAATCTTGTATCAGCAATTTCCTCTTTTGCTTTTAAGATTTTCATTGCAGAAGATTTTACCTTAAACTGAAAGTCGACATACTTTGATTCTGTAGTAAAATCGTCAAAAATAATTACAGGTAATTTTGTAAAAATTCCTTCAGTCTCATTAGTATAACCAAGAATAAATGATTTACCAGCAGTTAACACCGGTGTGGAAAATTTATCATCATACAAATCACTTGAAACTATATAATTTGTAGGTTGCTCATAATCGAGAACATCCCCTAATCTTACCATTTCCCAACTCATACCAACCTCGCTTTTAACAAGTTTAACAATTTGGCGGGTTGCTTTTCCATGCTGTCTGCTTTTGGTATTATCTGTTCCATCTGATCAATTCGTTTTGAATAAAGTTTTGCAGGAGTTCTTTTTGAGGCAGTTCAATGAGGTATTTGGATACGAAAAGCTTTTCATCCATGCCGCTCAGGGCATATTCAACAAGTTTCTGGCCTTTTTCGGTACACAGCAAAATACCCACCGGGTTGTTATCGTCGGCGCGTTTCATTTCTTCACGGTAAAACGAGACGTAACTGTTTAGCTGTGAAAGGTATTCGTGTTTAAACCTGTCGATTTTCAAATCAATCAAAACATGGCATTTCAAAACGCGGTGGTAAAAAACCAGATCAACAAAATGATATTCATCGTCGATAAGCATTCGTTTCTGGCGGGCTTCGAAACAAAAGCCATGACCAAGCTCAAGCAGAAATTCCTGTAAATGATTGAGAAGGGCTGTTTCGAGTTCGTGTTCTTCAACCAGGTCGGTGGTTTTAAGCCCCAGAAAATCGAAGGCATACACCGATTTTACCAGATCGGCAGGATATTCCATTTCAGCTTTTTGCTGTACGATTTCGCTGAGTAATCCAGGTTTAGCACTCAGGCCGCTGCGTTCAAAATAGAGTGTATTTATTTGTCTTTTAAGTTCCCGTACACTCCATGTTCCTTTTATACATTCAAGTTCATAAAAGGTGCGTTTGAGGTTATTGTCAATTTTTATTAATTCCACCAGGTGGGTAAACGACAATTTGCTCACAATTACGCTGCCTTTTAACTGATAGGCATTATTTGCGTGTTCGGTGGACTGTGACCTCCGTATTGGAAGCAGTTCATTTACTTCTTTATCAGATTTTTGGGTCAGTGACCCAAGAAATTGAGGCGGCATCAGGTTTTTGAATTCCTGGGTCAATGACCCAAGAATCTGTGGATAACAATAATAGAATTGGCGGCATCTTGACAATTCTGCTGAAACTAAACCTTTAATATTTATTTGGAGCGCTAATTTATTGAGAAGTCCGGTGCCATATTTGGCTCTGTCTTCACCATTTTGCTCAAACTCCACAATATAAAAGCCAATCAACCAATTCCGCAAGGTTAATGAAACATTTACCGCCTTTACCGCATGTTGCTGAAAGTGGTTGTGGGCTTGTTCAACAGCAGAAACAAGACTCATAAAATTCATCTTTTCGCTATTCACTTTAAGTTTTTCTTTGCTCATGCTAACATCGTTTTTAGCTGGTTCAACAATCCGGCACGTTCCTTATCCAGGGCTTCAATCTGGCTGATGATGACGGTGGGTTTTTCGTAAGTTTTTTCTTCGTACACCACTTGTTTGTAGCGGTTTATGCTGAGGTCGTACTTGTTGTCGCGTATTTCCTGCACAGGAACCAAAAAGCTTTTTTCGGTGCGGCTTCGGGTCGTTTCGACTTCGCTCAACGACCGGTTATGTGAAGGGCTCAGCGACCGGAATCGGGTTACAATATCGGGTATGTCGTTGGCTTCGACAGGCTGGCGTTTGTCGTCGAGGCTGAACCCGTCGGCCTGCATGTCGTAAAACCAGACATGATTGGTTCCACCGCTGTTGGTTTTGGTAAACAACAAAACGGCGGTGCTTACCCCGGCGTACGGTTTAAACACGCCGCTGGGCATGGAAATGACGGCCTGCAGTTTTTGGCGGTCGATGAGTTCGCGGCGTATCTGCAGGTGGGCTTTGCTGCTGCCAAACAGCACGCCGTCGGGCACTATCACGGCGGCGCGGCCACCGGGTTTTAACCCTTTTAATATCAAAGCCAGAAACAACAATTCTGTTTTTTTACTATCCACCACACTCAAAATTTTTCCATCCACGGCTTCACGGTCCAAACTGCCTTTAAACGGAGGGTTGGCGCAAACCAGCGTTGCACGTTCAGTAAAACCTGAATTTGCCTCGCTCAACGCGTCGATATCCTGTAGTTGCGGGTTCTCGATGCCGTGCAAAATCAGGTTCATGGCGCCAATGCGTATCATGGTGGGGTCGAACTCCATCCCCATAAACATGCTGTTCTGGAAATGCTTTTTAAATGCATCGTTGTACAACTCGTTAGGGTAATGTTTGCGGATGTATTCGCTTACCGCTACATGAAAGCCACAGGTTCCGGAGCTTGGGTCGCAAAAAATATCTTCGGGGGTCGGCTTCACCATTTCCACCATCATGGCAATAATGTGGCGGGGCGTGCGAAACTGCCCGTTTTGCCCGGCTGTAGCTATTTTGCTTAGCAGGTATTCATAAACATCGCCCTTGGTATCGCGGTCGCTCATGTCGATGTTCGAGATCATTTCCACCACCTGCGCCAGCAGCCGTGGCGTAGGAATCATAAAGGTAGCGCCTTTCATAAACTTGCTGAAAGCTGCACTTTTGTTGCCCACATTCCGCAGGAAGTCGAAAACCCCCTTGTCTTTGGTAAACAGGCGGTACATCACTTCGGGGTCAGTGTTTTTGAAGCGGCTCCAGCGCAGTTCGTTTTCTTCTGCAGAATAGAGCGGGTCTTCGATGGGCTTTTTCAGCAAATTGGATTTCGATTCTTTCTGTGTCTGCAATTCGTCTAACCTGCGAATAAACAGCAAAAAGGTCATTTGCTCAATAACGGTGATGGGGTTCGAGAGGCCGCCCGTCCAAAAGGCTTCCCACACTTTGTCGATTTGTGATTTTAGTTCTCCGGTTATCATGGTATTCATTCAATTTTTAGGTAAACTCCTCAGTAACCTTACCCAGAATTCCGAAGATTTTTCAAAATTCCCGGGTAACATTATCATGTTTTCCTTTTTATTTTTTCACAAAGATAGTTTTTGTACTAAAACATCAACCGGTGTTTCAGTTTTTTCAGCGCCAGCGGCCATTTGCCGGATTTTGCTCTTTGCGGTTTCATTGCTTTTAAGAAAGAAAAAACCTTACATTCGGCTTTTTTTGTTTAAGGTCTTGATATTCTTTAAGATATTTAAAAATTCTTTTGATGAATTTTAAAATTCCATGGCATCTTACATCAGGTTTGAGTCAATTGGTCTGGAAACTTGAAAATTCCCTTCCATTTTATATAATTCTTGTCTAAAAACCATCAAATGATGGGCTAAAGCCCGATAAGCGTCTGCTAATCAATAGCCCCACCCTTAAGGGCGGGGCTATTGATTCGATTAAAAACCAGGGCTTTAGCCCAAATAAAGAATTTATTGACCTTTTATACCGGTCTCATTGATAAAAGCCTAAGCTTCAGGTCGGGCAACTGCGATTAAGTTCTTCTAATTTTGCTGAATTAGTTCAGGTGTCATCCGGATTCCTGTTTTTTCAATTTCAACCACAAAAGGATTTCCTGAATTAAAATCTTCATTTGATATTGGGTGGGGTTCTACACTGGAATCGATCTTTGCAGCGAGCATCATCGATGGAACCTGTGTTTCAAACCATCTTGAAACATCCAGATCAGTGAAAATCAAAGCCAAATCAATATCGCTGTCAGCAGTAAGTTTTCTATTAATCATAGGCATAGTTGCATCGGATTTTCTTTTTATTACTGATATGTTTCTTTGCCTGGAGTATTTTCTTAGTTTTAAGAAATTCATTAACAGCTGTTTCTTCGTCCCTTGTCATAGGATTTTCTCCGCCGATGAAATCAACATCTAATTCAATGGTTTTAGGTTTCATTTTGGAAAGATTTCATTTTTGAAACAAGTTAAAAAGGCATTATTCAACTTTTATCAAATCGTAACTTCTTGAATTAAAACCTAACAGGTTTTGGAAACTTGTTAGGTTTTGGCTTTTCGACAATACGTGAAAATTAATTTTAATTCTGAAATTGTATCACCTGTAACAATATTTTCAATTGAGTTGGTCAGTTTGTCATTTCAAAATCAAGCCTGGTTCTTTTCTGCTTTATCATCAAACGTTCTCGCGGTGCGCCATGTAATGGATTGCGGGCTATGTTCCTGCCTACCCTTACAAAAGTTGAAGCGGACTATTGGGTCTTGCAAACCGCTGGCGCCCTTAATAGCCGCACCGCGTGTTGTATCCAGTTATTTATCCAATTTTACGGCTTTTGGCGCCTTCCATGTTTTCATTTTTTCCAAATCTGGTCCATAAATTCTAAGGGTGATTGTGATTTCTAAATCTTCACGATTAATGGGTAGCCAGTTTTCGACAGGTACTCCAACTGGTTTCTCAGCGGCTATATAAATATCAATTCCTCCATCTTTATTTAGTTTTCTACCTGCATTTTCCCCAACACTATATTTTTTGTGGTCATTCGGAATAAAGAAACCATTAACAGCATCGTACAGCGTAAATGACCAAAAAGCATTTGCTGGAGGTAATTCGTCTTTTGTCATACGAATGACATAATCGTTTAATGCGTTCATTGGCGTACCATCTACTGTGGTAATTGGAGGGTATATTGCTTCTTTTGCTGGTTGCCCAATCGGTCCCACAACAGACACAAGCAGTAGTGATTCCAGTCCGGCTTTACCTTTTGGTTGGTAAAGGGTTGGCAAAAGACTATCAATTAAAACCGTGTTATTCATTTTTTCTATTTCTTCATCCCTGACTTTGATTGAAATTTCCCTGAATTTCTTACCGTCAATTTTCACCGCATTTTCAGGAATGTATTCTTTTCCAGGCTCAATACCTAACGGTGCATAAGCTGCAAAAATCTCTTTATCAAGCTCAAAATTTGGGTCAAAAGTGGTATGGTTAAACACAAACTGCATTACTTCAAGTAAGCTTTTTTCATAAATGTCGGCATCAGTTTCTGTATAAGATGGAAAACTAATTTCATCAGTTTCGGGTTTTGGTTTACCTTGAAACTCTGACAAGGAGATGGCTTTGATTGCATTAATCTGCTCAACAATACGAGCGTATCTTTCAGGCTGGTTAGCATGTGGCATGACCCTCATTACCAATGAAACAAAGTCGCCCGACATTTCACATATTCTGTCAATTCCTTCTATTGCTTCTCCATGATAACCTTCGGTTCGTTTGGAATAAAACAGAAGTGTCATTGGCTTATCCAACGGACTATCAATCGTTGACATAGGAATATTTACATAATGATCATAACCTGTTGCCATCATCGAAACAAATCTTGACTCTATAGCTGGAATCTCAAAAACGATGGCATCTTTTCTTAAATCAAGCATTGCCAATTGATACAACACATCATTATTTGGTCGTGCGATAAATTTCTCTGAATGATCCAGCAATTCCGTTTTTCGCATACCCTTGTTATAACCTTTGGTTGTTACACCTAATTCGGCAAGGGCCATTTTTTGATTGACATTGTACATGGCTACGTACTGATACGATCTCTTTACAATGTTTTCAATTTGTTCATCGGATAAAATGGCAACTCCATTTTCATCCGTTTTAATTTTTGTGCTTTTGTTGTTGGTCGTATTACAACTTACAATCAATAAGCCCAGCAGGACTAAGCTTAATACTTTCAATTTTTTCATGATTTGTGTTTTAATTAGTACTAAATGTTTTATTATCTGCTCAAACTGGCAACAGCGAAAATACAAAAAAAAGTGTAACTTGAAGTTCCTGACTGAAAATAAGACTTAAAGATACCTATTTAAACACCACCTCTTTCAGCAGCTCTTCGCCGGCAATTTTGTTTAACTTTTTCCTGATTTTTTCGCGGGCGTAGGTAAGTTCGTTGCGAAGGGCTGCCGAGTCCACCTCAACAAAAAGCACCTGGTTGACAATTCGGAGTTGCACGGTGTGGCGGGCAATCATGGTTCCTACAATCTTCTCCCACGACCCTATTACACGGGCTTCGTTCAGTTTTTTACCCAGTCGGAATTCGGCAATAATTTCTTTAATTACCTCGCCCAGCTTTTGTTCGTTCGAGTGTCGTGGGTTCATGGTTTTTGGGAGATGATATGATTTTTTATTTCGGTAGAAGTGCCGGAAACAATTTCGTAAATTTTATGGTCGGTGTGGACATTGTTGAGCAAATGTTCGATGCGGGTGCGTTGTGTGTCGGTAATAAAAACCTGGCCAAAGGTATTTTCGGCAGTAAGTTTTATGAGTTGCTCCACCCGCTTGTCGTCAAGTTTATCAAAAACATCATCCAAAAGCATGATGGGTTTGTAGCCTTTCAGCGCTTTGATGTGCTCATACTGAGCCAATTTCAGGGCAATGACAAACGATTTTTGCTGTCCTTGTGAGCCGAATTTTTTAACCGGGTGTCCCTGGATAACAAATTCGAGGTCGTCCTTGTGAATGCCGGCGGTGGTGTATTTCAATATCCTGTCTTTTTCGAGCGAGTTGGTGAGCAGGTCACCCATTGTATTGCCGGTAAGCTGCGAGTCGTACACAATATTCACCTGCTCGTTGCCCCCTGATATGGTGGAAAAGTAACGGGAAAATATGGGGATGTAATCATCGAGGAACTGTTTGCGAATTGGGTAAATAAGTTCGGAGTAGCCGATAAGCTGGTCGTTCCATATTTCGATGGAGGCTGCGTCGAAATACCTTCGCTCGCTAAACTGACGAAGCAGCGTATTGCGCTGTGCCAGGGCTTTGTTGTAATTAATCAGGTTGTCGAGATACACCTTGTCGGATTGCGAAATAACACTGTCGATAAACCGGCGGCGCACTTCGCTCCCATCGTTAATCAGATCGCGGTCGTAGGGCGAAATCATCACCAAAGGGTATAGGCCAATGTGGTCGGCAAGCCGTTCGTATTCTTTTTTATTCAGCTTAAAACTTTTCTTTTGGTTTCGCTTCTGAACACAGTGCACCGAGTCGGCGTGACTGTTGTTCACCTCATATTTCCCCAGAATGGAGAAATAGTCTTCGTTGTGCTTAATGTTTTGCGAATCGATAGCATTGAAATAGCTTTTGCAAAACGAAAGGTAATAAATGGCGTCCAGCAGGTTTGTTTTTCCAGCGGCATTGTCGCCAATAAAACAGTTGATTTTGGAAGAAAAATCGAGTTCGGCTTCCGCAAAATTTTTGAAATTGTGCAGGGTGAGGTTTTTCAGGTACATAAAGGATCAGCTTTGAAGTGTGATTTGTTTAATCCGGCCGGCAACATCTTCAAGCAACCAGCGTGGTGTGGATGTTGCGCCGGTTACGCCGGCAGTTTCAGCACCCAAAAACCAACCGGGCTGCAACATGTCTGCTGATTGGATGTACCGGGTTTTATGATTCACCTCACGGCAAACCCCGCTCAGGAACTTTCCGTTGGACGAATTTAATCCACCAACAAAAATCACAATATCATTGGCGGCGGCAAATTTTTTCAGGTTTTTGTCGCGGCCCGAAACATGCCTGCATATCGTATTTTCAGGCACAAAAAGCGGCTTTGTGTGCATTTGGTTTTCATCCAGCCTGGTGGAAATTTTTGCTATCAGCTTTTGGTAACTTTCAGGGCTTTTGGTGGTTTGGGCAAAAAGGTTGACGGGTTTTGTAAAATCAATTTTTCCAAGGTCATTTTCATCTTCGACCACAATGGCATGGTTGCCTGCTTGTCCGGCCAGTCCGATGACCTCGGGGTGGTTTTTTCGTCCATAAATCACTATCTGGCCATTCTTCTCCGAAGTTTTTTCGGACGTACGTCTAATCTTTTTCTGAATTGCCAGCACAATGGGGCACGATGCATCGACGAGCTGAATGTTGTTGGCTGCGGCAATTTTGTATGTTTCGGGGGGCTCGCCGTGTGCCCGTATCAGTACTTTTGAATGCTGCAATTTTTTAAATTGCTCATGATCGATCACCACCAATCCCAGATTTTTCAGGCGCTGTTCCTCCTCCTCGTTGTGGACAATCTGCCCAAGGCAAAACAGAGTTCCATCTTTTGCCAACTCCTGTTCAGCAATTTCGATGGTTCGTTCAACCCCATAACAAAATCCGGCATCTGGATCTACGGTTACAATCATACAGCAAAGTTTTTTCGTTGCAAAATAAGGCATTTTCCCGGTGGAAGGTTTCAACTTTTCACACGAACCACAAAAACATCTGCCTGCACCAGTGATTCCAGTTTAAAAAAGTTTTTAACCCCTAAATTCTCCCGAAAATCGGGACAAGTCCCAAGGTGAACTTTTGCAACCTGCTGATTTTTAGCGTTTCTTCTTTTTGGGACGGGTGTAAAAAACACTAAAAATCACCTTTTGGAGCTTTTTTGACTGAACTCATCAATAATTCCCGAAAAACATGTAACTCATCTTTATGACCTATAAAACAGCCAATTCATAACCTTTTTCATACTTTTGTTTCAAAATTAAACTACACATGGGAAATTTTGATTTCTTCGGTTTTTTTACAAAAAAGGACATACCTGTTTTATTTTACGATACGCTTAATCAGCAACCTTTCGAAACCTGCTCCATCTGCAATAAGCCACTGTTGCTTGCGCAGGTGGATTACCTCATCGAGAAAGCGTTCAGAAAAAATCCGCTTACCGGCAAAATGGACATCATTCTGGAGTACGCCATTTGTTGGGATTGTGCGTTGGAAACTACCAGCCGTTACTCAAAAAAATCGCGTCATAACCTGGAAATGTATTTTATGAAAAACGTTAACCTGCACGAACGTGCAAACCAGTTTCAAAAAATGAATTTTGATGAAATCTGGGACACCATGCTCAGCCAGTGTGCCGTAAAAAATCTTCACATTTCCGAATTGGACGAATACCAGATTATTGGCCAGTTTACGGGCAATAAGATGTCGTTTGAAATGCCTCCCTATCTGCTGAGTGGGTTGGCCATTGATGAGATGAGCGACTTGTTGTCGAACCAGACCCTTGACGAGTTGGACGATTTCACTGGCAAATATCTTACAGGCCCGCCCGAAATCAGCAATTTCATTAAGGCCCCTAAAAGAACACCTGTATTAATATGATCTGAGGATGGAAAACCAGGGTTTACTCAATTCCTGAAAAGTGTTTCATAAACTGCACCCTTTCGTAAGCGGCGGGGTTATCGGCGCTTTTCACACCCAGTTTTCCAATAAACTCGCTTGTGTTTTTGAAGTTATGTCGATCCATCCAGTCTTCAAGGAAACGGGTCATTACACCTATCGTTTCAAAACCATTTTTATAAAGTGCCGAGGCAATCTGCACGGCTTTTGCTCCGGCAAGCAGTTGTTTAACAACGGCTGGTCCATCGTGTACACCGGTAGAGGCAGCAATGTCGCAGTGAAGCCTGTCGGAAAGCATGGCTACCCACCGAAGTGATGTGGAAAGCTCGTCGCTGGTGCTGAAAACATGGGTAGAAACAACTTCAAATTTGTCGATATCGATGTCGGGTGAGAAGAAACGATTGAAAAGAACCATACCGGCAATGCCTGTCCACGAAAGCCTGAGGGCTGTTTTTGCTAATCCAGAAAAATAATAGCTGATTTTAACCGCCACCGGAATAGAAACCTGACGCATAATTTCTGTTACAATGTCGAAATAAACCTGCTCATTTTGCTGACCATCGCGTTTTGGGTCCGAAGGCAAAATAAAAATGTTAAGCTCTATTCCGTCGGCTCCTGCATTTTCAATTTTATTGGCAAATGAGATCCATTCGGAAGCCGAAACGCAGTTGATACTTGCAATAACAGGGATACTCACCGACGATTTTCCGGCTTCAATCAACCTCAGATAATCGCTCACATCTTTTTCGCGGGTATAGTTGGCGATGTAATCATCGGCTTCTGCATACGAAAATGCCAGGTTGCCCTCGTCATACACTTTGTTGATTTTGTGCATAATCTGCTCCTCGAAAAGCGATTTCAGCACAATGGCTGCTGCGCCATGATTTTCGAGATTTTTTAAATTCTCAACTGATTTGTTAAGCCCTGAACTGCCTGCTATGATAGGGTTTTTCAGTTTAAATCCCATGTAGGTGGTACTCAGATCGGCCATATCGAAAGTTTTTTAGTTAGTGTTAAATTTTTGGTAAACAAAAGTAAACATTCGCCGCAAAACTCCTAATAATAAGCGAACGCTTGCTGATAATTTTGAAAAATAAATTGGGATTGGTGTTTTGCCTAATTTTGAAAAAAAAACATCATGATCAGAAAACTTTTTTTTGTTGTCACCTTTGTTTTATTCCTACTGGTTAGTTCATGCCATGTTGCCCGATATTTTTACTGGAATTACGCCGACATCAAGGACTGGAAAAAATTTCCCAGCCTCCCGGTCAGCAAAGGCGCCAACACATTTTATTTTACCGAAAGTGCCCATCCCATTTCCCCCATTCTGCCACCCGATGTTGCTGGTGAGCAGGATTTTGATGGTTTCCTCAAACAGCATAAAACAGTATCGTTTCTCATTGTGCGCAACGACACAATTCTTTATGAGCGGTATTTTGGCGAATTCGCCGATTCATCCATTCTTGCTTCATTTTCTGTGTCAAAGGCTTTTGTTTCGGCGCTTACCGGCATCGCCATCAGCGAAGGTAAAATAGGGAGTGCCGACGATCCGGTCACACGCTACATCCCTGAACTATTGGAAAATGATGTTCGGTTTTCGAAAATAAGGATTGAGGATTTGCTGAATATGAGGTCAGGCATCAAGTTCAGCGAAGCTTACTCTAATCCTTTTGCCGAGATGTCGAAGTATTATTACGGAACTAACCTCAGCCGTACACTTTCTACCTTAAAAATTAAGACCAATCCCAACCAAACCTACGATTACATTAGCGTAAACACCCAGTTGCTGGGCATGGCCATCGAAAGAAGCACCGGCAAAAAGCTGAGTGATTATCTTACCGAAAAAATCTGGAACCGCATTGGGATGGAATTCGACGCAAACTGGAATATGGACAGTAAAAAAAATGGCCAGATCAAGCATTTCTGTTGTCTGAATGGCCGAACACGTGATTTCGCAAGGTTTGGAAGGCTCGTTCTCAACGATGGAAACTGGCAGGGTGAGCAAATAATACCCGAAGCCTGGATGAAACGGACCAAAAGTGTGTTTAATGATTCGAAGGACTCACAAAACTACAACTACACCTATGCCTGGCGAGTTAAAGACGATGGGGCGATTTTTGCAAAAGGCATTCTGGGGCAATACATTTACATCGATCAGGTGAAAGGAATTATCATTGTCAGGTTTGGCAAGCATGCCGACGGTATTAACTGGGCTTATTTTTTCGAAAAAATCTGCGGACAACTTTAACCATAATTTCAAACAAACCATTCCTGCCAGTTGGCTTTGTTTTTCAGGATTATCTCCCTGTCGGCTGCTGCCCAGTTCAGGGTTTCAACACCTTGCCTGTCAACCCACCTGAACTCGGAGTGATCGGTCAGCCTGATTGATCCGAAAGTAATTTTGGATAAAAACGGAATAAGCCGGATCGACTTTTCGGGGTAATGGTGTTCAACGGGTATGAGGGGCTTCACGATTTCGATCACGACATTTAATTCTTCAAAGATTTCGCGGATAATACAATTTTCAGCCGATTCCCCAGATTCAATTTTTCCTCCCGGGAATTCCCAGTACCCTTCGAGATGAAAGCCCCGGGCACGCCGGGTGGCCAGGATTTTATTATCTTTTACAATAATGGCACAGGTTACATCGATCATCAATCATGGAAGATTTAAGGAATTTATTTCCGTTTTAAAACCAAAAGACTTTTTTCGACGATACCTTCGGAATTCAGGTGATATTTCTGCATCAATTCTGCCGGTTGTCCCGATTCACCAAAACAATCGGGCATGGCTACCATTTCAACCGGAACCGGAAAATGCTGCGCCAAAACTTCAGCAATGGCGCTCCCAAAACCACCAAAAACCTGGTGCTCTTCAGCGGTTACGATGGCTCCTGTTTCCTGTGCGGCTGTGATAATCATTTCCTTGTCGATTGGTTTTATGGTGTGAAGATTTATCACCCTTACCGAAATTCCCTTTTTTTCCAATGTTGTGGCAGCCTGCAAGGCTTCCCAAACCATATGTCCGGTAGCAAAAATGGTAAGGGCGTTTCCGGTTTTTAGCAACTGGCCTTTTCCGATTTCAATTTCCTGGTTTTCGGAAGTAAAATCGGGCACCGGTTCGCGGCCAAAACGCAGATAAACTGGTCCTTTCAGGTCAAGAATGGCTTTTTGGGTAAGTATTTTTGCCTGTGTGGCATCGCAGGGCGAAAGCACAGTTATGTTGGGCAATACGCGCATGATGGCAATATCTTCGAGTGCCTGATGCGTGGCGCCATCCGGTCCTACCGAAATTCCGGCATGTGCACCGCCTATCACCACATGAACATCGTTGTAACATACTGAAACCCTGATCTGATCAGTGGTGCGCAATGCCGAAAACACGGCATAGGTTGCAAAAACCGGAGTTTTCCCCGAAAGGGCCAGCCCGGCAGCGACTCCCACACAGTTTTGCTCGGCTATTCCAAGCGAAATAAACCTTTCAGGAAATTTATCCCTGAAAAAATTCATCCCAACCGAAGTGGTAATGTCCGCGCCAATGCCAATTACGTTTTTATTCATTTCGGCGGCAGCCAGCACACCTTCGCCAAATCCTGTCTTAGTAGCTTTGTCTCCTTTATTTGTAAATTTTATTTCCATGGATTTTCCTTTCAATTTTCTTCAAGCTGACGGATAAATTCTTCAGCCTCGGCGGTTCCTGGCGCCTTTCCATGCCAGCGATAATCGCCTTCTATTGACCTAACGCCTTTTCCCATCAGGGTTCTGGCAATAATTACGGATGGTTTCCCAACCACATTTTCAGCATTTTTAAATGTTGCAATCAATTCGGAGATGTTGTTGCCATCACATTCAAACACTTCCCAGCCGAAAGCTTTCCATTTTTCAGCCAGAGGATTGATTTCCATCACGTGGCTTGTTGGACCATCAATCTGAACATGGTTTCGGTCGATAATGGCAATCAGATTGTCCAATTTGTAATGTGCGGCGCTCATGGCGGCTTCCCAGATGGCGCCTTCCTGCAATTCACCGTCACCGTGAACCGAAAAGACCTTCCAGGAATGTTGATCCAGTTTTGCTGCCAGGGCCATGCCTACAGCCACCGAAAGCCCCTGCCCCAGCGAGCCCGCCGAAAGTTCAAGCCCTGGTAAGTGATGGTCACGGCCAGGATGACCCTGCAACCGTGAACCCAGTTTTCGGAGTGTAGTCAACTCATTTACCTGAAAATATCCCGCGTGTGCAAGCGTGGTGTACAATACCGGCGCCACATGGCCTATCGAAAGTATCAACCGGTCCCGTTCAGGCCATTCCGGATCTTCAGGTCGATGATTCATCCTGTTGAAATACAACACCGTGAACACATCGGCCAATCCCAGCGCCCCACCTGTATGACCACTTCCAGCTACTGCAAGGCTTTTCACAATATCTTTGCGGATTTCACGCGCCATTTCAGAAAGTTCACCAGGTTGTGTGATTTTTTCAAACATCTGATCAGTTTTTTTTACATTGCTAAAGTATAAAATCCACACCGAAAGCATCCGAACTTGCGATTTAATTCGTCCTGGAAAACTTTTATTTCGATGAATACAAGTATTTGCATTGGTTCTAAACTGAATTTTTCATAAAATTGCCGCCAGTTTACGAATACTAACTTCAACAAAAGTAACATGTTTCAAAATACTCTTAAAATAATCATTTTCAGCATTTTGTTTATGCTGATTGATGTTCAGCTTTCTTCGCAGTCAACTGACATTGTATTCAAAACAAAAGGCGTCAGACAATTTCAGGTTTCCATAGCCTTTACCAGCAAGGACGGGGTTGACGGAGTTACAGCGGATGAGTTTTTTGATTACGACCGGGTCTATTTCACCATCAGACCCAATGCTTTCAGCGAAAGGGAATATTTTAAAGAAGGCGACATTCAGGATGACCTACAAACCATCCGGCTTACACAAAACAACCAGACTATCACACGGGAACCTAACATAAGGCCTATTCCCAACGCCGAAGGAAAAGTTGACCAGGTAGTATTTACCTACCTTAAAAGAGATGTTTGGCTTTACAAGCCCTTTGTTTTTATGAGCACATTCGACACTGCTGCTCCCATGACACTTGACGATGCATACTTTAAGTATTTTAATACCTGGCAGCCTGTTTTCACAAAAGGTTCAAATTATTGTGATGAAAAGAAATATCTTGAAGCTTACACCACATTTATGACCATCGTCAAGGAAGCCAATAAAAATGAAGAAATCAAATATTACAGCTTTTACAAATATGCCAGCGAAACGCTGATTGAAACAGCCATAGAACAATACAACGACAGCCTTGTAAGAAGCCTTGAACGAACCAACAACAGGTTTTCACGCAATTTTGATGAAAAATCGCTTCGGCAATGCGATTCACTCATCGCAAAACTCAAGGATGGCTACAATACTTTTTTACCATATATGCACATGGATTTTCCAAACAGCCCAATTTATCTGGCAAAATACGACAAGCTGATAAACGAGGCTGATTCGCTGGCAACTTACAACCATCAGCTTTTTAAAAACAAAAAGATGCTTTTTCTCGAAACCGAAAATTACAACAAGTACAATTTTCGCCTGTTTGTCGATCTGATTGCAAAACTTGTAACCGACCTTGGTTCCATCAAGCAGCTAAACGGTCTTGACACTTTGAACCTTAAGGTTGTGGATAAGTTTTTGAAACAAAAGGAAGAATTAATCCAAATGGAGTGGAAAAAAGATTTTGATTTACTGGTTACGCTCATCAACAAAGACATAAAGGAAACCGGCAAATTGTTCGGAGATTCGGCAATGGCAAATTTCCAGCGACAAAGCGCCTGGCAGCCCCAGCCTTACCATGCTATTTTTCTTGCTTTCAACGAATTGGAAAGAAATCAGATGCTCTTTAAAAGTTACCTTAACGAAGCCATAAAATATTGCACCGACCCGATCATGATTTCAAACCTTGAAATGTGGTTTCTGAGCTACAATGCTACTTTTGAAGGCCTTAGCAAAGAAACAATTAATAAAATCAATGACGGGATTAAATTGGTAAGCGAGAAAAACTGGGATGAAGCAGCTATTGTTTTCGACATTCTGACCAAACAAGCCGGGAACATTGCCGTTCCGTGGTATTACTCCGGATTGGTTTTGTATGAAAAAGGAGAGCCTTTTCCGGCTGAAATGAAGTTTGATGTAGCCCTCGAACGTTACCCACGATATATTGCACCACGTTTGCACAACTTTGAATTGCTTTACAATAGTGGCCGCTTTGAAGAACTATTGCCTAAAATCAATGAAGCGTTGGCTATTAACGACCTGTGGTTATTTCATTTCTGGTCGGCAAAAACGCTTATGGCGTTGACTAAATATGACGAAGCCATCGAAGTTTTGAACAACACCTGCATTAAAATTAACCCTTACGAAGAAATGCAGTATTACCTTTTGGGTGATGCATGGCTGGCTAAGAAAAATTATGCTGAAGCTGAAAAAGCCTATAAAAAATCCAATGAAGTAAATCCTTATTTCGACACGAAAATTTTTAACGAAAAAATGAAGTTTTTGCTCGAAAGCAAACCAAAATAAGCTGTGTTACTCGGTTTTCACATAAAGGATTTCGGCTTTACGCAATTCCTTAAACCTGTTGTAAACATGCAGTGAGCGCTGTTTGCGCACCGAAAACCACAATTGGCAATTCATGTCGAACTTCTGGTCGGTCTGTTCAAGATTTTCCTCTTTAACGATGCGCATAATATCGTTCATGCTGTTGTAGTCGAAATTCACCTGATAAATTTCGTGGATGATTTTGGTGATGATTTCGTTGTTGGCCAGAGCATCTGCAGCGGCAGTTCTGTAAGCATCAATCAACCCTCTCACACCAAGTTTAATACCCCCAAAATAGCGAACCACAACAATTAAAGTATTTGTCAGGTCGTGAGCCAACAATTGCCCGTGAATGGGTTTCCCGGCAGTTCCCGACGGCTCTCCGTCATCATTGGCTCTGAAGGCAGATTTATCGAAACCCAAAATCCAGGCATAACAGTGATGCCTGGCATCATAATATTGCCGGCGGATGGCCTCAAGTTCTGATTTTATTTCAGCCTCCGTTGCCACAGGCATGGCAAAAGAAATAAAGCGGCTACCTTTATCTTTGTAGAGCCCCTGCGATTTTTTACCAACTGTTTTATAGGTATCTTCAAAAAGCATTTTTTTTCTTTTTTGGCAAAAATAGTGGATTTAAATCAGCCAAAGGGTCATTCACGCCTTCCTTTACATGTTTTCGAACCATCACCGATTGTTGAGCTCCGGTTTACCCGTTCAGGATTACGTTTTTCATTTTTAGAACCCGCCAGGTGTTAATAATTCTTTCAGATACAGATTATCAAGCGATTAAAAGTGATATTATTACAAAGGCATGGAAATTGATTTATGCCCGAAATTAAATATTCAGACAAATGAAAAAGACATTTCTGACCATAACCATTTTTACATTTCTTGCAGGTGTAATAACCTCATGCAAAAAAGATGTAAATGGAGATATTATTGACCCAGGCAATAATAACAACATGAAAGCACTGACCATCAGTGAATCATTTAATTGGAGTACCAACAAAACAATAGCTGTTGAAATCGAGGGTATTCCTGGTGCAATACAAATAAGCCGAACGCTTACGCTGTCAAACGACGGAGTGGTATTCTTTTCGATGCTCCTGCCCATAAATCAAAATTTGAGCACCACATTGGTTGTACCTCAAACTTTGAACAGCCTTACCCTTCAATATGGAAGCTTTGAACAGGTTTTCGACCTGACTGGCGGAAAGATTGAATATTCGTTTTTACCCGTTGTTGAGGAATGAAATGGATTTTTAACATGAATAGAATTTAGCAATGAAAAATTTAGCAATAACATTTACATCATTTTTGATCATCACCCTGTTACTTTCATTTAGCACCCCAGGCTATGCACAACTTGTTTTAAATTGTGAATCGGGCAACCGGGCTATTGAACAGGCAAACTGTTGGGTATTTGGGGCTTCAACCTACTCAAGTACGGCATCATTTGTCATCAGTGGCAATTGGTCATTACGCTCCAACCAACTTACCAGTGAACTGTTAACAGCCTGCTGGATAAAAACCCCGTGGATGAAGGTAGGATCAGGCTCCATTACTTTCAAATCGAGGCTTGATGGCTCCGGAACCGGGGTTTCGCACAGGGGTATCAGGATTTCGTATATTCCTTACGACCCGTCTCAGTCAAATGGTGAAGGAACATACACCACATTTTTTAGTTACGATTTCCCCACACCATTTAACGTCACAACCATTCGTGACATAATTGCGGGAATTCCGGCTGAAATTGAAAATTCAACCAGTGTTTATAAAATCTGGATAAGTTGGGTAGGAACCGGAGGGGTAGAAAGAGCCTATTCCGATGATTTTGTTTTCCCGGGCACATATTGGTCTGACCCTTCAAATGGATGTTTGCCGCTTGCATTAATTGTTGATTCCGATGGCGATGGAGTTCCTGATGATGAGGATGACTATCCTGGTGATGTTTACCGCTCCTACAATCATTTCTCTCCAGCAACTGGTTTTGGAACCATCGCTTTTGAAGATTTATGGCCTTCATATGGTGACTTTGATTTTAATGATTTGGTGATGGATTACCGGCTCAATTTTGTAACCAATGCTTTGGATGAAATTGTTGAAATGAATAACAAGTTCGTTATACGGGCAATAGGTGCAAGTCAGAAAAACGGGTTTGGCTTTCAGTTGAAAAATATACCAGCCGATGCTATCCTCAACGCGCAGGGTGATGTTTTAACCTTGGGCATTATCCTGAAGGAGGCGAACGGTGTTGAAACTGGTCAATCAACAGCAACATTTATCGTAATCGATAATGCGTTTTCAAAATTACCCTCACCCGGCCAGGGCAGTACCGGCGCCAATACTACACCAGGCGCATCATGGGTTCAACCCGATACAATCAACTTTTCTGTAACACTCATGGAGTCAGGAGTGCCTGCAAGCGGCGGACCGATTAGTTATCAAACAGTTTCTTCTGACCCGGCCTTTTTCAACCCTTTTCTTTTCGTCAACCAAACCAGAGGGAGGGAAATTCATCTTCCGGATTTCCAACCTACTGCGTTGGCCGATCCTATTTATTACGGAACACTTGACGATGACTCCCAGCCAACCGAAAGCCGGTATTATTTATCTGAAAGAAATCTTCCATGGGTCATCCTCATCAACGAACCTTTTGATTATCCCATCGAAAAAGCAGATATTCTTACCGGACACCTGAAATTTGCCGAATGGGCTGAAAGCAGCGGACAGGTTTACCAGGACTGGTACAAAAACCTACCCGGATACCGGGATGAAAGTAAAATTTATTAATAAAGATTTACCTTTACCATAAAGACCGCTCCCCCAAAGAGCGGTCTTTTTTTTGAAAATGAATGCAAAAATTGTCAACAATTGATTAAAAAATAAAGCCCCTTTCCCGGATCTTCTTCCCCATTTGCAAACCCAAAAACCAATGAAAATTCCGGCAGGTGAATTCTCGTTTTACAGTTTTTCAAAAATGTTAGTTTTGGCGACAAATTTATTCAGTTATGTCATTTTTAAAGTTAATAACCAAAAGATATAGTTGTCGGAAATACAGAATCCAATCAGTTGAAGATGATAAAATTGAGCTATGCATTGAGGCTGCAAGGATAGCCCCATCAGCAAGCAACTCCCAGCCCTGGAGGTTTATCGTGGTAAACGATCCTGAACGTAAAGAAAAAATTGCTTCTGAAACTTACAACTCGCTGGTTTCGTTCAACAAGTTTGTTCACCAGGCGCCGGTAATCATCGTCATTGTTCTGGAAAAACCAAAATTGATAACCCAAATTGGTAATAAAATCAAGAACAAAGAGTGGCCCCTGATTGACATCGGCATAGCTGCAGAACATTTCTGCCTACAAGCCGCCGAGCTTGGCCTCGGAACCTGCATGTTGGGCTGGTACAACGAAAAAGCCATAAAAAAGCTGCTGAACATTCCTGCATCAAAAACCATCGCCTTGCTCATTTCACTTGGCTACCCCGACAAGGAAACAGCCCCGGAAAAGAAAAGGAAAAGCAGGGAGGAAATGCTAAGTTTCAATGGGTATTCTTAAATGGGCTTCCGATCCCCCTGAAACATCAAAACCCTTTGAATTTTCCATGATTATGAATTCCTGCGATAATCCTATCTTTGCCTTAAAAAACATACATTTGTAAAAAAATTCAACTATGGAATTAAGATTAAATCTTGAAGTTAGCCAAATCCTCAGTTTGATAAAACAGATGCCATCGGACCAAAAATTGAGAATAAAAACTGAATTGGAAAAAGAAGATAGATTACAAGCAATGA
>CALFEP010000263.1 GCA_937950125.1 uncultured Bacteroidota bacterium
CCACCTCCGCTCCGTTCTTTTCGTGGATCAACTGGGAAGTTTATCAGGTAAGCCACGATAAAAGATTTCTTGAAGAAGCTTACAATTCAGGAATCAGTTACACCAACTGGCTTTACGCCAACCGCGACACCGACAGGGACGGAACCTTTGAATGGGGGCCTTACGGCATCATCGAAAATGTGCGCGACTGGTACAACGCCGTTTTTCAGGTGTCAGCCGAAAGATACCTGGATGTGGACAAAGAAGACATTTCCGATGAACTCGAATGCCTCGATCTGAGCCTGATGGTTGTGAAGGAACTTCGCAGCCTGACAAATATGGCCACCGAATTAGGCAAGACCAAAGAAGCCAAAACATGGCAGGAAAAGGCAGATGAATTATCAACGTTGATCAACGAAAGAATGTGGGACGAAAACTCCGGATTTTACTACAGCATCAACCGCGACGACCATTCCTGGTTTTACCTCACCCGCGATTTGCGTCGGCAGGAAATCATCGGATTTTTGCCTTTGTGGGCAGAGGCCTGCCCTAACGAAAGAGCAGATATTTTGATAAAAACATTAACCGACCCCACAAAATTCTGGCGAAAATACGGCGTCCCTACCCTATCAGCGCAAGACGAGTGGTACAGCCCCTACGTGGATTATTGCTGCAAATGGAACGGCCCCGTTTGGCTGTTGTGGGATTACATGGTTTTCGACGGGTTGGTAAACTACGGTTACAACGACCTTGCCATCGAACTTGCCGACAAAATGATGCTTGCCGTCACCACCCAACTCTCGAAAAACCATAATTACTGGGAATCTTATAGCCCCGACAACGACGTGCTGAACTGCCCCTCCAACTACATCTGGGATGCCATCATGGCCAAGCTTTTGATCAGGGTGGATGAGATAAAGAGAGAGCGGCAGAAATGAACTGGCTACGAACTTGTCCTTTGTTTAATGGTCAACCAGCTTAGGGGAAATAAAAATTATTATTGTTGGCGTTTAAAGTAAGGGAAGTCTCGTGTCATGCAAATTTTAAAACCTCGTAGAGCCTGCCTGGCGGCCTGCCTGCCAAAGGCACGAAGGCAGGCAGACAGGGATTCATACATTTTCATAACATTTATCAAATCGACATTTTGAAGAAATTTATGCAACATCTACGATGTTGACGGAATCGGCTAATTGCCTTTTCTACAATTATTCAACATCTACGATGTTGATGTGTGCGGCAAGTGGTCTTTTCTTTTTAGGATTTTGCAAATTTGTTGAAATTTGAAACATGAAAGCAGTATTGGAAATCGAAAAAAACGACTTAAATGTGCATTTGATCGAAATTTTAAATGCATTTTTTCAACAAGATGTAACCGAAATATTAATTCGTAAAAACGCCGTAAAATTTGAAGAATTTGTGGGCAAGGATAGAATAACGTTTAAACTGCCCACACAAATCTGCGAATTAGGAATAAGGAATTTTAACACCTTTGCAAAACCCGGACTTACCTGATGCAGCAATAAAATCGATTTCAGAAACTTGAAAAGATAATGAAGAACGAACCCATAGCGAGAACTTCAAAGCAAGATATTTTTGTCGAAGAATTGGTTTTTGAATAATATTGTACTTTTGAAAAAACAATCTTATACAACATCATTTTAGTAAGGTTGAAATGAATGTTTAGCGTTTTTTTTATGTTTTCAAATGATTAACAATAAAATCACTGTTAACGATAGAAAAAATTACCAACATTATGCTGGTTACAGGCCCATTGGCGGTAATGCTACAAAAATTGACTCAGCGATAAATTAATGAAAGATTCTGCAAAACACATTATAGGACAAATAAAGCGACTGCAAAATGCTGAAAAAGCAAAGTGGCTTGAAAACTATGTAAAACACGACGTAAAATCATTTGGAGTAGGTATTCCTGAAATTCGAGAAATCGTTCAAACATTTGAAAAAGAAAAACAAATTAGTAGACAACAAATTTCACTTCAATTTCAATTTTTAGACGATTTGATGAGAAATGAATTTACAGAACCTAAACTGGCTGCTATCATTTTTATTCAACTATATTGGAAAACAAATAAACCAACCGAAACACTTCAATTGACTTCAAAATGGTTAGACAATGGCTGGATAAAAGATTGGAATGTTTGTGACTGGCTTTGTGTAAGAATACTGAGTCCATTAGTAGATAAAGAACCACAACTAACAATTCATGAATTTGAAAAATGGAATACTAACACAAATTTATGGAAAGCAAGGGCATCACTAGTTCCCTTTGCTCAATGTAAGAATATAGAAGAACACATCAGGATTATTTTGATTTTTTCCGAATGTTTAATAAAGAGAGAAGAGCGCTTTTGTAAGACAGCTGTAGGATGGGTTCTAAGACAGTATTCGAAAATCAATAAAAAGCTTGTAATAGGTTTTTTGGAGCAGAACAAGGTTTGGACAACAAAGGAAGTTATTAAGAATGCAACTAAATATTTATGAAACAAATACGCAAATACCACCACCAAAAAGGAATTAAACGTAGCCGCCGGACGTGATACTACGAATTTGGCAGAATCTTCCTACAACTGCCCTGCAAGCCATCTAAATCATAAGTTTTCCATCCACCATTTTTCAACATCAGAACATTTACCTTATTTTGACTTCGGTTTTAACGAATGGCGATTAACATTCTATTACGTTACCGCCAGGCGCCTGAAACAGAAATGACAGCCATAAACAGAAAAGTAAATCATTGGTAAAACAATGGATAATTTTGATGAATACTTACGACAAGGTGAGCCAAACAAAGCAGAAAAAGCAAAAGTTTGGAAAACGGCCATTGGCTTGCAGCAAGTGGATGGGCTAAAAACCTCTGACTATCTCATCGAAACTGCCAGACAAAACATTGAAGGCGACATTACTATTGAAGAAGTAAAACAACGGATAGATAGCTATTACAAGCAGCAACCCTTAAGAAATGACGAAACCCGTACCGAAGAAGCGGACAAAGTTTCAGCACGTATTACCGAAATTTTGAGCGAAAAGACATTTACATTTTCACCAGCCGAATACCTCACCCTTCATCGCAGATTGTTTCAGGGCATTTACAGTCACGCAGGAAAAATCCGCGATTACAACATCACAAAACAAGAATGGATTTTAAATGGTGAAACGGTTTATTATGCCAGCGCCGAAAGTTTGAAAGCTACGTTGGAGTATGATTTCCGGCAGGAAAAAGTATTTAGTTACAAAGGCTTAAGTCAACAGGAAATTATTGAAAACATAGCTCAATTTATTTCCTACTTGTGGCAAATTCACATTTTTGGAGAAGGGAACACCAGAACAACGGCAG
>CALFEP010000264.1 GCA_937950125.1 uncultured Bacteroidota bacterium
CTTTCCACTTTTCCATCTTTCCACTTTTCCATCTTTCCACTTTTCCATCTTTCCATCTTTCCATCTTTCCACTTTTCCATCCTTACACTTCCCCCCCTACTCCATCTTCTTGGCTTCATCCCAAAAGGCATCCATCTCTTTCAAAGTCATTTCTTTAAGATTTTTACCCTGCTTCTGAGCCTGTTCCTCGATATGTTTAAACCGTTTCAAAAATTTCTTGTTTGTCCTTTCGAGGGCATCTTCAGGATTTACGCCAATAAACCGCGCATAGTTGACGAGGGAGAACAGGAGGTCGCCAAATTCCTTTTCCATTTTCACAGTGTCGCCGGCCACTACTTCGACCTGCAACTCCTCCATTTCTTCTTTCACTTTTTCCCACACCTGGGTGGCATTTTCCCAGTCGAAACCAACGCCTCTCACTTTTTCCTGCATCCGGTAAGCTTTTACGATTGCCGGAAGCGACACCGGAACACCTTCGAGTACCGATTTTCGGTCTTTTTCCTGAAGCTTGATTTTTTCCCAGTTGTTTTTTACATCGTCGGCATTGGCAACCTTCACATCGCCATAAATATGGGGGTGACGTATGATGAGTTTGTCGCATATTCCGTCAAGGACATCCTTGATGTCGAAATCACCGGTTTCGGAACCAATTTTGGCATAAAAAACCAGGTGGAGCATCAGGTCGCCCAACTCTTTTTTAATTCCGTCCATATCACGGTCGAGAACGGCATCTGAAAGCTCGTAGGTTTCTTCAATAGTAAGATAGCGGAGGCTTTCGAGGGTTTGTTTTTTATCCCAGGGGCATCCTGCCCGCAGGTCGTCCATGATGGTTAAAAGCCGGTCGAAAGCCCTTAATTTTTCTTCCTTTGTGTGCATTTTTTCTGAAAAAATTTGGGTCCAAAGATAGAACAGAATGTTAACACGGATTTATGATGACAGATAGTGTGGGGCATTCATGGTCAGGATGCCTGCTGCGATGCAACAGGCAGGGTAAAAATAAATGAGCTCCCTTTTCCTGTTTCGCTGATGACAGTGAGATTGCCGTGATTTTTTTCCACAAAATCCTTACACAGCATCAAACCCAGACCGGTTCCTTTTTCGAATGAAGTGCCCGGTGATTTTACCTTGTGCGGACTGTCGAACAATATTTTCAGCTTTTCCTCCGAAATGCCAACTCCGTTGTCGGTAACAGTTATTTCAATCATCTTGTCATGCTGAAGGTTTGACAGCAACCGGCATTTTACAGTTACATCACCACCTTCATTCGTAAATTTTACTGCATTTGAAATCAGGTTCCTCAAAATGGTTTTAACGGTTTCCCTGTCGGCGAAGGCATATTCATCAGTTTCGAGTTCTATTTTTGGTTTGATTTGCTTTTTGAGCATCTGTTGATGAAAAATGTGCAAGGTGTCTTTGATGAGGGCTTCCATTTCCAATGGCTCAGGCTGCAGAAGCAGTTTCCCTGTTTGTGCCATCGCCCAGCTGAGCAGGTTTTCGAGCAACCGGTAAAGTGTTTCAACCGACTCTTTTGTGTATTTGATAAATTCCTTTTTTTCGTCGTTGGTAAGCGAATCAAAGCTGTCGCTAAGCAATTCGGTGAGGCCTAACAGCGAATTGAACGGGCTTCTCAGATCGTGGGCAATAATAGAAAAAAGCTGGTCTTTGCTTTTGTTTGAGTTTTCAAGCTCCGAAGTTCGCCGGGCCACTTTATCCTCCAATTCCTGGTTGTGCCGTTGCAGTTCATCCGTCAAACGCTTGTGGTGCTTGTTCTTCATTACCAAAAAAGTTGCAAATCCTCCTGCGAGCATCAGGAGCAGTACAGTAAGAAGCACCCACTGCTTTATGCTGGCAACCTTTAATTGCAATTCCTGAATCTGGTTTTCCTTTTTAAGTATTTCGTTCTCTTTTTTCGACTTTTCATGCTGATATTTCAGGTTTAGGTCGCCTAACTGTTTGTTAAGGTCTTCCTTGTAAATCGAGTCTTTGATTGCGTTTAGCAGTTTATAGTATTTCAGGGCTTCATCTTTATTCCCGGTTTCGTTGTACAGGTTGGCCAGCCCTGAATAATTCCGTTGCAACACTCCTTTAAGTTGCTCTTGTTCAGCAATTTTAAGACTTTCTTTAAAAAACCTTGTTGCCTCGCTGTAATTTTTTTCGGAATAATACAAATTGGCGAGGTTATTCAGGGTTGACGAAAGTCCAAATTTATCCCCCAGGTTGGTTCGGATTTTCATGGCCTCTTCAAAAAGTTCAATGGCTTTCTGTTTCTGATTTTTTTCAAAATAAATCATTCCCATGTTGTTAAGGGTATTGCCAATGCCGCGCTGATCATGGATTTTTCTTTTAATTTCAAGGGATAAAGCGTAATAATTCAATGCACTGTCTTGTTTCTTGTCATCACCAAAAAGCTGCCCCAGGTTGTTGTAAGATGCAGCAATTCCTGACGAATCTTTCTTCATCAGGTAATAACCAAGCGCCTGCTGCATAAACTGGCGTGCATCTTCAAATTTTCCAAGATCCATATAAACCACGCCAATATTGTTCATGGTTTTTGCGATCGAAAGGGTGTCGCCCAAGGCAATTTTAAACAGCAGTGACTTTTTGTGGTAAGCAATCGCTTTTTCATAGTCAGCAGCTATTTGTGAAATTACTCCCAGATTATTCAGTGTTTTTACGATGTTTATGGTATCGTTAAACTCTTCGCGCAGGTTGAGCGATTGTTCAAAATACCGCAGTGCCTCCTGATAATCGCCCTGCATGTAATACCCAACCCCCAGGTTGTTGAGGGTGGAAGATGCATCACGGCGGTTGTTCAGCCGTAACTGTATTTCAAGGTTTTCCAGATCGTAGGCAATGGATTGTTTTAAATCCGACTTCTGACAAAGCTCTGACAAACGCCCAAGAATCAGCGATCGTTGCTGGTCAACGGCGGTTAGCAATTCCTTTTTCAAACTGTCGGCTTCGCTTTGCTGACCGGCATAAATTGGCATAATTAGGATACACCAGACTAACAGATGTATGATGATTTTCTTCATTCAGATAAAACAGGTTACCTGACAAAAGTAAACATTCAAAAGGATTCGGTCAAAAGATATTTCTTGAATAAACAATAGAATACGCTTTGAGAATAAAATCGTACCTTGCGCCGCTTTTTTCTGAAAGCTTTTTTATTTAAAATTTTGTGTGTGGAATTTAACATAAATAAAATACGTACCGAGTTTCCGGTACTGTTGCGCGAGGTGTACAACAAGCCCATTGTTTACCTTGATAATGCAGCAACTACGCAAAAACCAAAGGTTGTTATCGACCGGTTGCGCGATTATTACGAAACCGAAAACAGCAACATTCACAGGGGGGTTCACTTCATGAGCCAGGAGGCTACCTCGGCATTTGAACATGCCCGTGAAAATGTGAGGGCATTCATCAATGCTTCCAGCCCTTCAGAAATTATTTTTACCAAAGGAACTACTGAATCCATCAACCTGGTGGCCAGGTCGTTTGGTAAAGCTTTTCTGCGTAAAGGAGATGAAGTAGTCATCAGTATGATGGAGCATCATTCCAACATTGTACCCTGGCAAATGGTCTGCGAAGATTATGGTGCAACGCTGAAAGTGGCTGAGATCAGGCCATCGGGTGAAATAAACCTCGAATCGCTTAAAAGCCTGTTGAGCGATAAAACCAAAATGGTTGCCATAACGCATGTTTCCAATGCACTTGGAACCGTTAATCCGGTGAATGAAATCGTTCAGTTGGCGCACAGTTATGGCGCATATGTGTTGATAGACGGTGCACAGGCGGTTGCCCACCATCAGGTTGACGTTCAGGACATGAACTGTGATTTTTATTGTTTTTCGGGGCATAAAATGTATGGTCCCATGGGAATTGGGGTCTTGTACGGCAAGGAGCGGCTGCTCGATCAGATGCCCCCTTACCAGGGTGGTGGTGAAATGATTTCACAGGTAACTTTCAAAAAAACAACTTACAACAACCTGCCTTTTAAGTTTGAAGCCGGAACGCCTAATGTTGCCGGAGTTCTCGGCCTCGAAAAAGCTATCGGCTTTTTGGTAAACCTGGGGTTAAAAAACATTTCCACCTACGAAAATCAACTGCTTGACTATGCCACAAAAAAAATAGGCGATATTGACGCTTTAACCATTTTTGGCAAATCAAAACAGAAATCAGGTATCGTTTCATTCAACCTGAAAGGAATTCATCCTTTCGATGCAGGCACCATCATCGACAAGTTTGGAATTGCCGTCCGCACCGGCCATTTGTGTACCCAACCCCTGATACAGTTTTACAATATCCCGGGTTTTATCAGGGCATCGTTTGCTGTTTACAATAACAAGGATGAGGTGGATAAACTCTGTGTGGCCATCGTTAAAGCAAGAGACATGCTTTTATAAATTTTATGAAGATTAATGTGAAAATAATTGAACTTACAGCCTTTGGTTATGTTTTTAGAAGGGTTTTACCCTGGACAAATAATGTTTGATGTTTGTTTGTGTTTTACTGATTAAATTGTGGGTATCATGTCAATTCAAGAAACAGAAAGTTTAATAATTGCTGAATTTGAGAACTTTGAAGACTGGTTGGAAAAATACAATTACCTGATAGAAATGGGTAAAGACCTGCCAATGATTGACCCAAAGTTTAAAACGAAATCGAACCTGATTACGGGTTGCCAGAGCAGTGTTTGGCTTCATGCCGAATACAAAAACGGACTGGTGTTTTTTTCGGCTGACAGTGATGCAGTCATTACCAAAGGAATAGTGAACCTGCTCATAAGGGTGCTTTCAGGACAAACCACCGACGCCATTTTAAATGCTGAACTTGATTTTGTCAATAGCATCGGGCTTAAGGAGCATTTATCCCCAACCCGTTCAAATGGATTGGTTTCGATGATCAAACAAATGAAACTTTATGCCCTGGCCTTCAAAACCAAATACGAAACTCCACAAACCACTTCCGAAAACCATGGATAAAAAAGAATTGCGTGAGGCTGTCACAGACAAGCTGAAAGATGTGTACGATCCCGAAATACCAGTCAACATCTGGGAACTTGGATTGATATACGAGATTTCCATTGATGATGATTTCAATGCCCGCATCCTGATGACGCTCACAGCTCCAAATTGCCCGGTAGCAGAGAGTTTGCCGCAGGAAGTGAAGGAAACTGCACAGTCGGTTACCGGAATAAAAAATGTTGAAGTGGAACTTACCTTCGACCCACCCTGGAACGAAGATATGATGACCGAAGAAGCCAAGCTGGAAATGGGCTTGCTTTAGGACGATTTTCATTGATTAAGTTTCGAAATTCACTAAAGTTTTAACCAAACAATCATGTCGTTGTCGCTGCTAAAAGAAATAAATTCGCCCACCGACCTCAAGAAATTTGATGAAACACAGTTACCGCAAATTTGCGACGAACTGCGTGAGTTCATTATTGATGTTATTTCCAACAATCCCGGACACCTGGGTGCAAGCCTCGGAGTAATTGAGTTGACGGTGGCGCTTCACTATGTTTTCAATACTCCTTTCGATAACCTGATTTGGGACGTCGGCCATCAGGCTTATGCCCACAAAATCCTCACAGGTCGCCGCGAGCAATTTCATCTTAACCGGAAATACAAAGGTTTGAGCGGTTTTCCGAAAATGAGTGAAAGCCCTTACGATGTATTTGGTGTGGGACATTCGTCAACAAGTATTTCAGCTGCTCTTGGAATGGCGATAGCCGCCCAGATGCGCCATGAAACCATGCGTCACCACATTGCCGTGATTGGCGATGGAGCCATGACCGGCGGAATGGCCATTGAGGCGCTGAACAACGCAAGTGTGAAAAATCCAAACCTGCTGGTAATCCTAAACGACAACGGAATTGCCATCGACAAAAATGTTGGCGCCATAAAGGATTACCTGGCTAACATTGTTACCTCAAAAACCTATAACCGCCTGAAGGACAAAACCTGGAAAATGCTGGGCGGCGGCACTAAATACGGCGAAAACACCCGCGCCATAGTAAAACAATTAGGCGCTGCTGTCAAAGGGAGTATTCTCAAACGAAGCAACCTCTTTGAAGCGTTCAATTTCAGGTATTTTGGCCCCGTTGACGGGCACGATGTCATCAGGCTTACCAAGTTGCTGCGCGACATTAGCAACATACAGGGTCCCAAGCTACTGCATATAATCACTACCAAAGGAAAAGGGCTCGAAAAAGCCGAAAAAGAGCCTACCATTTATCATGCTCCTCCCGGTGCTTTCAACAAAAAAACGGGCGAACTCATTATCGACAACAATTGCAACGGCGTTCAACCCCCAAAATACCAGACTGTTTTTGGGAAAACCATCATCGAATTGGCTGAAAAAAATCCAAAAATCATTGGAATTACACCTGCCATGCCCTCCGGAAGCTCATTGGACATGATGATGCACAAAATGCCCGACCGCGCTTTCGATGTTGGAATTGCCGAACAACATGCAGTCACCTTTGCCGCCGGAATGGCTACGCAGGGTTTCGTCCCGTTTTGCAACATTTATTCAACTTTCATGCAGCGGGCTTACGACCAAACCATACATGATGTGGCGCTACAAAAACTGAATGTGGTTTTTTGCCTTGACAGAGCGGGTCTGGTTGGCGAAGACGGCCCTACCCATCATGGTGCTTTCGATCTCGCTTATCTGCGAAGCATCCCAAACCTTACAATCTGCGCACCCATGAACGAGATCGAACTTCGCAATATGATGTTTACGGCCCAGCTCGAAAATATGGGTCCTTTCGTCATACGCTATCCCAAAGGCCGGGGCGTAAACAAAGAGTGGAAAAAACCTTTTGAGCAACTCCAAATTGGCAAAGGGCAGCTGTTGAGGGCAGGGAAAGATATCGCCATAATCTCGATTGGCCATATTGGTAATGAAGCGGTTAAAGCCTGCATCGAACTTGAAAAACATGGAATTATGGCTGCACATGTTGACATCCGCTTTTTAAAACCACTTGACGAAGTTCTGCTTCACGGTATCTTGTCCGAATTTAGGGATGTGATAACCGTGGAGGATGGAACGATAATGGGTGGTCTGGGCAGTGCAGTGCTTGAGTTTATGTCCGGTGGCAACTACACGACGAGGATTACACGATTGGGAATTCCCGACCAGTTTATCGAACAGGGTACCCAACAGGAATTATGGCACGACTGCGGTTACGACGCTGAAGGAATCGCAAACACAGCCTTAAAAATTTCTGAGCTTTCCAAAAAACATATTTTGGTTTAAAAAAAAGTCACCCGGAGGTGACCTTTTTTTTCCGGTTTCCCGGATATCTTAGTCAGAAATACTTAGTTTTCGCTTGTTAAATAATTGGTTAAGGCTATCTTACCTTTATCGATGGTAAAAACATGCCATTTATTTCCCCTATCACCAGGAGGTACATTCACGTATTCCAACAACTTCCCTTCCCCATAAACCTTAACAGTAGCTCCTGATTTCGAAAGTTTGCCTGAATTTTCATTCTGCCGGTTGGTAAAATCGTGAACATAAAACTCGTAGTGAGCATCCGATTTAATTTCCTTAATGGTGATGGTTTCAGGCCCCCAGCTGTCGGTGTCGTCGCGGTCAAGCTGAGCTACTCCGTCTTCGCTCACCTTCATGTTTCTGTACGAAATGTGGTATTGCTTATCTTTGGTAAAATGAGCATCCAAATCGTCGGGCGAACGCCCCCAGTCTAATATTATCCTGACATATTCCAGCGCCATCACAGGCGAAACCGAAATCCGGTTATTGAAAATGGTTTCTGCAACCACTTCCACGGTCAGGTCGGTATCGATAAATCCATCTTTTTTAAAATGAACCACCAGGTTGACATCTTCTTCCATCCTCGGAAATTTAATTTTCCCTTCGATGTCGGTAGTAAAAATTCCCACATTATCAATTTCAACGGTTGCTTCCGGAACGGGATTCCCGTCAAGGGCGTTGATAAACCTCAGCGTCAGGTTGTCGGTATCCATTTCATCATCCAGCAGATCCTTCATTTTGTCTATCTGTGCCGACGCCATCAGGTAGGTCAGCATCAAAAAACCCATTATCAAAATTTTTTTCATCAGTATCATAAATTAGTTGGTTAATATAAAATATCTCTTCTCAAATTCAGACTTTTTTGTGTGTGATCGCTGTCATAGTCGAAAAGCAGGTCGCCGTTGGCTTTGTACATCACCACATAGTTGAGCCCGTACCAGATAAAAGCCTTTCCGACTTTAATACCCGACAGAATATCGATGCGGGCATCCCCAGTTTTCAGGAAACTGACCTTGATTTTCGAATCGGTGCAAATGCGCATCATGTCGAAATAAACATCCTTTCCATCATCGGTCTTTACGGTAACCACACCATCGCTGTTCTTCAGAAACTGAATTCTGCCAATGTTTTTATAGATGTTGGGCGATTGGTCCCTGAATTTTGGGTTATTGACATCCAGTACTTTTTGCGCATCTTTTCCCGGAATAGCAACTCCGCTGGTTCTTATCAGGTTGACAACAGCAAACAATCCGGCAATGGTTTTTTCATAACTTTCGTCAATCAGGCGGTCGTTTTCTTTCTTCAACGATTCGACAGCACTAAAAGCTCCCGATTCGTTGGTTGTCAACTCTTTCATGTTCATTCCGGTGGTTTTGTTGAAAGCTCCGGCAATCAGTATTTCACCCGCATGGTTCATCGACAGGCCATAATTGTTGAAATCGCCGGTTTCGAAAAACAAGTCGTTCCCCAGGTTTTTGCCCTGGGCACTAAACCTGGCAACAAAATTCAGGAAGTTTTCCTGGTTCATGGTATCAATACCAGCTTTGTTCAACCATTGCAACTGCCCGTCGGGAGCGTATTTAGCAAGAAAAACATCCGAAGCATCCCTTGTTTTCAGGCTTGTGGTACCAATTTCCATTTCACCCTTAAAAGTACCCGAAACATAAAGATTTCCAGCCGGGTCGCGTATTACGCCGTGAGCCATGGCAAATCCCTCGCCTGTGCTTGTGCTGTACCATTTTACATCCCTTTTATCGTTCAGCATCATGGCAAACATTTTAGGTGATCCGGAGGCCTGAGCTGATATGTCACCATAGTTGAAATCTCCTGTGAAGAAGCCGGCCAAAGCAGTATTCCCCATTTCGTCGGTTACGATGTCGCGGTTTAGGTCGCCCCTATTACCGCCGGCATCGACAATTTCCTGCCAGATGCCAGCATTTTGCCTGCTCTCGCCCAAAGGATTCAGCAAAGGAATAATTTCGGCATTAACACCGGCATATTGCGGCATGGTTAAACCCACCGGTGCATTGATGTAGGTGGGGTCGGCAACAACATATTTTTTTCCGTCATAATTTATAAAATCACCCGTTACATCAGCATTGAAGCATATTGCGGTGGCTACGTGTCCGGGATAATTCAGGCCAATAACATCCAAATTGAGCAGACTTTTTACCAGGTACGAAAACAAGACCGAACGATCCTCGCAATCGCAGTAAGGATAATAAAAAGCTTCTTCGGCAAAAAAGAACTTTTCGTACCCAAACTGCTCCTGGTCAGTTTGATACTGGAAGGCAGTCTGAACAAAATTAAGCAGGATGTTGGCTGCTTCAATTTCCGATTTTCCTTCCAACATTTTTGCAAAATCGCTTGCTATTGAATATTTGGATTCAGGGGATACCGTAGCATCAAAATAAACTTTCAGGTCCGAAAGCGGATAATCTTTATAAAAGTTGATGAGATTGACATTGTAGTTGATTTTCAGCTGCTCGCCGGGTTTGTTATAGTCGAAAGTCAACACTTTGGTTTCTGTTTTTTCGCCGATGGCAAGTGGCGAATAAATGTTCAGGTCCATAATCTTCTGTGCATCCGGAAAGTCCTTTTCATAGGTATAAATATTGGTCAGGCTGCCTTCCATCATGTAAAAATTCAGGTTATCGAAAGTAAAAAAGTTCTTGCCGTACACCTGGTTGCGGATGGGCAACAATACGTAAACCTGGTTTTCGAAATAGGCGGCTTTTACCTTGTAACCACTCCGGATGAGCAAAAACCATGTGAGCAGCCTGGCATCATTTTCCTGCATAGCTATCTCTTTGGCTGTATTCTTTACCAGCAGGTAATAACCCCAGTCGTTCAGGTTCATCTGGTTTCGGTAAAACACCAGTTGTTCAATCAGGCTGTTGTAGTTGGTGTTGCTCATCTGGCCAAACCATGCGCTGATGGTTTGTTCGTTAAACTGCGCCGTACCAGGCTTTTTCAGGTTTTCGTCGTAGCTAAGCAGCACCTCAAAACCATAAAAATCGAAACTTGTGCTCAATTGCGGGAAATCGTCGGGCTCCTGTTTGGTAACACGGGGCAAAATGGGCTGAGGCACGATTTCCGGAACTTCCTGCATGGTGGGTTTGGCAACAGGCAATGGTTTGGGTGGCTCGGGCCGTTCGGGTTTTTCATAAACCGGAGGCTCATCAGGCTTTGGTTCTTCAGGAACTTCAAGCCCCTGCATCACCTTGAATTTTTTCCAGTTTTCTTTCAAATATTTTGCGTATTCCTGATCGCGCTTTTTCACAAAATCATCAAACTCATTGGCTAACCTTGCCAACTGCTTGTCGCGATCATCCTTAAACTGCTGCATCTCCTGCTGACGCTGTTTTTTCCATTCTTCAAAAGTTTGTGCACGGGATTGAAATCCTCCCCAAAACAAAGTCACAAACATCAAAACACAAAACGCAAGTACTCTTTTCATAATGAGGATATTTTGGTTATTGTTAATCTTTCATTGTTGTTATCACAATCCGTTTTTCAGCTTTCAGGTCTGTGGGCATTTCCTGCATCATGCCGCGGGTCTTGATTAAAAGCGCCCTGGTATCTTCCAAAATATAAAGGTAGCCGCCAACCTTTTCAGTTTTCAATTCGGGGAAGGTTTCAACTTGTGCCAACACCTGCAGGGTTTCGACGCCAAAAGGCGGTGTGCAGGTAAATTGACGCGGTATTTCAACGGCTTTGTTCACTTTTGATGCGTCGATATAAAAATCGTCGTAAAGAAGCGTTTTTTTGCCATCGGCCAGGAAATAAATGAAGCGCAGGTAAGCAGGTTGGTTTACCCTGACGAAAACTTTCATCTTTTCGCCTGAAGTATAAATTGGGCTGTCGGTTCCTTTGTCTGTCCAGCATTCAAGCAGCAGTCCGCCTCCCACCAGTTCGTCCTGCATCAAAACCTGCTGGTCGGCCATGGCCTGCTCAAAATTTTGCGGGAGATAATTTACATTTTCGCGGGCAAGTTTTTGTTTATCAACCGGAATGTCCATCCCGGCAACGGTTTCAGAGGTTTTCATATCTTTCAGAACGACAATCACATTAAGAACCTCAGATTCGTCCCAGTAAGTTCCTCTCATCACTAACAAATCAGTACTGGCAGACGATGACTGCATCTCATTAATCACCCTGAAACCTTTGGTTGTGAGTTTTTGTTCCAGAATTTGTGAAAACTTCCGTGAAAAAGAGCTGGCCATACGTGTATCGCGATACGTGAAATTCGACAGCAACACTGGTTTCGTGGCTGAACTGATCTGCCGGCTGATCCCGTCTGCCAGGAAGGTTGCTGCTTCGGCCATGCTGAGGTTTGAAGCATTTTTCAAATCAGAAAAACCCTTTGTTATTTCCTCCCTCAGTTCACTCAATGGTTTACCGGAGTCGTTGCTTCCCCCGAAAATGATCAGCAAAGCCAGTGCTTCTTCCGCCTGTTTCAGTACCGGCATGCATTCGTACCAGGCTTGCAGCGCCTGTTCACGGCGTTTTGAATTGGCGTGACCGGAAGCTGTTTTTACTAAATTATCAAGCTGTTCAAGGTATTTTCTGAGTTGCGACGAATAATAAACAGTCAGGTCATCCTTGCTTACATAGGCCAGGACATAAGCCTTGTCCGCTTTTTTGTCGTGGTATGTCTTGTATTGAACCCCGCTCAGGGTAAGGTCTGAAGAGGTGGCGCTGCTTACCATAAATTGCTCTTCAACACGGTTTCCCGATTCAACCGCATATTGCGATGTCTGGCTCTGAACGGTAACCTCAATGGATTCGGTGAGGAGTGTGAGGGCATCGTTGCGGAGGGTACCAAAAACCTCGTTCACATCTTCATTTTTCGAAAGCTGCCTTTCGGCAAAACCTGTGTAGTGTGTCTGATGCGGATAGAGCAATTCACGACCTTCCCAGGTTATCCATTGCTGTGCCTGTGCTGTCAGAGAATCGCCGCAGGCCAACAAAAGCAGGATAAAACAAAAACGACGGAAAGTCTTCATACCACGTAAAATTGATACAGACAAAGGTAAAAAAATGATTGGAAGAAGAAACTTTTGGAAAACCTAAATTGATTTTTAGGGAAATTTATTGGAAAATTTCAAATGTTGAAGTA
>CALFEP010000265.1 GCA_937950125.1 uncultured Bacteroidota bacterium
AGTTGTTGAACAACCCGAAGCAGTTGTTGAACAACCCGAACCTGTTGTTGAAACTGAAGTTGCTGTTGAGGAAAAACCGGTGCACAAAGCTCCAATGCCCAAACCTTTACCTACTCCTGGCGATTTCGACTGGGATTCGATTGGCAAACGTCACGAAAACTACAGCAAGTCGGAAAGAGAAAAACTGGAAGACCTTTACAACAAGACCTTTAGCCAGATTGTTGAGCAGGAGGTTGTTAATGGAACTATCGTAAGCATCAACGACCGCGAAGTTGTTGTAAACATCAATTTCAAATCGGACGGAGTAATCCCACGTGCCGAACTCCGCTACAATCCCAATCTTCGGCCAGGCGACAACATCGAAGTGTACGTTGAAAGTCAGGAAGACCAAACCGGTCAGCTGATGTTATCACACAAAAAAGCCAGGATTCTCAAATCATGGGAACGCGTCAACGAAGCCTTCGAAAACGAAGAAATCATCAATGGTTACGTGAAAAGTCGCACCAAAGGCGGCTTGATCGTCGATGTTTTTGGAATAGAAGCCTTCCTGCCAGGTTCACAAATCGATGTGAAACCAATTCGCGATTACGATGTTTATGTTGACAAAGTAATGGAATTCAAAGTGGTGAAAATCAACCACGAATATAAAAACGTTGTTGTTTCGCACAAAGCACTCATCGAGCGCGAACTGGAACAGCAGAAAGCCGAAATCATTGCCCGTCTCGAAAAAGGTCAGGTACTCGAAGGAACGGTTAAAAACATTACTACCTATGGTGTATTTATCGATCTTGGCGGAGTTGATGGCCTTATCCACATCACCGATCTTTCATGGGGCAGAATCAACCATCCCGAAGAAATTGTTCAGCTCGATCAGAAGATCAAGGTGGTTATCCTCGATTTCGATGATAACAAAAAACGCATTGCCCTTGGCTTGAAACAGCTTACACCACATCCGTGGGATGCACTCGATTCCAGCCTCAAAGTTGGCGATAAGGTTAAAGGCAAAGTGGTTGTGATTGCCGATTATGGTGCATTTATTGAAGTCGTGACCGGTGTTGAAGGCCTCATCCATGTTTCCGAAATGTCGTGGTCGCAACATCTACGCACCGCACAGGACTTCCTCAAGGTTGGCGATGAAGTAGAGGCAGTGATCCTTACCCTGGACCGCGAAGAACGCAAAATGTCGCTCGGTATGAAACAACTCATCCCCGACCCATGGGAAAACATCAAGGAAAGATACCCCGTTGGCTCTAAGCACCTGGCTACTGTTCGCAACTTTACCAACTTCGGTATTTTTGTGGAACTTGAAGAAGGTGTTGATGGTTTGATTCATATTTCTGACCTCTCTTGGTCGAAGAAAATCAAACACCCGGCTGAATTTACCAAGATCAATGAACAGATTGATGTTCTGGTTCTGGATGTTGATGAGGAAAACCGCCGCCTTAGCCTTGGTCACAAACAATTGGAAGAAAACCCATGGGACGTATTCGAAAGCGTATTCACCTTAGGTTCAATTCATAAAGGCACCATTGCAGCTTCAGCCGACAAAGGCATGATCGTTACTTTGCCTTATGGTGTTGAAGGATTTGCACCAACCCGTCATCTGCAGAAAGAAGACAATTCGTTGGCCAGAATCGATGAAACACTCGATTTCAAAATCATTGAGTTCTCGAAAGAAAACAAAAAGATCATACTTTCACACTCAAGAATTTACCAGGACATTCAACAAGCCGAGCAGGCAAAACTAGAAAAAGAGCAAAAAGCCGCTCAACGCTCTACAAAGCAGGCTGTTAAGAAAATTAAGGATAATATCGAAAAAACTACCCTTGGCGACATAGGCGGTTTGGCCGAACTGAAATCGGAAATGGAGCAGGTTGCCCGCGAAAAGCTCGAAACCTACGCCAGAAAACAGGAAGAAAAGGAAAAGAAACAGAAGGATGGCGGACTCACCCTTTTCGACGAAAACGATGAGATTCGTGAGGAAGCTGAAGTTGAAACAGAAACTCCTGCAAATGAAGAGGTTGTAGCTGAAAATGCTCCTGCTGAAACTGAAGCTCCTGCTACCGAAGAAGTGGTAACTGAAAATGCTCCTGTTGAAGCAGAAGCCCATGCAACTGAAGAAGTTGTGGCCGAAAATGCTCCTGTTGAAACTGAAATTGCAGAAGAAACACCTGCAATTGCCGATACTGAACCCAAAGCCGAAACTGAAGAAAACACCACAGCCGAAGAAAAAGCTGACGGTGAAGAAGAAGTGAAAGCATAAGCGCGTTCAGAATAGAATTGAATAATTGATTGTAAATGCTGCTCTGGTAAAACGGAGCAGCTTTTTTCATTTTTTCTCCATACTTTTACGCATCATGACCTTTACAATAACAATATTGGGCAGCAGCTCAGCCATCCCAACCTCGCACCGGAACCTGTCAGGTATGCTTGTTAACATGAATCACAAATATTTTCTGGTAGATTGTGGTGAAGGAACCCAAATGCAGTTGCGCCGCTATAAAATAAAGTTGCAGAAGATAAAACACATCTTTATCAGTCATCTGCATGGCGATCATTTTTTTGGTTTGATCGGATTGCTGTCAACGTTTCACCTGCTTGGCAGGGATGAAGCGTTGCATGTTTATGCCAATCCCGAACTGCAGCCTATTATTGATATGCAATTGAAAGTGTCAGCAACAACCCTGTCTTATCCGGTTCATTTTCACCCTACAAACCCCGTTGTAAGTGAGATTATCTATGAAGATGACCGTAATGTAGTGAAAACATTCCCCATGGTACACACAGTTCCAACAACAGGTTTTTTGTTTTATGAAAAGCAAAGGCAAAAAAAAATTAAGAAGGATTTTTTGCGTCGGGAGGATGTGCCAATCGAAATGATCCCAAAAATAAAAAATGGTGCTGATTATGTAAATCAGGACGGCAAATTATTTAAAAATGATGATATTACAATCAGCCCTTTACAGCCAAGGTCTTTTGCATATTGCTCTGACACGGCTTACAACGAGGCAATGATTGAACACATCAGAAAAGCTGATTTGATTTATCACGAAGCAACTTTTTTGGAAGATATGAAAGCCATTGCTGCCGAAAAACAGCATTCCACTGCATCGCAGGCCGCGCAAATCGCACTAAAGGCTAATGTGGATAAACTTCTGATCGGCCATTTCTCAGCACGCTATAAGGAGCTTGCCGATATTTTTGCCGAAGCGGCAGCCATTTTTCCAGAAACCATGCTGGCTATTGAAGGTGAAGTTTACAAAGTTGGTGCTTATCAATAGAAAAACCCGGCTTGGGGCCGGGTTAAACACAAACATTATGAAAAACAAAAACTATACTCTCTTTTCTCTGATTCTTGCTTTTTTGCCTCTCAGGCCTCTCAGATAGAATATTCTTGCCCTGCGGACAACCCCACGTTTGTTGACAACAACCTGTTCGATAAAAGGTGTCGAAACCGGGAAAATTCTTTCTACTCCTACGTTATTCGATATTTTTCTTACTGTAAAAGTTGCAGAGGGGCCACTTCCCTTACGCTGAAGTACCACACCCTGAAAATTCTGAAGACGTTCCTTGTTACCTTCCTTAATTTTGTAGGTCACGGTAATTGTGTCTCCGGCTTTGAAATCCGGCAGTTGTTTTTGCTCTACCTGATTTTCAATAAACATCAAAAGTTCTTTCTTGCTCATCGCTATCGCTGTTTTTCATTCTTTCAAAAAGGAGCGCAAAAGTAGAAAAATATTTTAATTTACAACAAATAGTAGTACCATAAAATCATATTTTTTTCAAAAAAACTTTTTTGTCTTGCTGATCTGATGCGATAATATCTCCGTAAATTTCAACGACAACTTATGCAATCCATTGAATTCCAGATTTTCCACGACGCTTCAGCCTGAAGTTTCAGCATTTTCAATCCGTTTATCACCGTAGCCCCTTTTTCGATACCAAATTTCATGAAACGGGTGATTTCGGGATTATACACCAGGTCGTACAGAATATTTTCTGGTTGAAGAAAATGATAGGGCAGGGGAGGAAAGCTTTCGATGTCGGGATACATCCCTGACGGTGTTGCGTTAATTATTAACCGAAAATCCTTGAAGTGACCTGCCGTTAAATCCGGGTAGCCCAGCATCAGTTTATCCGAAGGGTTGCGTGAAACGAATTTTGATGAGATACCCAGGAGCCTGAGTGCGTAAGAAACAGCCTGTGCAGCGCCACCCGTCCCAAGAATCAATGCCTGACAGTTGCAGTTGGAAAAATCAAAGGCGCCTTTAAATCCGTAAACATCAGTATTGAAACCTTTTAAATGAAACCCGTTATCCTTGCGGAAAACACAGACCGTGTTTACCGCACCAATTTCAACGGCTGTCGGGTCGAGTTCATCAAGATAATTAACAATCGCCTGCTTAAATGGTGTTGTTACATTAAACCCCACTAAATCAGCATTGGATGTAATAAGTTGGCGAAGCTCTGATAAAGTTTCGAGGGGAAACAATTGGTACGAAAAATCCGAGATGTTTTCGTTTTTGAACTTTTCTGAAAAATAAGAGGCTGAAAACGAATGGGTGAGTTTCCGGCCGATGAGGCCTAAGCGTTTCATGCTGTTTTTTTGAAACCCTTGTAAATAAGGTATGCCACAAAAAGAACACCCAACACCAGAAAAGCCCACGAAAGTTCCTGATAATAAAGATGAAGTGTTTCTTTCTGGCTGTAAAGAAAGTAACCCAAAACCGCAAGAATAATATTCCACAGTCCTGAACCAAGCAGTGTAAAAATGATAAAATCTGCCATTTTCATTTTGGCCAATCCGGCAGGTATTGAAATTAACTGGCGGACAGCCGGGATTAGTCTTCCAATGAATGTGGAAATCCTGCCATATTTAATAAAAAATTGCTCCGATTTTTCAACTCCTGCTTTATCAACCAGCAGCATGTGAGCCAACCGGGTATCGGCAAAAGCATAAATAACCCTTCGTCCCAAGAACATAGCAAAATAATAATTGAACAAAGCCCCGATAAGCGCTCCTAATGTGCCAAAAGCAACAACCAGAAAAATATTCAGATCGCCTTGTGCTGCTTTCCATGCTGCGGGTGGAATAACAACCTCGGATGGAAAAGGGATGAACGAACTCTCGATGGCCATCAAAACGGTGATGGTAAAATAATTGATGTTGTTCATGTACCAATCAATAATGGATTGAAACGATTCTATCATAAAATAAATCATTACGTTAATGAATTGCAAAAATAGTATTCTGCATTAAACGGCAAAATTTGTTCGGAAATAACCCACACACAACTGATAGATAATCAATTGTTTTTTGGATTGTAGGATTCTATCATTCGCAGGAACTGAACGTCCTGCTTCAGTTCGGGATAGTATTCGAACAGTTGCTGGTGGTCGTCAAAATTTAACTGAAGGGCAGTTTCGAAATTTTCGTAGGCTTCTTTTTTTCTGCCTTTAAAAGCAAGGTAACCGGCAAGTCGATAGTACAATTCGTGGTTACGTGGTTGGGTTTCAATACCTTTCATTATAATCGAAATGGCTTCAGTCAGGTTTTCACTCTCGGCATACATCGAAGAATAATCGAGCCAAACATCGGGATGTTCAGGGTTGGTTTCCAGGGCTTTTTTGTAGGCATTTTCGGCTTCGGCAGATTGACCGTAATTCAGGTAGGTTTCGGCAAGGTAAAGCCAGTTGTCAACATTGCCAGGATCAAGCTCTGTGGCTTTCACCATATAGTTGATCGCAACTTTTTGATTTCCGGTTTTATCGTTAATTACACCCAGACCCATCCAGGCATCAGCCAGCTCAGGATTCAGGTTGAGGGCAAGCCTGAACTGGGTGTAAGCACGTTCGTAGTCTTCGAGTTTTTCGTAACATTCGCCAATATAAAAATGCGTAAGTGCTTCTGGTTCTTCGTACTCCAGCGTTTCTTCGTACATTTTTATGGCCTCCTCATATTTCTCGATGTTGGCCAGGGCATTTGCCTTGTTGAAATAGGCTGATGAAAACTCCGGATCGATGGCCGAAGCGAATTCGTAGGCATCGATGGCTTTTTCGTAAAGACCCAGGTTGGAATAAGCAAGCCCCAGATTGAACCAGGCTGTTTCGGAATATGGATAAAGATCGAGAAAATGCTGATAAAACTCAACTGCCTCTGATTCCTTTGCTGCTATTTCGTAGCAATACGAAAGTTCGTAGAGAACTGCCTGGTTTTCAGGATTGAATTCCAATGCTTCAATCAGGTATTTTATGGCATTGTCGAAATCGGTAAGCTCTTCAAATTCATAAGCTATTCGCAGGTAAATATCATCTTTTTCTTCGGAGAAGGCCACTGCTTTCTGATATTCGGCGATGGCTTGCCGGTTCTTTTTCATCTGGCTGTAAACCGAGCCGCGGGTGAGATAAATATCCGGATTCCGGGGTTCGATAACCTCCAACTGATGCAGAATTTCAAGCGCCTTTGTCGATTTGTTGACACTGGCAAGGTATTGTGCTTTTTTTAACTGAAAATTATGGCTCGACGGATGCTGCTTCAGGGCGTGATCGATGGCAGCCTGTGCTTTTTTCGGGTTGTTTCGTTCAAGATAGTAATCGATGATATCTTCAAATTCTTCAACATCAAAGAAATACAGCTTCTCGTGCCTGATCATTTCATCAAATTTCCCGATCAGATCGTCGAAGTCATTTCCATTGCTGAAAGAATCAAAATCTTCCTTCATAATAACGTGGTTAAAAATCAGCGACAAAATTAATTGTATTTGTATTGAAAAAATACGCTGTTAAAAAAAGACATTTATTTTTGTTAACAAAAAACGTTGAAAATATGTCATTAATCAAATCAATTTCAGGGATCAGAGGCACCATCGGAGGCCTGCCAGGCGACAATTTAACACCGATTGATGTTGTGAAATTTACAGCTGCCTACGCTGTTTTTATTAAAAATTCGACTGGTAAAAAGCGGGTTAAAATTGTAGTTGGCCGCGATGCCCGTATTTCGGGTGGAATGGTAAATAACCTGGTTACAGGCACTTTAACTAGCATGGGCGCTGATGTGCTGGATATCGGCCTGTCCACCACACCAACAGTGGAAGTAGCAGTTCCGGATGCAAATGCCGATGGCGGAATTATCCTCACGGCAAGCCATAATCCAAAACAATGGAACGCGCTGAAATTGCTCAATGCAAAAGGCGAGTTTCTGAGTGACTCCGAAGGGAGGGAAATTCTGACCATTGCCGAAAGGCAGGATGTTGAGTTTACAAAAGTGGATGAACTTGGTAACATTGAAAAGAATGACCAATACATCGATTTCCACATTCAAGAAGTGTTGGAAATGAAGCTGGTTGATGTTGAAGCCATTAGGAAGGCGGGTTTCAGGGTGGCCATTGATGCCGTAAATTCTACCGGGGGAATTGCTATTCCAAAATTGCTGAAAGCGTTGGGTGTGGCCCAAGTGGTCGAATTGTACTGCACTCCTGACGGAAATTTTCCGCATAATCCGGAGCCGTTGCCCGAAAACCTGAAAGCCATTTCGACACTGGTTGCTGACACAAAATGCGATGTTGGTTTTGTTGTCGATCCGGATGTTGACCGGCTTGCCCTGGTGATGGAAGACGGAAACATGTTTGGTGAAGAATACACCCTGGTGGCTGTTGCCGATTACATTTTGCAAAACACCCCCGGAAATACCGTTTCTAACCTGTCGTCAACGCGGGCATTGCGCGATGTGACCGAGGCCGCAGGCGGGCAATATTCTGCGGCAGCAGTGGGTGAAGTAAACGTGGTGGAAATGATGAAAAAAACAAATGCAATCATCGGGGGAGAAGGCAATGGCGGAATTATTTATCCCGAATTGCATTATGGCCGCGATGCTTTGGTGGGAATCGCCCTGTTCCTGACTTACATGGCAAAAACCGGCCTTAAATGTTCACAAATTAAAAAGAAATATCCGTTTTACCACATTTCAAAAAACAAAATCGAATTGTCACCCAAAATGGATGTTGACCTGATTCTTGAAAAAGTAAAGGAAAAATACAAATCGCAGCCAGTAAATACCATCGACGGCGTTAAAATTGAGTTCGATAAAGAATGGGTGCATTTGCGAAAGTCAAATACAGAGCCGATTATCAGGATTTATTCCGAAAGTAATTCGGAAGAAAAAGCCAACGGGTTAGCCCACAGAATAATTGAAGATATTAACAGTTTGCAGTAAATGTGGAAAACTTTATTGTTGGTTTTCCGTCCGGTTTTGCGGGTTTGACCTACTTTTAGCCGGACTTTTGAAAATGTGGTAAATATGGTAACCAAACCAAAGAAAAAGAAGAAGAAAAAGAGGAAAGTGACGAAGTTTAAAACCATCACCTTTAAACTTACTGCCAGGCAAAAAAAGTCGCTTGACAAAAACAGCAAGGCACGCCGCCTCACTCCTTTAAAGCTGATCAAACGGTCGATTGAACATTACCTGAAGCTGCTTGAAGAAACTCCAGTTCCTGTTCACGTAAATTCACGGCAGCTCGATTTGTTTGCTGAATTTGAAAGTACAGATATAGCGTTGAAAAAGCCTGAAGAAGCTGAGGCTATTTCGGCATGATGGTTTCGTAGGGCATCCGGCTCAGAATCGACCTTCCCAGCGTAACTTCATCGGCATATTCCAGTTCATCGCCAACGGCCACGCCACGGGCTATCGAGGTGATAACGATTTCAAATTTGCGGATTTGTTTGTAAATATAATAATTTGTAGTGTCGCCTTCGATGGTGGCCGAAAGTGCAAAAATGACTTCATGAATCGTTCCCTCCTCAAGCCGTTCAATCAGTTTATTGATGGTGAGGTCGTTTGGCCCAATCCCGTCCATAGGTGAAATTATTCCTCCCAATACATGGTAAAGTCCGTTGTACTGCGAGGTGTTTTCGATGGCCATTACATCGCGGATGTCTTCGACCACACACACCACAGAGCGGTTGCGGCGCGGACTGGCGCATATTGAGCAAATTTCGCCATCCGACAGGTTGTGGCAGGTTTTACAGAAAATGATGTCGTTTCGCATTTTCATTAACGAACCTGCCAACAACTCCACATCTTCTTTGCCTTCTTTGAGCAAATGCAAAGCAAGCCGGAGGGCTGTTTTGCGGCCAATCCCGGGTAGTTTTGATAGCTCGCCCACCGCGTTTTCCAATAATTTTGATGAATAGTTGTTCAAAACAGAATTGTTTTTATTCATGCAAAAATAGTGATAATGCCACCCGAATTAAATAATCATCCACATTTTACGTTCAAAAGCAGGTTAAAAACTTTCATAAAATGAGCCTTTTCAAAAGATTTTTAGTCATCGTTTTTCTGATATTACCTTTTACTATTATGTCCCAAATACCTGACACCATCTGTCAAACCGATGCTTTGGGCAGGAAACAGGGCTTCTGGCAAAAAATGGATCAAAACAACCGGATAAAATACACAGGCCGGTTTAAGGATGATGCTCCGGTGGGCGAATTCCGGTATTTTAATGATAACGGAAAAATCAAAGCGGTTACCAGCTACTCTGACCTGGGAAGACGCGCATTCACAACCACCTTTTTCGGTAATGGCCAGAAAATGGCTGAGGGTCTTTACGTTAACAAGGAAAAGGACAGTTTATGGCAGTTTTATGATGAAAGGGGTACTTTGTTGTCGGAGGAAATGTATAAAAACGGAAAAAGGGACGGCAAATCAGTAACATTCTACCCTGAAGGAGGTGTGAGTGAAGTTCTTTTTTACAAAAATGACCTCCGGCATGGCGACTGGCAACAGTTCTTTAAAGATGGGAAACCAAAGGTGACAGCTTCTTTCAGTAACGATTCGATTACCGGAAAAGTGGTGTATTATTTTGCCAATGGTCAGGTGAACACTTCCGGCGAGTATAAAAGCGATGTCAAAACCGGGAAATGGGAATATTTTACCAAAGAAGGAGAGCTGCAACGCATTGAAATTTACGAGAATGGCGTATTGAAAAGCAGTGAGCTGTACATCCCGGTTGAAGATATTTTTGAAGAAAAGGAAGATCAGCATTAGTATTTTAGAAGAGAATATTTTTTGCCACTAAAACCTGTCTGCCTGCCTTGGTGCCTTTCGCAGGCAGGCTACAGGCAGGCGCCAAACCTCAAAGATTCTCAAATAACATCAAATTTGTAATTAGTGGTTTTCGCGATTTTGTGTTTTGGTGGTATAATTGGAGCCACTAAAACACGAAAACACAAAGTT
>CALFEP010000266.1 GCA_937950125.1 uncultured Bacteroidota bacterium
ACAACCAATTGGGCGACAACCTGGTCATCATCACCGAACCTGCCGGTACCAGCGTGTTTTGGCCGGCTCAGGAAATTCACACCCTGCAGCAACTCATGCCAGGGAAATCGTATTTTTTGCTGGTGAATGAGGAAGCGACGTTGAATTTTCAGGGATGTGATGGGGGGAAATAAAACCATCATTGCTTTCTTTCATTTATTACATGAAGCACTATTGCATCAAAGGGAGTGGGCAAAAAGGCTATCAAAATCTTCCAATACCAGGCAATAGATTTATTTTTTCTGGTAGTTTCTTCCATTTGATTTTGAATAAGTTCATTTTTTGCGGATTCAATTTCTGATTTAGTCAAATTTCTGCGTTTCAATTCGCTAATTGCAGCCTGAACTGCTTCTGGCTGATATTCATCCTTTAACACTGTCACAATTTCGATAAGCCGGGCGTTTGAATGGCTCATCATTATTTTTTCGTAAGAATTCATTATTCATCGAGGAATTTAAGAAGTTTTTTGTTCATCTTTTCCACCACATCATCGTACGACCAGGTTTTCGAAAACAGGGCAACAGGGAACATAAAAGCCCACATTTCAGGGTGTTCCTTCATTGATTTAAAATGAGTACGGGAGTAATAAGGAAAAGGATGCTTTAAAAGAACAAAACTGGCATCGTAGATAACCAATGCAGAAAAATTCATTTCAGTACCACCGTAATATGTTACCATCCTATCCCGACCATTTGCAGGATTAGCTGTTTTATACCCTGAACTGTAGGAGTTTGTATCGTTACAAACAAAATCAAAACTGGCGATAAAGACAGTTTCATTTTCAGTAAGGGAGATTGTTGTATCAATCTTCAAATCCATATTAACAAATGCGTTTTTATAAATTCTGTTCTTGATTTGCAAAGATTTATCGCTGGTAAAGAAAAGCACCCGACAAAATGAAAAATAATTGGTAAAAGCCTCAATAATTTTCTGGTTTTCTATTAATTGTGCCTGTTCCGCTTCAATAGCCTTTTCTTTATGTCCTGCATTCCTTAAAGCTTCGATTTTGGTTTTCGAGGTGTGTAACCTAACCAGTAATACTCCATTTCGTAAATCATGAATTTGCTGCCTGGCAATTTCCTTGGGTGAGCGTTGTTTTTCTGTTTTTCCTAATAAGTCATAATTTACCGAAAACTGGAAGGTACGAACTTTATAAGAAGGATCAGTTAATGAGGCCGAGGCATTCAATCCAACACTCACCCGTTTGTAAAGATCAATATCAAAACCTACCAAATAATCAGTTGTTGATTTAAAACCTGAACTAAATGGGCTCATTGAAGCCCAATTGCTACTTCTTCCAAGTGTTAATACTGACGAGTTTAATAAAAAAGAACCCTGGAATCCTGCTCCAAATTTTATAAAGTTGGCAATCTTTACTTGAGGAATTAATTTAAGTTTCAAATAAATGTTTTGTATTTTGGGATACACTGTAACACTGCTAAAGTCAAAATAGGCAAATTCAGCCCCGGATTTCAGGGAGAAATCATCGTTTATAGGCATCTGAAGTTGAAGGCCAAAAAATGGTTTTCCAGAGCTGGAATTTTCAATTTGCTTAATACTTGCAAAATTAAATCCGGCGGTCAATTCAAATTTGTGTTTTGAATATTTGTTATTCACTTGTGATACCGATTGTTTTACCAGGAAAAAAACTATCAGGATGCTGAAAATTATCGCTCTGTATTTATGCCTTAAATTCCAAATTTGTTCATTTCTCATTTTTAACATATTTGCCATAATAAGATTTTGAATGGAATTTACTAAGATCATTATTTATCCTTTCTAACAACATTTACTTACAACCAGGTATTTGAAATTTGAGGTAGGTAATTTTAATCATAGAATGAATTTCCCTTAAAATCAATGCAAAACAATCAATCAATATTATAGTTTACCTTGACGCAACGCAAACTAAAAGCGGGATAACCCCTTATGTTAAACCGGTTTATTTTTATGCTATCATAATATAGTACATAATAATCACCCGAATAATTCCAGAAATACGATCGGTAAGTTAAGTCCTGGAACTCTGTTGTATCATTTAAACAACCACCTGGCAAAGCCAGGAACCCAAAATCTTCATTTGCACCTGTGTTTGGGCTATGCCAATGAATTGTATCTCTTTCTTTTAAATTCTTACCAGCGCAACACTCACCACCTGAATACATGGTAAGAAATTCAAAATCCGGCAAAGTCCAACCTTCAGGACAGGCATTTTTTGCTGCTGTCCAATTGTAAAGAACACCATAAGTTTTGAAGTTGAGGGTCTCCCTTGCTTCTGAGTTTATTGAATCATAATAATCGTAAACAAAATACCTGGCCAAATTCGACCATGATTGATCGGGTGGAAAGACTATTGGCAGGAATTTAAGGTTTTCGGCCATCCAACACTGGTTTCCAATCTGAATTGTTGCATATTTATTTCCATCACGGCTATCTGTCAACGAATCAAACCCGCAAGCAAATGAGTAGGTTACCTCAGTATTTTCTGAATAATTTCCTCTCAAATCAGAATAAACACTATAGGAATAAACATTGTTTTTTGTATCCATACTGTCGTCGATGAAGTACGTATTTACGGGCGAAATTGTTGCATACTTTTCAATCCATTCCTGGTCGTTTATCTTTTTATCAAGAACAAATTCATTAATGCCATTGTATGTTTTTACCCATTGAAGCATAACTGAATCGGCTGACAAAGCCCTGGTCTCCAAATACATTGGCGCCCAATCAATTCCGGAGGCGTCATCCAGAGGATTCACCCATTCGCGGGTACAACTGACAAACAGGAATGTGATTATTGTTAATGTTGCAAGGGTGATTCTTTTTGCTTGAATTTTTTCCATAAATGGTTTTTTTTTGATTTAACAAATAAAAGTCTCTTAAGGAATAGTAAATGTCAGTGTAGCTGTCATACCGTCTTTACTGGGATTTAGCTCAAAGGCGCCATACTTTTTTATCATTTTTCCCACAATTTTTGGATTTTATTATCGTAACCTAAAGCCACTAATAAAGGTACGACTGAAAAGGAAAAAAGGCCGTACGAAATTTTATCAGCCACCACTATCCGGTCGTGCATCTGGTTAACGTTATCAGCGGCAGTTTTGTAGTTTTTGTAGGTGACGTTTGCATAAATACTTGATAGCGTTCCTCCTGCCAAACAACCAAGCATGATGTTGTACCACGTCTTTTGATTCTTCTTTAGTCTCTTAAACGCAGCGTCAAATTTCATTTTATCAATCATATAAATTGAATCATTGTTAAATGGTTTGTTCATTAAGAAAGCTTGTCGAAAACCATCAGGATCAGAAGGAGTTGTTGGTGGGATTTCGATACCTGTAACCGAACTATCCGCCGATAATGAACTTTCCTGAATCAGTTGAATTTCGAACCTACCCGAATTTTTACTGATGATGTACTTGTTTTCAAAAATCTGGTAACCAGGCTTCGTGATGTAAAAATGATTGATGCCCAATCTAAGCCTGGCTTCAAGAGGAGTCGTTCCCAGGTACTTTTTATTAACAGTAAGGAAAGCGTCATCGGGATAGGTAATGATTACCACATTTTGGTAATCGGGTGTACTGTCCTGGTTTGGAGTAAAAACAGGCTTTTCCTTCTGTTGGTAAATTTCGATCTGCGCATTTATTTGCCCCTGCAACAAAATCAGGAAAACAAAAAACAATAGAAATCTACGATGTTTCATTATTCGAAATTTTTATTCATTAAACCAAATTACACAATTTCAATAAATTCATAACACCAACAAAAATAATCACAAAAACTGAAATTACACACCAACCATGACGAAACCCCCTTTTGGCGTGACGAAATGCCCTTTTGAGCTTGTGAAACGGGGTTTTGGGTTAAAAATCTTTGAGGAAAAATTGAATCTGGCGTACAAAATCAGTTGCATTTTTCCTCCTCATTTTCACTGATACGGCTTTTCTTTGAGTTTCTCAATTTCTTCCCGGAAAAGTTCGAGATGGACAGCCGCCTGAGAGCAGGATTCTTTTTGAACTTCTTCATTTATTAAAAATTAGATGGTGTAGGTTATTCTCCAAATTAATAAAAAACGTAATTAAATGATAATTGAAAACATTTTGTTTTGTAATCAGGATCGGTTAATGAAACCGAAACTTTCAAACCCACGCCTAATTTATTTCTCACTATAACATCAAATCCAATTAGGTAATCAAGTGTTGACTCCAAATCACCTGATTCATCCCGTATATCATCCGGATAAGGATCAAGATTTTTTTTATTCAGAATAACAGACCCCTGTAATCCCGCTCCAAATTTGCTAACCTGACCAATTGGAATTTGAAACAATAACTTAGGTTTCAGGTAGGTGTATCTATTTGCGTTGACATTTTCGCTGTAAACGTTCAAATAGGTAAATTCCACTCCACCTTTAAAGGAAAAGACATCAAAAACCGTGGGTGACAAATAATTTACCTGAATGAAAGGTACAAAATAATCACAGCTGCCTGGGGGTTTGATGCAGGTAAGATTTAAACCGGTTCCGAATTCAAACTTAGGCTGAATTTTGCGTGCTGCATCCTGCGGCAAAGCCTGTTTTGGAACAACTAACACAATCATCAGAAAAAACACTGCTGCTCTGTATTGATGAACTTGTTGGTGAATTTGTTTACTTATCATGTTTTTGTATTGAGTGTTTTGATTGACAGCTAATTATCCTAATATTTCTTATCATTCAATTTTAATAATTTCCATTTCGGTTAATCTGATATCGAGTGCAAATAAAATGTTTTTCAGAGGTTGGTACTTGTTATTCGTGGCTGCATGTGAATTTTACCTGTTTTCAGGCATTAATCCGTTGTTTTGGCGAAAACTAAATTCCTGTGCGATGACAACAGTAAAAAAATAGAAAGAAATAAAGAAATGGTCCTTTCAGAATCAATGATTTTTTTAGCATCATAATTTAGTAACCCGATCAATCAAGTATTAAAGTTTCTCTCACACATCGCACACTAAAAGCCTGATAACCCGGATTTTCAAATTCATTAATCGTGGTGCTATCGTAGTACATAACATAATAGCTACCAACAGCATCCCAGAAATAAGAGCGGTATTTAAGGTACTGGAACTCCATCGAATCGTTCAGGCAGCCACCTGGCAAAGCACTGAATCCAATATCTTCAGTAGCTCCGGTGTTTGGGTAATGCCAATGAACGGTGTCTTTTTCCTTTAAATAAGCGCCGGCAAAATGTTCCTGATGTGAATTTTTAATCAAAAATTCAAAATCGGGCAGAGTCCAACCTTCTGGGCATGCATTCTCTGCTGCCGCCCAATTATAGAGTACTCCATACGTATTAAAATTTTTCATCATCTCGCTCTCAATTTCGGTGGTATCGTAAATAAAATACCTTGCCAAATCAGACCATGACTGATCAGGCTTAAACAACTCGGGCAGATATTTCAGGTTTTCGGCCATCCAGCATTGATTTCCAGTCTGAATGGTAGAATATTGGTGTCCATCACGTGAATCGACCAGCGAATCAACTCCACAGTTGAACGAATGATTGACGCTTTGTTTCGATGAAATGAAGTTGCCAATTCTGGCATAAACCTGATAAGAATAATTGTTTACCTGAGTGTTGATGCTGTCATCAATGAATTCGATGTTTTCTGGTGGTACTTCAGTATAATTTTCAATCCATGGTCCATCATTGATTTTTTTGTCCAAAACGTAAGCATCAACTTTTCGATAGTTTGTTCCCCATTTTAAAAGAACCTCATTACGAGAATAATGACTTGCTGACAAATATGTAGGAGCCCAGTCAATCCCCGATTCAGGATCCAGAGGATTTGTCCAATCTCTTTCACAACGGGAAGAAATGATTGATAGAATTAGTAGAATGGTAATGGTTAAAACTCTGTTAGTCTGGTTTTTCATATTTTTTTGCTTTAAAAACAATTCATTATTAAAAAAAATTCGCTGCACTTTGCTAAATGTCAAGCCGAATGGTCGCAAACAAAGCATCACTTTCGGGAAGGAAAAAAAAGCATCCGGAAAGTGTGTTATTATATTTTTTTAACCTGTGACATTTCATTTCATTTACAATTCCAATAATTATAAAACTAACTCCCACTGTAATCAATCCGTTTCTGATATTATCCAGAACAACTATCTGGTCGTGCAACTGATTAACATTTTCGGATGCGTTTTTATACTTATTGTATTTTTTATTGGCAATACTACCTGTGATTATGGCTCCGGTAAAACATCCAAGCGATACCAAATAACTAACCTTTTTAATTTTTCCTGCTTTTTCAAATTCAGAAAGATGTGATGATACCTGGATACCTTTTGGTTTATCATAATTCGTGACCTGATAATTGGGAGAGTCAGGTGTTCTATCAATTGATGGGGATTCGGTTTTGATGATAACGCTATCCACTGATAAGGAACTTTCCTGGGTCAGATGAATTTCGAACCTACCCGAATTTTTACTGATGATGTACTTGTTTTCAAAAATCTGGTAACCAGGCTTCGTGATGTAAAAATGATTGATGCCCAATCTAAGCCTGGCTTCAAGAGGAGTCGTTCCCAGGTACTTTTTATTAACAGTAAGGAAAGCGTCATCGGGATAGGTAATGATTACCACATTTTGGTAATCGGGTGTACTGTCCTGGTTTGGAATAAAAACAGGCTTTTCCTTCTGCTGGTTAATTTCGATCTGCGCATTTATTTGCCCCTTCAACAAAATCAGGAAAACAAAAAACAAAAGAAATTTTTCATGTTTCATTATTCGAAATTTTTATTCATTAAACCAAATTACACAATTTCCTTAAATTCATAACACCAACAAAAATAATCACAAAAACTGAAATCACACACCAACCAAGACGAAACCCCCTTTTGGCGTGACGAAATGCAGTTTTGAACATGTGAAACAGGTTTTTCAAGTTAAAAATCTTTGAGAAAAAATTGAATCTGGCGTACCAAATCAGTTTCTTCTTTCCTCCTCATTTGGCTGATACGGGTTTTTCTTGAGTTTCTCAATTTCAGCCTGGAATAGTTCGAGCTGGCCAGCCGCCTGATAGCAGGATTCCTTTAAAACTTCGTCATCGTTGAAATATTCGATCGTGTAGGTCATTCTCCGGATTAGGATTTCGGCAAGTTTAAAAGCCATCTCTACCAAATATTGATGAAATTGTTCGTTGAATTCAGCAAGTTCTTCCAGTGTATTTACCTTTTTGAATTGCTGATAAATGAACTGATGATGAAAATAGAAAGTGAACTTGCTTCTTTCGTCATCATCATATGTCTCCCATTTTTTCTGGTAATCAGCAATTTCATTTTGATCAGCAATTGCCGAAGTAATAGCAATTCCTGAAATAAGGCTCTTTATGGTTTTTCGAAGAATAACCACCGAGGAATGGAAATTATCAAATCTGTCTATTGCTGACCTGGCTAAGGAATACTTCCGGCTTTTCAGATGTTGAACAGCGTTTGGAAATTCTTTAATACGTTCATTAGCATGCTCAAAAAAAATGGTAATTATTTCATGAAATAAATCCTCCGAACCTGCATCAATATAATCTTCCTTTAATAATTTTACCAGAGATTCCTCTAAAAGCGAATTTTCAAAAAACACTTCACTAATTTCCATACAACATGAAGATTTTAAGAACGAAATATTCTACAAATGTCTGGTATTAAACATACTCCTCATTTTCATTTTGTGGGGTGGATGTCTTTCGGTGACTTTGTTCCAAAAACTGTTTTTTGTTGTTGGCCGTTCAGCAGTGTTGGAGTTTTGTGAATCATTGGAAGAGCCTGGAATACAATAACTCAGATGAACTTCCACTGATCCTGCCCTGGTGGCTTTTCTAATCTGGTTGGTTGTAAAATCGTACGAAATTCCAAGCTTCATACTATTCACCTGAATTCCACCCAAAAGAACTACAGCATCCTGGAGCCTGTATCCCGCCCCCAACCATAACGCATCATTTAGATAACCTGAAACGCTGATTTCTGTCTGTGTTTCGGTTAAATTGGTTTTAACCAGTAATGCGGGTGCAACGTCAATTTTCCGGAAACGTTGCTTTATCACATTTACCTTATAAGATCCTTGTGCGATAAAAGCCGGTTTGTTCCTGATTTCGAAATTGCCCAGGGTGGCTGTTGAACCCAGCATGTTTAAATAAGAAATGCCTGCCCACCATTTGTCTTTGTTTGAGTACATAAAGCCAATCCCGGCGTCGGGCACAAAATCCCGTTGTTTCCCGGTTTCACTTAACAAAGGATCGTATGGAAAAGCAGGTTTAAGTTTGGAAACATCAAAGGATAATTGGCTTAACTGCAACAATACGCCACCGGAAATAAACTGTTTGTCGTCAATTTCCATTTTATAGGAATAATCAAGCCTCACGTTTAATGCGGTTTGATAACCAATCTTTTCCCTACCAAGGGTTAATCCAACACCACTGTTTATCGAATAAAGGGGCATGGATGCACCCAAAAGGTAATTTGTCGGATTTACATTTTCGTTATTTTCATCATTGAAACCCATCCATTGGCTTCTTCCGGCTGCAAATACACACAGGTAATCGTCATTGCTGATGGCCGCCGGATTGTATAAAGCGGGACGAAACATGTGCTGTGAAAACTGAAAAATCTGTTGAGGCTTGACTTCAAATGACAGTAAAACCAAGCCTGTTAGAATGAATATTTTTAGTAATTTGTTCATAATAAATGTTTTAAAAATGATAATGATTGATCGCCTATTTATGATAGTTTTTTGAAAGCACAAAAAATTCGGTCCTCCGGTTCAGTTGGTGAACGATTTCCTTCTGTTCAGGTTTTTTTAGTGAATCAAGGTAGTCCTCATTCAGAACGGTGCCTTTTGGAATTGTAAGAATGCCGGAGGTGAAATCCTTTTCCATAATCCTGGGGCTTGTCTTGCCATAGCCACGCGGAACAAGCCGATCGGGATCGATACCTTTTGCGATAAGAAAATCAACTACTGACTGTGCCCTTTTTTGCGACAGTTCTTCGTTGTATTCTTTGGTTGCGCGGGAATCGGTGTGGGCGCGAAGCTCGATCTGAAGCCGCGGATTATCTTCGAGGGTCTTAACAAGAATCAGCAACGAATCCTGGTATTGTGGCAGCAGGTCCCATTTGTCCAAATCATAACGGATTTCAGGCAGAATAACCGGCGAATTGGGAATTGCAGTAAGTTCAATATTAACATTCCAGTTGTAGTCTTTTTTTACTCCAGCCGCTGAAATTGGTACTTTCCGGGTAAAATATTTTTCATTTTCAACCAGAATGGTGTAATCAGCTTCTTCTTTCAAATCGTCTGGTTCAACCTTAAACTTTCCTTCGGGATCAGTAGTTAAAGTTACTGTGTCGGCATTATTCAACAGCATAACACGCTGCCTGGCAAGAGGCGCCCGTGTACCGGCATCCTTTATTTTTCCGGTAATGGTGTATTTATAATGGAATTTTTTGAATGAGTAAATATCATCGCCACCTTTACCACCTTCACGATTTGAACAGAAATAACCTTTTTCGCCGTTGTAGTTGAAAAATATTCCAAAATCGTCACGATTTGAGTTGAACGGCGCCCCTAGATTTTCGGGAATTGACCAACTGCCTGATTTATCGCGGTATGTAACATAAAGGTCAAGACCACCAAAGCCACCTTGCCCATCGGAGGCGAAATACAGCGTGGTGTCGTTTGACAGGAAAGGAAATAATTCATCGCCAGACGTGTTGATGAGTGAACCGAGGTTGGAAGGCTTGAGGAACGGTCTTGTTTTCGATTCTCTTGTAATAATCCAAAGGTCTTTGCTTCCAAATCCCCCTGCCTGTGAACTGGCGTAAATCATTGTTAATTCATTTTTCGACAATGTTGGATGGCCAACACTTCCGCTACCATTTACCAGAATCTCTTCTGGTCGTAACCAACCCGAACCTTTCTTTTCTGACTTAATAATGGTGCACCAGATTTTCTCATTCGTCGATTTTGAGGCCTTTTCACACCTGGTAACGTACAAAGTTGAGTACTTGTCATTTATAAATGGAGCGCCTTCGTTTGCCGGGGTGTTTATCAGGTCGTATTCTTTGGTTTTGACAGGCTCCTGCATTTTTCCATCCCTTCCAGCTTTTGCTTTGAAAAGATCAGAAAATTGTGCTCCCGTCCATTGGTCTTTGTCCTTTCCTGA
>CALFEP010000267.1 GCA_937950125.1 uncultured Bacteroidota bacterium
CAGCGTAAACGACGATGCCGAGATCAGGATAAATATGATTCCTGCCCAGAATGCTGTTTTTTTAACGAGTATTACGTCAAACATAAAAAACAACATGGCGCTTGCAAGGAGTAAAATAAAAGAAACAAGGCTAATGGTAGCCCAGCCGTCAACACTGAATGTAAAAATGAGTGCATTCCACCATCTTACATAAAACAATTCGGGAACAGTTTCTATTTTATCAACAATGCGGCTATTGGCTACGGCAAGATTAAAACGGGTGTTTTCGTCTGAAGGATTGAGTTTTACAGCTTTTTCGTAATAGAGAATGGCGGGCGCCATTTTATTCAGTTTAAAATTGGCATTACCCAGGTTGTAATAAAGTTCGGCAGATTCAAAACCATTGGACAAAACCTTTTCGTACAATTCCACAGCCTTGTCGTACGAACCTTCGGAGTACTGTTTTCCGGCTTCTTCAATCAAAATCAGGTTATTATCGGCATAAGCCAATAAGCCGGCCACCAAAAAAATGAAAACCAATATTTTTTTCATCTTGATAAACTTTATCTTAATTCTCTTTCAATTTTGCTGATAATGTTGAGAGCCTCCTGGTAGATTTTATCCATGTTTTCAGATTTATCTCCAGGTGCAAAACGTGCAAACTCAGTGTTATTGAGCGTATTGATGAACTCGGTGATAGTCTCTTCGTTTGCATTTTTCTTCGAAAGCCGCTCCCTGACGTTTTCCATCGATAATTCGGAACGTGGAATATTGAACTTGTCGCTGATGTAACCCCAGAGCGCTCTCGATATTTCGACATAAAAATCACTTTCCTTGCCTTCTTTCAGGTAAATATTGGCCACTTTAAGGCGTTTAAGCGAAACCTTTGTTGCTCTTCGGGTTTTAAGTTGTGCGATGTTGCTGCGCTGCTTGATCTGGTTTCGCCAGAAAAGCAACAGACCTGCAAAAACCAATACAGGAACAATCAATAAAAGGTAGTAGGTTGACGATCGAAAGAAAAATGTTCCGATTGGTTGCAACTTAAAAGGTGGAAGCTTAATATGCCGGATGTCTTTTCCGATGTATTTGATATCTTCCTGACTTACACCACTGTAAGTTATGTTTGAAGCCGATCCTTCTCCACGTTGAACGTTTATTTTGTATTCAGGGGTAGCAATGGAAACATAATCACGTTTCTCGAGGTCGAAAAAAGAAAATACATAAGGTTTAATGGTGTAGGTTCCCGGATTTCGGGGAATGATGAGAAAATCAAAAGTTCTGGTTCCTGAAACACCGCTCATGTTTACTTTTACATTGCTCGAAATTTCGGGATCGTACACCTCAAAATCGGGAGGGAAAGAAATCCGGGGCGCATCAATCAACTCTATATTCCCGGCTCCGCTTAATGTAAATTTCAGGTTGATGGCTTCGTTGGTTTTAACATCGGTTTTATCGATCTGCGGGCTGAAGGTAAAATTTCCAACTGCACCGCCGTAGTTGTCAGGCTTGTTTTTGGAGGGAACGGGTTGGACATTGATTTTAATACTGTTCGAAAGCAGTTGTTTTTCAACATTCTGATACCGGCTGTTGAAAAAAGGATCGTTAAAAAAACTATCGAAAAACGGGTCTGAACTTCTGCGTTGAGCGGCTGTTTTTACTTGTGCCACACATTTTAGTTCACCGGGCTCAATGGTCATTTCCCCACTGCGTTGGGCAAACAGTGCATATTTTTTTACTTCTGCTACCACGTATTCCTTTCCATTGATGTATTCGCGCGTTTGTGGAAAATCGTCACGGTTGGCCAATAGGTCTTTAGCCCAAAAACCTGGAAATGATGACATTTTCGAGGCATCAATGTTGGATATGGGGATGGTAGTGTAGATTTTGTAGGTGATGATCACCTGTTCACCCTGATAGGGTGTTGAGTTGCTGATGAAAGCTTTTAAAAACAAATCATTTTCGGCGCCTTGAGGCGCAGCAGCATTAGAGCCGCTTCCTCCTGCCGAACCCTGAGTACCGGCATTTTTGGTAACCTTTATTTTTACCGCATTGGAGGTGTATTCCTTTCCATTTACAAAAATCCGGGCTGATGGAATGGTAAATTCACCCTCTTTTAATGCCCTTAAAACGTAGGTAAAAACGTAGCTGACATCGCGCGTAACTTGTCCGTTAATAATCTGTACACTTGAACTTGTAGAGGTACTTGGGCCATTAAGTACTTGAAAATCGGTTATCTGAGGACCCTGGAAATTGGTTCCTTCGGCGTTGATCTTGAATTGTAACTGAAAATTTTCGCTTACAATAACTGCAGTTTTTGATAAGGCAGTGAATTGAATATTCTGCGAAAACAATGGCAAGGCGCCTGTAAGAAAAAGCGCCAATAAAGCGCCCGGAATCAAGAATCTCCAGGCGGGTATTAATTCAAAATATTTTTTCATTTTCCGATTCATCGCTGGATTTGTCTCCTATGAGTTTACCAATCTTTTTCTGTCTTCACTCTGTTGGCATTCTTCAGTTTTTCGAGTTTGAGTTTTTCCATTGTTTTTTTCTCATTGTCCTGAAGCGCCTGCAACATCCGTTCAGCATCCTGTTTCGAAATTTGTTTTGTCTGAGGAGGCTGCTGTGCCTGATTATCCTGGTTTTGCTGCTGATTTTGCTGGTTTTGCTGGTTTTGTTCCTGCTCTTTCTTTTGATCCTGCTGTTGCTGGTTTTGCTGCTGGTCTTCCTTTTTCTGATCCTGGTTCTGCTGGTCTTTGTTCTGCTCCTGGTTTTGCTGTTGCTGCTGCTGTTTCAGCATTTTTTTGGCAAATTCAAGGTTGTACCTTGTATCAGGGTCGCCAGGATTGTTTCTCAGCGCATTTTTGTATGCATCGATAGCCTGTTCGGGTTTCTGCATCTGCAGGAATGAATTTCCCAGATTGTGATATGTCATTGCTTTCTGCGCAGTCGGCAGGTTGGCAGAAGCAAGTTGTTCGTAAATCCGACGGGCTTCATCAAAATTCTGCTGTTCGTATATTGCACCGCCAAGGTTGTACTCGCCCTTAACCGATTTTTGATTTTTATCCAAAGCTTTTCGGTAATCGATTTCGGCTTTTTTAAAATCGCCCGCCTCGTAAGCTTTGTTGCCCTGGCGGATGTATTTATTCTCATTCTGGGCGGTCGAAAAGTGACTAAATCCGCTAACAATGAGTAAAATAATAACCGTTTTAAAAAAGGTTTTCAATTTCATATTTTGATCAGCTTTTTTGATTTCCAAGTAAACGGGTTTTTATTGATTCTCCAAATATGTTAACATCCCTGAAGTACTTCCCTTTTTTATCGGTAATGATAAACTCGAACAAAAGCATCAGGAGTGCCAATGCAAGAAAATATTGAAACCGGTCTTCATAATCGGAAATTACCTTTGAGTCGAATTTCGATTTTTCCAACTGATTAATTTCGTCAAAAATTATTTCGAGACCTGCATTTGTATTGTTAGCCCTTACGTACTTTCCGTCGCCAGCCGAGGCAATTTGCTGCAGAATGGTTTCATTGAGTTTTGTTATTACGGTGTTGTTTTTCAGGTCTTTTTTAAACCCGGTTTGATTTCCAAACCTGTCGTAAACCGGAATAGGGCCTCCTTCGGCCAGCCCCATGCCAATGGTGTAAACCTTTATGCCTTTCTGGTTGGCTTTGGTGGCTGCTTCAATAGCATCGCCTTCGTGGTCTTCGCCATCGGTAATAATGACGATGGCTTTGTTGTGATCGTTTTCGTCAAATGATTCCTCTGCCAGATTGATGGCTTCGGCAATAGCGGTACCCTGGGTCGGAACAATATCTGTATTGATGGTTGATAGAAAGAGTTTTGCAGCCGAATAATCGGTGGTTATGGGCAGTTGAACATAAGCATTACCGGCAAAAACAATAATTCCAATCCTGTCATTTTTAAGTTCATCAATAAGTCTTGATATTGCCTGCCGCGCTCTTTGCAGCCGGCTTGGCTTGATGTCCTGCGCAAGCATCGAGTTTGAAACATCGATGGCAATGACCAGGTCGATGCCTTTGCGTTCAACTTTTTCGAGTTTTGAACCAATTTGTGGATTTGCCAATCCAACAATTAAAAATATGTAGCCGATGAGTATCAGGATGAATTTGATAATCAATCTTGTACGCGATACATCGGGCATGAGTTTCAATATCAGGTTCTGATCGCCGAATCTTCTCAACGCATTTTTCTTCCAGGTTAGCATCAATACAAAAATGATGATAAACACAGGTACCAACAGGAAACCATAGAAGAATGCAGGTTCAGCAAATTTCAGCATTTGCATAGTTAAAATATTATAGTGTTAGGGTGTTGTTTTAAAAAGTGTGTTTTTCAACAAAAATTCAAGTAGAAAAAAAATCAATGCAAAAATAGCCAGGGGCAAAAACTCCTCCGTTTTCTTGTGAAACTCAGTAACATCGATTTTCGATTTTTCCATTTTGTCTATTTCATCATAAATTTCTTTGAGTTTGCTGTTGCTCGTAGCCCTGAAATATTTGCCATCAGTCATTCTGGCAACATCTTTCAACAGGTCTTCATCAATTTTTACTTCCATGTTCTGATATTGCAAACCGAACGGTGTTTGAACAGGATATGGCGCCATTCCCATACTTCCGACGCCGATGGTGTAGATACGGATTCCGTAAAGTTTTCCTATTTCAGCTGCCGACAGTGGGTCAACGGCGCCCATGTTGTTCACGCCGTCTGTTAGTAGAATAATTACCTTGCTGATTGCCTGGCTATCGCGTAGGCGTGAAGCTGCTGTTGCCAGACCGTCGCCCAAAGCTGTGCCATCTTCAATCATACCACTTTTTACCTTTTCAAAAAGATCTTTCAAAACTTTGTGATCAGTGGTGAGTGGTGCCTGAGTAAAGGTTTCACCCGAAAAAACAACAAGGCCTATCCGGTCGTTTGGACGACCGAGGATGAAGTCCTGCGCCACCTGTTTTGCCGCCTCCAGCCTGTTTGGCTTCAGATCTTCGGCAAGCATACTGCCCGAAATATCCATGGCCATCACAATATCAATGCCTTCGATGGTAACATCCTGACTACTCGAAGTGGATTGTGGACGCGCCAAAGCGAATATCAGCAGCATAACCGTGAGGGTACGGAAAGCGAACAACGAATGATAAAGGTGTTGCCGAACCGATTTGCCCGAATGTAAGAATGGCTGTGTGGTGGAAAGCTGTATTTCTGCCTTGCTCCATTTGCTTTTGTACCAGTACCATGCAATCATGAGCGGTACAACCAGCAAAAGGTAAAGGTATTCCGGATTTGCAAATTCTATGTTTCTCAGCATTGTTATTAATTTTTGGCAGTGCTTTGTTGGATCAATTCCTGAGTTTCTGAATTTATCCCGCTATCAGCAGGTACAACCGGCTCGAAAGGCCTTACCGGGATGGTGCGAATCACAAAGTTTTCAGCCATTGCCAAACTCTGGTCATGTTCGGAAGCAAGCGGGCTGGCTTTGGCAAATTTCACCAGGTCAGCCAGTTCAAGCATATTTTGTAAATCTTCTTTCAATCCTTTCTCTAACAGTATGCTTTTGAAAGAAACAAGAATTTCCCAGGTTGTCATTTCAATTGCCTGGATTTCAAATCTTTTTTCGATGTATGCTCTGATAATTTCGGTTAGCTCGGTGTAATATTCCTTTACCCGTCCCTGTTGCCAGAGTTTTTTCTTTTTCAACTCATCAAGTGCATCCAGTGCCAGTTGGTGTGGAGGTTTAATAAATTTAGGTTTTGCCGAAAACAACGGAACCTGCGCTTTTTTCTTTTTCCAGTACCGATAGCCAACCACACCCAGCAGCGCTGCAAATAACACAAGGAGAATCCAGGGTAGAAGCTCAGCAAGAGTATATGGCGCTTTTAATGGTCCTTTCAACGGTTTGAAAGGTTGGTTGGTATCAACGGGAACAGTGAAAACATTAATCAGGTGTGGCTCAGTTTCAACAAAACCAGTGATTGAATTGTTGGGGCCATATCCAAATCGGATGGGTGGAATTACGTAATATCCTGAATCGAAGACAGTAATGGTAAGCGATTGCTGTAAATGCAGCAAACCGTTCGATTTGGTACTGTCGATGTTCGACTGGCGTAAAACCTCAATGTTGTGAGCAAGCGAGTCAACAAAAACCGGCCATTGAACCCGGTAATTTTCGGGTAAAGTAAGCTGTAATTTCAGTTCAATCTGATCACCCACCAACATACTGTTGGTGTCGAGCGTAATGGAAGCATTCACATCCTGAGCCTGCACCCGCACCACGAAAACCGCTGCTATTGCAAAGAGTGCTATTATTACTTTTATTTGCTTCATTTACAGGTAAATTACTTTATTTTACCAATTAATAGTTTACAATCTTGCTTCCCGGCGTTTGAAAAGGTTGATGAGTGGCTTCACATAATCTTCATCAGTTCTGATGTTGGCCACATCAACACCACTTTTCACAAATACCTTTTTAAGGTATTTTTCATTTTCGCTGTACCAGTTGTTGTACAATTTCCGGGTTTTCAAATCCGAGGTGTCAACCCATATATTTTTTGCTGTTTCTGCATCTTTGAATTTTACCAGTCCGATATCGGGCATTTCGTATTCGCGCGGATCAGAAATTTTAATGGCTATCAAATCGTGTTTGCTGTTGGCAATCTGCAGCGCTTCATCAAAATTTTTGTCCATGAAGTCGGATAAAATAAATGCCGTACATTTCTTTTTAATGGCATTGGTCAGAAACCGCAGCGATTCGGCAATGTTGGTCCCCTGGTTTTCGGTTTTAAAATCAACCAATTCCCTAATAATTCGCAAGATGTGGGTTGTTCCCTTTTTTGGGGGGATAAATTTTTCAATTTTATTGCTGAAAAAGATTACCCCCACCTTATCGTTGTTATGAATGGCTGAAAAGGCAAGAAGCGCGGCAATTTCAGTGATTACATCTTCTTTCATGGCCACCTGGGTTCCAAAAATATTCGATCCGCTCACATCGATGAGCAGCATGACGGTAAGTTCACGCTCTTCTTCAAATATTTTAACAAAAGGATGGTTGAAACGTGCAGTAACGTTCCAGTCGATGCTGCGGATATCGTCGCCGTATTGGTATTCGCGCACCTCGCTGAAGGCCATACCCCGCCCTTTGAAAATGCTGTGGTATTGTCCTGAAAATATCTGGTTGGACAATCCACGCGTTTTTATCTCGATTTTTCTTACTTTTTTAAAAATTTCAGATGCATCCATGGCAATTTAATTTTCTCCAGGGAAACTTAATCTTATGACCTGTAATATGTTGGACAACTTTTACGGTACCTCAATGGTATTGAGAATTTCGTTGATGATGTCTTCGGTTGTAATGTTTTCAGCTTCAGCCTCATAGGTAAGGCCAATCCGATGACGCATTACATCGTGTGCAATTGCCCTGACATCTTCGGGAAGTACATAACCACGACGTTTGATGAAAGCAAAAGCTTTGGCAGCTAATGCCATGTTGATGGAAGCACGTGGTGAAGCTCCATAATTGATCATAGGTTCAAATTTCTGCAGTTTGTACTGAGCCGGGTAGCGGGTTGCAAAAACGATGTCGGTGATGTAGTTTTCAATTTTTTCGTCGAGGTACACTTCGCGGGTAACCTGACGTGCCCTGGCTATGTCGGCAGTGGTAATAACCGTTTTGGTGGTAGCAAAGGAGCTTGTAATATTTTGCCGGAGTATGCTTTTCTCTTCATCCTTTTCGGGATAGGTAATTACCACCTTCAACATAAAACGGTCAACCTGGGCTTCAGGCAAAGGATAAGTTCCTTCCTGTTCGATTGGGTTTTGGGTGGCCAATACCAGAAATGGTTCATCCAGTTTAAAGGTTTCGGCGCCAATGGTTACCTGACGTTCCTGCATCGCTTCGAGTAACGCACTCTGCACTTTTGCGGGCGACCGGTTGATTTCGTCGGCCAGGATGAAGTTCGCGAAAATGGGACCTTTCCTCACGATAAACTCCTCTTTTTTCTGGCTGTAAATCAGTGTTCCAATAAGGTCGGCGGGGAGCAAATCGGGCGTAAACTGAATACGGCTGAATTTAGCATCCACAACATTGGCCAACGATTTAATAGCGAGTGTTTTGGCAAGGCCGGGAACTCCTTCAAGCAAAATATGCCCATTGGCCAAAAGCCCGATCAGCAGGCGTTCAACCATGTGTTTTTGTCCAACGATAACTTTTCCCATTTCAAGGTTGATCAAATCGATGAATGAGCTTTCGCGTTGGATTTTTTCGTTTAATTCTCTGATGTTTGTTTCGATCATTGTTGGTCAAATTTTTAAAGTCGCAAAGATAACTTGGTGAAAAAAGTTAAATTATTGAAGGCTTGTTAAATTATGTTAAGCAAAAAGGTTAACAATTGTTAATCATAAAATATTGAAAATCAATAATAAAACGATTTGCTCATTGCAATTTTATTTAAGATTTTTTACAAAAAAAGCAACACTATCTGGTGTTGCTTTTCTAACTTATTTGCAATGAAATTTTTAAGCCTGGGCAGTTGGGCCGCCGAAGTTAAAAGGAATCTGATCGAGGTCAGAATCTTTAATGTCACCGTGCATCGCTTCAAACTTTTTCACGTTATCGGCTAATGCTTTCACAAGCCGTTTGGCATGTTGCGGTGTAAGAATTATTCTCGATTTTACCTTAGCTTTAGGAATCCCTGGTAACATTTTAATAAAGTCAACAACAAATTCGGAGCGTGAATGTGTTATGATGGCAAGGTTTGAATAAATTCCTTCAGCAATTTCGTCGGTTAATTCAATATTTAACTTGTTCTGGTTGGCTTGTTTGTTATCCATAATTTTTTATTGTTTTAGGTTTAAAAGTTGAAAACCAAAAGATGGTGTCTTTTGGTTTTCAACAACAAATGTGTAGTTTTACCTGTAATCACTCCGGTATCTGGGGTGTGTGAGGGTTTCGTATTCTTCTTTAGAACCCACAATGAGGTCTTCGTATTCGCGTAAGCCGGTTCCTGCGGGAATCTTGTGTCCAACAATTACGTTTTCTTTCAATCCTCCCAGTTTATCTGCCTTTGCGTTGATTGATGCATTGGTGAGTACTTTGGTGGTTTCCTGGAACGAAGCAGCAGAAATAAAGCTATTGGTCTGCAATGAAGCCCTTGTGATACCCTGCAACACCTGACGGGCAGTAGCAGCCTGAGCATCACGCGCTTCAACCAGTTTTTTGTCGCGGCGTTTCAGCAATGAGTTTTCGTCTCTGAGCTTACGTGCAGATACAATCTGACCTGGTTTGAAAACCTGTGAGTCGCCCGGATCAACAATTACTTTTTTTCCGAAAATCCAGTCGTTTTCATCCTGGAATTCAATTTTGTTAACCAATTCGTTTTCAAGGAATTTGGTATCACCTGGATCGTCAACTTCAACCTTGCGCATCATTTGACGTACAATCACTTCGAAGTGCTTGTCGTTGATCTTAACACCTTGTAAACGATAAACTTCCTGAATTTCATTCACGATGTATTCCTGAACTTTCATCGGGCCTTTGATAGCCAGAATGTCAGCAGGTGTCAAAGCACCTTCCGAGAGTGGCGTGCCAGCTTTTACATAGTCGTTTTCCTGAGCCAGAATCTGCTTTGAGGTCGGAATGAGGTATCGCTTTTCTTCACCCGTTTTTGATGTAATGATGATTTCTTTGTTTCCACGTTTGAGTTTTTTACCAAAGGAAACAACACCATCAATTTCAGCAACTTTTGCCGGATCAGAAGGATTTCGTGCTTCGAACAATTCAGTAACTCGTGGTAAACCTCCGGTGATATCGCCCGATTTTCCGATGGCACGCGGTATTTTCACCAGAATATCACCAGCTTTAATCAACTGGTTGTCTTCTACTGAGATGTGTGCTCCAACCGGAAGGTCGTATTCTTTAATGGCGAGTCCATTTTCATCCATAACCGAGATGGACGGGTTTTTGATTTTCTGCCTTGATTCGATGATAACTTTCTCGAAATAGCCAGTCTGCTCGTCTGATTCAATTCTGAAGGATTTGTTTTCTTCGATGAAATTGAACTGAAGTTTTCCGCCTGCTTCCGAAATGATGACAGCGTTGTATGGGTCCCAGATGCAAATGAGGTCACCTTTTTTTACTGTATCACCATCTTTGAAAAACAGGTTGGAACCATACGGTATGTTATTGGAAGAGAGCGAAATACCTGTTTTTTGGTCGATGATCCTCATTTCGGCGGAACGACCGATCACAACATCGTATTTTTTACCCTGGTCATTTTCAAAAGGTACTGAACGCAGCTCTTCGATGTGAATTATTCCATCATATTTGGCTTCAATTTTCGATTGGGAAGAAATATTTCCTCCGGCAACACCACCCACGTGGAATGTACGCAAGGTGAGCTGTGTACCCGGTTCACCGATCGACTGGGCTGCAATTACACCCACAGCTTCGCCTTTTTGAACCATTTGGCCGGTGGCAAGATTTCTGCCGTAACAACGGGCACATACCCCGTATTTTGATTCACAGGTCAATACTGAGCGGATTTCGAGCGAATCGATTGGTGATTCTTCAATCATACGTGCATATTCCTCTGTGAGTTCGGCGCCTGCACTGATGATTAGTTCACCGGTTTGAGGATGGTAAACATCGTGGAGCGCCGTGCGGCCAAGAATTCGGTCGTAAAGGGTTTCCACAATTTCCTCATTTTTCTTTAAGGCTGTTGTGGTCAAACCACGGAGTGTGCCACAGTCTTCTTCAGAAATGATAACATCTTGGGCTACATCGACCAAACGACGGGTGAGGTAACCGGCATCAGCCGTTTTGAGAGCGGTGTCGGCCAAACCTTTACGAGCACCATGGGTCGAAATGAAGTACTCCAAAACCGACAGGCCTTCCTTAAAATTGGAAAGAATGGGGTTTTCGATAATTTCACCACCTGTTGCGCCTGATTTCTGCGGTTTTGCCATCAAACCACGCATTCCCGAAAGCTGACGAATCTGCTCCTTACTACCACGGGCTCCCGAATCGAGCATCATGTAAACGGGGTTGAATCCTTGTTTGTCTTTCGAAAGCTGATCCATCAAGGTGTGCGTTAACCGCGAATTAGTGTGCGTCCAGATGTCGATAATCTGGTTGTAACGCTCGTTGCTGGTAATAAATCCCATGTTATAGTTGGCAAGAACTTCTTCAACTTCTTCGTTAGCCTGGTTGATAAGTTCTTCTTTCACTTCGGGAATGATAACATCTCCCAGGTTAAATGAAAGTCCTCCGCGGAAAGCCATGCGGAACCCCAGGTTTTTGATGTCGTCCAAAAACTTGGCGGTGGTTGCAGTGTCTGTTTTTTTGAGCACATCGCCGATAATATCCCGAAGTGTCTTTTTAGTAAGCAGCTGATTAATATAGCCATATTCTTCGGGAACTACCTGATTGAACAGAATTCTGCCGACCGTGGTTTCGGTTAGTTTTTTAACTTTTATTCCATTTTCAACAAATGGCAGTCTCACATAAATAATGGCATGCAGATCAACCTTGTTTTCGTTATAGGCGATAATAACTTCATCAGGGGAATAGAACTTCATTCCCTGACCTTTCACAGGATGTGAAGGTTCGCTTTTGCGAGCTTTGGTAATGTAATATAAACCCAAAACCATGTCCTGCGAAGGCACGGCAATAGGTGCGCCATTTGCCGGATTGAGAATATTATGTGAAGCCAGCATCAGGAGCTGTGCTTCAAGAATTGCGGCATTTCCGAGTGGGACGTGCACTGCCATCTGGTCGCCGTCGAAGTCGGCATTGAAAGCCGTACAAACCAGCGGGTGCAGCTGAATGGCTTTACCTTCGATGAGTTTCGGCTGGAAAGCCTGAATACCAAGGCGGTGCAGGGTAGGAGCACGGTTGAGCAAAACCGGGTGTCCTTTCAGGATATTTTCGAGGATGTCCCACACAACCGGGTCTTTTCTGTCAACAATTTTCTTGGCTGACTTCACGGTTTTAACAATGCCCCTTTCAAGCATTTTGCGAATGATGAAAGGTTTGAAAAGTTCGGAAGCCATTTCTTTGGGCAAGCCACACTCGCTGAGCTGCAACTCGGGGCCTACTACAATAACCGAACGGCCTGAATAGTCAACACGTTTTCCCAAGAGGTTCTGACGAAAACGTCCCTGTTTTCCTTTCAAACTGTCGCTCAACGATTTGAGGGCACGATTCGACTCGGTTTTTACGGCGTTCGACTTTCTCGAATTATCGAACAAAGAGTCAACTGCTTCCTGAAGCATGCGTTTTTCGTTGCGCATAATTACATCAGGAGCTTTGATTTCGATAAGCCTTTTCAAACGGTTGTTGCGGATGATTACCCTGCGGTACAAATCGTTAAGGTCAGAAGTTGCAAAACGTCCGCCATCGAGAGGCACCAACGGTCTGAGTTCGGGTGGAATAACCGGAACAACTTTAACAATCATCCATTCAGGACGGTTTTCGATGCGGTTGCGTGCATCGCGGAAGGCTTCAACTACCTGAAGTCGTTTGAGGGCATCGGCTTTCCGTTGCTGTGATGTTTCGGTGTGTGCCTTGTGACGCAGGTCATACGAAAGTTCATCCAGGTCGAGGCGGGCAAGCAGATCATGTAGGGCCTCTGCACCCATTTTTGCGATGAACTTGTTGGGATCACTTTCGTCTAAGTGCTGGTTTTCAACAGGTATGGCTTCCATAATCTCGAAATATTCTTCTTCTGTAAGAAAATCGAGATATTTAATTCCATCGGCAGCTTTGATGCCCGGATTGATAACTACATATCTTTCGTAATAAATGATGGAATCAAGTTTTTTGGTCTGAAGGCCTAACAATGCGCCAATTTTGTTGGGAAGTGATCTGAAAAACCAGATATGGGCAACCGGAACAACAAGCTGTATATGCCCGGTTCGTTCGCGACGAACCTTTTTCTCGGTAACTTCTACTCCGCACCGATCGCAAACGATACCCTTGTACCTGATGCGTTTGTATTTTCCACAGTGACATTCCCAATCCTTAACCGGTCCGAAAATTCTTTCGCAGAACAACCCATCTCTTTCGGGTTTGTAGGTTCTGTAATTGATGGTTTCGGGTTTTAATACCTCTCCATACGACCGCTCGAGGATCGTTTCGGGAGAAGCAAGGCTAATAGTGATTTGTGAAAATTCGTTTTTTACGATGCTACTTTCTTTTCTAAAAGCCATTAATGGGTCGTATTAATTATTAAATCAACTTTTTATGTACAAAAAAATATTTTGTTCCTTGTCTGATCACAATCATCAATCGAACGAAATATTGAGTCCAAGTCCTCTGAGTTCGTGAACCAATACATTAAATGATTCTGGAATGCCCGGTCTTGGCATATTTTCACCCTTAACGATTGATTCGTACGCTTTTGCACGGCCAATTACGTCGTCGGATTTTACGGTGAGGATTTCCTGAAGGATATTGGATGCCCCAAATGCCTCAAGCGCCCAAACCTCCATTTCACCAAAACGCTGGCCTCCAAACTGTGCTTTACCACCAAGTGGCTGTTGCGTAATGAGTGAGTAAGGACCGATTGATCGGGCGTGCATCTTGTCGTCAACCATGTGGTGCAGTTTAAGCATGTAAATGAAACCTACAGTAGCTGGCTGATGGAATTTTTCGCCGGTTCCGCCATCGTAAAGGTAAACTTTACCATTTTCCGGAAGACTGGCTTTTTGCATGTACTCGTTGATTTGCTCAATTTCGGCGCCATCAAAAATGGGGGTGGCAAATGTTAATCCGAGTTTATGTCCCGCCCAACCTAACACGGTTTCATAAATTTGTCCCAGGTTCATACGTGAGGGTACGCCCAACGGGTTCAAAACGATGTCAACCGGAGTTCCGTCTTCGAGGAATGGCATGTCTTCTTCACGAACAATTTTGGCAACAATTCCTTTGTTTCCGTGCCGTCCTGCCATTTTATCACCAACTTTCAACTTGCGTTTTTTGGCAACGAAAACCTTTGCCATCTTTACAATTCCGTTTGGAAGATCGTCACCTACCGTAGCAACAAATTTCTTACGATTGAAAATACCAAGAATTTCTTTGTACTTGATAATGTAATTGTTGATCAACTGTGCGATCAGGACATTTTTATCCTTATCGGTCGTCCATTTGTTAGGATTGATGGTCAGGTAATCGATGGTAAGAAGTTGTTTCTGTCCAAACTTACCTTTTTTAGGAATGATTTCTTCCTTAAAATTGTTGTAAACTCCCTGGCAAACCTTTCCACTGACAAGAATCATCAGTTTGTCAACCAGTTTATTTTTTAATACCGCAACTTCCTTGTTATAGTCTTTTTCAAGTTCAGAAATGACGTCTTTTTCTTTGGCTTTAGCTTTCCTGTCCTTGATAACCCTCGAGAAGAGTTTTTTATCGATAACGACACCCCGCATCGAAGGTGGCGCTTTAAGCGAGGCGTCTTTCACATCGCCGGCTTTATCACCAAAAATAGCACGGAGGAGTTTTTCTTCCGGAGTTGGGTCAGATTCGCCTTTGGGTGTAATTTTTCCGATCAGAATGTCGCCTTCGTTAACCTCAGCTCCAATTCTTATTAAACCATTTTCGTCAAGGTCTTTGGTAGCATCGGCTGACACATTGGGGATATCGTTGGTCAATTCTTCAACCCCTCGTTTTGTATCGCGAACTTCCAACACAAACTCTTCGATATGTACCGAGGTGAAAATGTCTTCTTTAACCACTTTTTCAGAAATAACAATGGCATCCTCAAAATTGTAGCCTTTCCAGGGCATGAATGCTACCATTAAATTTCTGCCCAATGCAAGCTCACCATTTTTGGTTGCATAACCTTCGCACAGGACCTGGCCTTTGGTCACTTTTTGACCTTTTTTTACAATAGGTCTCAGGTTGATGCAGGTGTTCTGGTTTGTGCGCGTAAATTTGGTGAGTTTATAGGTGCGAACATCGTCTTCGAAGCTGATAAGCCGTTCATTTTCAACTCTGGTATACCGAATGATGATTTCGTTTGCATCAACGTATTCAACAATACCATCGCCTTCGGCATCAAGTAATACCCTTGAATCGCGGGCAACCGGACCTTCAATTCCGGTTCCGACAATGGGAGCATCCGAATTTAACAGTGGAACTGCCTGACGCATCATGTTTGATCCCATGAGTGCGCGGTTGGCGTCGTCGTGCTCAAGGAACGGAATCAGTGATGCTGCGATGGAGGCAATCTGGTTGGGCGCCATATCGATGTAGTCAACATTCACCTTATCCTCAATGGGGTAATCGGCTTGATACCTTACTTTTACCTTATCGGGAACAAATGTTCCATCATTATGAAGTAAGGAGTTGGCCTGAGCAATGATTTTGTTTTCTTCTTCTTCCGCGCTGAGATAAATTTCAGGTTCATCAAGTACAACCCTGCCTGTATCAACGCGCTTGTAAGGAGTTTCGATAAATCCCAGCCGATTGATTTTTGCAAAAACACACAGCGATGAAATAAGTCCAATGTTTGGACCTTCGGGTGTTTCAATTGTACATAACCGTCCATAATGGGTGTAGTGAACGTCGCGTACCTCAAACCCAGCTCTTTCGCGGGAAAGACCACCAGGACCCAATGCCGAAACCCTTCTTTTGTGGGTTAATTCAGACAATGGGTTTGTTTGATCCATAAATTGCGAAAGCTGGTTTGTTCCGAAGAATGAATTGATTACTGACGATAATGTTTTGGCATTTATCAGGTCAGTGGGTGTAAAAACCTCGTTGTCACGAACGTTCATTCGTTCACGAATGGTTCTGGACATTCTGGCCAGACCAACTCCAAACTGTGCATACAACTGTTCGCCAACTGTTCTTACGCGCCGGTTGCTAAGGTGGTCAATATCATCAACTTCACGTTTTGCATTGACCATTTCGATTAAGTATTTAATGATAGAAATAATATCTTGGGTGGTAAGAACTTTGGTTTCCATAGCAACGTCAAGTTCCAGTTTTTTGTTGATTCTGTAACGGCCAACGTCACCCAGATCATACCTTTTGTCAGAAAAGAACAGCTTTTCGATGATACCCCTGGCGGTTTCTTCATCAGGAGGCTCAGCGTTGCGCAACTGGCGATAAATAAATTCGACAGCCTCTTTTTCGGTATTGGTTGTGTCTTTCTGTAAAGTATTGAAAATGATTGAATAGTCGATGTTTATGCCTTCTTCTCTATGGATTAGGATTGTATCAACATCTGAATCTATAATCTGTTCGATATGGTCGTTGTCAAGTACAGTTTCGCGATCGATAATAACTTCTGTACGTTCAATCGAAACAACCTCACCTGTATCTTCATCAACGAAATCTTCGATCCACGCCCTGACAACACGTGCGGCTAATTTTCTGCCAATGAGCTTTTTAAGGTTAGGTTTCGTTGCTTTGATTTCCTGTGCGAGATCAAATATTTCGAGGATATCTTTATCACTTTCAAAACCTATCGCCCGTAACAGCGTGGTAACCGGTAATTTTTTCTTTCGGTCGATGTAGGCATACATCACATTGTTGATGTCGGTGGTAAATTCCATCCATGAGCCTTTGAAGGGTATTATCCTCGCTGAAAAAAGTTGCTGCCCGTTGGCATGGAAACTAGTTCCGAAAAATACTCCGGGCGATCGGTGCAACTGCGAAACCACAACCCTCTCGGCACCATTAACGACAAAAGTACCTCTGGGAGTCATGTAAGGAATCTGCCCAAGGTACACATCCTGAATAATGGTTTCAAAGTCTTCGTGTTCGGGGTCGGTGCAGTATAGTTTCAACTTTGCTTTAAGCGGAACACTGTATGTCAATCCTCTCTCAATACATTCATCAATTGAATATCTGGGTGGATCGATAAAGTAATCCAGGAATTCCAATACGAAATTGTTACGTGCATCCGTAATTGGAAAATTTTCACTAAACACTTTGTAAAGTCCTTCATTGACACGGTCTTCAGGGTTTGTTTCAAGTTGAAAAAAGTCCTGGAAGGATTTTAGTTGGATGTCAAGAAAATCCGGATAACTCGATTTGATTTTTGTTTTTGAGAAACTAATTCTTTCAGTATTTTCCTGAGCCAATGTTGTAAAGTTTTGATTGTGAAATAATTACAAAAAATAAAGAACAAAAGTCTATAATACACGAAATATAGACTCTATCAGGCGGTGCCGATAGCAGTCTATATTTCTAAGAGTTTGGCTTTTTCAAGCCTATTTCACCTCAACCTCAGCACCAGCTTCTTCAAGTTGTTTCTTGAGCGCTTCGGCTTCGTCTTTCGATACACCCTGTTTAATTGCTTTAGGTGCCGAATCTACCAATTCTTTGGCTTCTTTCAGACCAAGGCTGGTTAATTCTTTAACCAGTTTAACAACTGCCAGTTTCGAGAGCCCAGCGTTTTTGATGATGACATCAAAAGCGGTTTGTTCTTCTTCAACTTTTTCTGCTACTTGTGCCGGGCCGGCAACCACTGCTGCTGCAGCAGCTGGTTCAATGCCATACTCTGATTTAAGAATTTGAGCAAGCTCGTTTACTTCTTTAACTGTCAGACTAACTAACTGTTCTGCGAAAGCTTTTAAATCTGCCATTTTATTAATTGTTTTATTGAATTATTTCTGATAATTTAAAAAAAAGTGTTGATAAATAATTGATTATGATTCCTTTTCTGATAAGGTTTTGAGAATGCCTGAAAGTTTGTGACCTCCTGATTGTAAAGCCGATATAACGTTTTTGGCTGGTGACTGCAGCATTGCGATAACGTCGGCAATAACCTCATTTTTGGATTTGACATTGATAAGAATGTCAATTAAATTGTCTCCGGTGTAAACTGATTCCTGAACATAGGCGCCTTTGAGTATCGGTTTCTCTGATTTGAATTTTGTTTTAAATTCTTTAATCAAAACGGCTGGTACATTGCCAGTTTCAGTAAACATGATGGATGTTGAACCTTTCAGCGTGTCGAAAAGACCAGAAAGGTTTTTATCTGATTTTTCCATTGCTTTGCGAAGCAATGAGTTTTTAACCACTTTCAGTTGAACCTCTTTCCTGAAGCAGAGTCTGCGCAATTCGGAGGTTGTACTAACGGTCATATCACCAATGTCTGTAATGTAGAAATTGGATGAAACATTGAGCTGATGCGACAATGAATCAATGATTTGGTTTTTTTCCTCTTTTGTCATTGTATTATCTCCTTCGTTTTAACGGAAGTTTACAAGCTAACCGATTTAGGATCAACCTGAATACCATAGCTCATTGTACTTGATACGAAAATACTCTTAACGTAGGTGCCTTTAGCCGATGAAGGTTTAAGTTTGATTACGGTTTGAATAAGTTCCTTGGCATTGTCCACGATCTTTTTGTTGTCAAAAGACGATTTTGCAACTGAGGCATGAATAATACCTGTTTTATCAACCTTGAAATCAATCTTACCAGCTTTCACATCGTTTATTGCCTTAGCAATATCCATAGTTACTGTGCCGGTTTTTGGATTGGGCATCAGGCCCCTAGGACCCAAAATACGACCAAGCGGTCCAACTTTAGGCATTACATTAGGAGTGGTGATTACTACGTCAACATCGGTCCAACCACCTTTAATCTTTTCGATGTATTCGTCAAGACCAACATGATCGGCACCGGCTGCTTTAGCTTCTTCTTCCTTATCGGGGGTGCACAGCACAAGAACTCTTACAACCTTACCTGTTCCGTGTGGCAGGGTTACCGAACCTCTAACCATTTGGTTTGCTTTTCGCGGGTCAACACCCAAGCGAATATCCAAATCTACTGAACCGTCAAATTTGGTGTAAGTAATATCTTTTACTGTTTTTACTGCATCCGCCAGAGAATAAATAGCATTTTTGTCGAACTTCGCTAAAGCTTCTTTGCGTTTTTTTGTCAGTTTTCCCATTTTGCGAATCCTGTTTTTCTAATTTTTATGCAAGTCAAAATTCAGTTAGTTTCCCTTAACAGAAAGGAGTTATTTAACTGCTATCCCCATACTGCGGGCTGTTCCAGCAACCATAGTCATGGCTGATTCAATCGTGAAGCAATTCAGATCTCTCATTTTTGCTTCTGCAATTTCTTTAATCTGGTCCATGGTAACAGTAGCTACTTTTTTCCGGTTAGGTTCGGCTGAACCTTTTTTCTGTTTTGTGGCTTCTAACAGTTGAACTGCGACTGGCGGAGACTTGATGATGAACTCAAAGGACTTATCTTTGTAAACAGTAATAATCACAGGTAATAATTTACCTGCCTGATCCTGTGTACGACCATTGAACTGCTTACAAAACTCCATGATATTCACACCTTTTGCACCAAGTGCTGGTCCAACAGGCGGTGACGGGTTCGCGGCTCCTCCTTTGATCTGCAGTTTAATTAATCCGCTAACTTCTTTTGCCATTTTAAGTTTTACTTAAATATTAATTCAAAAATTTGCCAACATGTTTCCGAATGAGCGAAACAAAAGTTTATTCCTTTTCAACCTGCATAAATCCCAGTTCCAGTGGTGTTTTTCTTCCGAAAATTTTAACCATCACTTTGAGTTTTTTCTTCTCTTCGTTGATTTCTTCGATAACTCCGCTAAAACTGTTAAAAGGTCCATCAGTCACAGTAACGGTTTCACCAATAATAAAAGGAACGTTTACCTCTTCTCCTTGCTCTGTTAGTTCATCAACTTTGCCTAATATCCTTTTTACCTCAGATGGTCGAATAGGATCAGGCTCTCCACGTGTTCCCAAAAAACCAAGTACATCAGGAACATTTTTGATGATATGCGGAATTTCACCTACAAGGGTGGCTTCCATCAGAACATAGCCAGGAAAATAATTCCTTTCTTTACTGACTTTTTTTCCTTTTCTAACCTGATAAACTTTTTCAGTGGGTATTAGGATTTGAGAAATATAGTCCTGAAGGTTTAGGCGTTTTATCTCACTTTCGATATATTCCTTAACCTTTTTTTCTTTTCCGCTGATAGCGCGAACTACATACCATTTTTTCTCCTGATCACTCATACCGGCTACTGAATGCAGTATTTAAATGAAAATAAACTGATACCAGACATAATCCCGGTCAGAACCAGGTATAAAAACCCTTTAGTAAACTGCTAAACGAAATATCCATTAGATAAACGACTAATGCGATTATCAAGGAAGCAATAGATACCACGATAGCACTACTTTGAAGTTCACTCCATGTTGGCCAGGAAACTTTATGTAACAGCTCATCATAACTTTCCTTGGCGTATTCAATAATTTTAAATTTTGCCATTGGTCTATGTCTATGTATTTGCACGGGTGGTAGGACTCGAACCCACGACTCCTGGTTTTGGAGACCAGAGCTCTACCAACTGAGCTACACCCGTATTACTTTGTTATTAGTTAGAATAAAGGAATCCCGTAAGCAAGTAATTTACCACGGGATACCTTTATAGTTATAACCAAACACCTATTTAAATTTAGTCAAGAATTTCAGTTACCTGTCCGGCACCTACTGTGCGACCTCCTTCACGGATTGCGAAGCGAAGATTCTTCTGCATGGCAATTTCTGCAATCAGATGAACTTCAATGGTGAGGTTATCGCCGGGCATTACCATTTCTACACCTTCGGGAAGAATGATTTCGCCAGTAACATCAGTGGTTCTGAAATAGAATTGTGGACGATATTTGTTATGGAACGGAGTATGACGGCCACCTTCTTCTTTTTTCAGAATGTAAACCTCTGCTTTAAATTTCTTATGAGGTGTGATTGATCCAGGCCATGCTATTACCATACCTCTGCGGATTTCGTTTTTATCGATACCTCTAAGCAGAAGTCCGGCATTATCACCAGCTTGTCCCTGGTCAAGAATTTTACGGAACATTTCAACTCCGGTAACAACCGATTTAAGTTTTTCTGCACCCATGCCCACGATATCAACGGGGTCGCCAGTGTGAATAATACCAGTTTCGATACGTCCAGTTGCAACCGTTCCACGGCCGGTAATTGAAAATACGTCTTCAACAGGCATCAAAAATGGTTTATCCTGATCACGCTCTGGTAATGGAATCCAGCTGTCGCAGGCATCCATAAGTTCCCATATTTTTTCTACCCATTTTGGTTCTTTATTCAATGCACCAAGTGCTGAACCCTGGATAACCGGAGTATTGTCGCCATCAAATTCGTAGAAACTTAAAAGGTCACGAATTTCCATTTCAACCAATTCAAGTAATTCTTCATCTTCAACAAGGTCAACCTTGTTCATGAAAACTACCAACTTTGGTACTCCAACCTGACGGGCCAGAAGGATATGCTCACGTGTCTGAGGCATTGGTCCATCAGTAGCTGCTACTACTATAATGGCACCGTCCATTTGTGCAGCACCTGTAACCATGTTCTTTACATAGTCAGCATGCCCAGGACAGTCAACGTGTGCATAGTGTCTGTTGGCTGTTTGATATTCGATATGTGCAGTATTAATTGTAATACCCCTCTCTTTTTCTTCGGGTGCATTATCAATTGAATCGAATGACCGGAAATCTGCAAGACCTTTGTCCTGGAGATTAAGTGTTATTGCTGCGGTCAATGTTGTTTTACCGTGATCTACGTGCCCAATTGTTCCAATGTTAACGTGTGGTTTGGAACGTTCAAATTTTGCTTTTGCCATTGTTAAATTAATATTTAATTAGGTGTTTACAAAAAAGGTTATTTAAATTAAAAATTTTTGAGCCAATGATGAGAATTGAACTCATGACCCCTTCCTTACCAAGGAAGTGCTCTACCCCTGAGCTACATTGGCTTAAACCTTGAGCGGAAGACGGGTCTCGAACCCGCTACCTATAGCTTGGAAGGCTATCGCTCTGCCAAATGAGCTACTTCCGCATTTATTATTCCCGATTTCATGTGGAAAATATTCATTCCCACACTGGAAAAACAAAAATTAGGTGGGGAGAGGAGGATTCGAACCTCCGAAGGCTTCGCCAACAGATTTACAGTCTGCCCCATTTGACCGCTCTGGTATCTCCCCTTTAAAATTTTTGCAATGTTATTTTTCCAAATCGAGCCGATGGACGGACTCGAACCGCCGACCAGCTGATTACAAATCAGCTGCTCTACCGACTGAGCTACATCGGCCTGTAAACATTAAATTAAAGAACTCGATTTCCTTTTAAAAAAGCAGTCCTTTTTTGAAAAGGACTGCAAAAGTAGAATAGTTATTTAATCTAACAAAACTTTTTTGAAAATTTTACTCAAAAAGTTCAAGAATTCCTAATTTTCTCCTTATGTTTAATGAGTTGTCTCCTTAATGCTTCAATGGCACTGTCGGTTGATTCCTCAAAGGTTTTACTTTGTTTTTTTGCATAAAGGTCATTTCCCCTTATGCTTAACCTTATCTCTGCCACCTTGTTTTCAATAGTTTCGGTGTTCGCAAGTTTGAGTGAAACTTCACCTGATATCACACCATCGTAAAACTGAGAAAGCTTTTCAATTTTGTCCTTAATAAATTCCTCTAATTTCCTGTCTGCTTTAAAATGAATTGCGCGAATCTCTATTTGCATAGCATTTCCTCCTAAAATTAGGCTCTAGGGTGAGCTTGTTTGTAATTATTTTTTAATTTATCGATTGTGTTATGTGTATAAATCTGGGTGGCCGTTAAATTTGAGTGTCCCAGTATTTCTTTTATGGCATTAAGGTCGGCACCGTGGTTAAGCATTGTGGTAGCAAAACTGTGCCTCAACGTATGGGGATTTTTCTTTGAATTGTTTGATACATAGGCAAGGGTTTTTGTTACTATTCGATAAACAAGCTTTGGATAGGTTTGTTTACCGCTTTTGGTGATTATTAAAAATGAATTTGTCTGTTGTTGTTCATCAAGAATCTTTTGCCGTCTGGGGAGGTAATCTTTTAATTCCTCCATCAGATTCTGCGAAATAGGAACAATTCTTTCCTTGTTTCTTTTACCGGTAACTTTTATTTCACGTTTCGACAGATTAATATTTTGAACATTAAGATTAATTAATTCGGATAACCGAATCCCTGTGGAATAAAAAGTATTGAAAATTAGCTTGTTGCGCAAAGCACAAAAATCATCCTGATTGCTAAACATTTTGTCAATACCATCCATCTCATGCTCTTTAATAAATGATGGTAGTCTTTTGGATGACCTGGGTCCTGTTACCTTATTCATAGGACTTGTTGCAACAATATTTTCGCGGAGAAGAAACCGGTAGTAGGATTTGAGTGTGGTTAGCTTTCTCTTAATACTTCTGTTGTTCACGTGAGTATCGGCTAAATGTGCCAGCCACGACCTGACCATAAAATGATCAGCAAATTCGGTAGTCTGATTGAAATTGGTGGAAAGAAATGATGAAAATTGTTGCAAATCGCCCCGGTAGGCTATAATGGTATTGATGGAGTATCTTTTCTCAAACTCAAGAAATTTTAGAAACTTTTCTTTCACGTCTTACTGAAATAGAAAAACTTTTGTTTCAAAGGTATGAAATAAATTTCTTCGAAACAAAAGTTCTTCAAAAATATTTTTAAAACTTTTTAGGACAGCATGTTTCAGATGTCCTGTTCGTTTCTCATTTGCTGAATGTAGATCGCCTTTAGTTTTTGTTCACGACTTTTGACCGATGGTTTAGTGTATTTCTGTCTTTCTCTAAGTTCTTTCACTACACCAGTTTTTTCGAATTTTCTTTTGTATTTTTTTAATGCTCTGTCAATGCTTTCGCCTTCTTTAATCGGAACAATAATCATATTTTTCTAATTTTAAATTAATTAAGTTAAATTTTAATCTTCTCCTGAAACGGGGCGCAAAGGTAGAAATATCATTTTAATTTCCAAACACATTCTGAAAATTAAACAAACTATTTTATAGGTGCTTATGAAAAGTATTGTTGATGATGATAAGCGGTTGGTTGCGCTCGTGCTTTTCAGACAATAAAAGAATGAAAAAAAGCCGCCTTATGGAGGCAGCTTTTCTTATCACATTTATTTTATTTCGGGTAATCTCCCTGGCGTCCAGGGCGATTCGTATTTTTCCATCTCGATTTCTATCTGTTTCAATTGCTGGTCAATTTGTCGTATTGTTTCATGTAACGGTGGAAATTCTTCTTTTAGGATTTCGAAATTCCGTAGTTGGGTTTGGGTTGGCTCTGAAGTTGACGACCAGTGTGAGTAAGCGATATTGTTTAACCGCTGGTTGAGCGAAACGCTTTCAGGTGGTACCTCTTCGGAACTTGCTTTGGGTTCGGTTCCATTGAATGTGAACATCACTTCTTTCAATTGTTCGGCAATTGTTTTGGTTTTCTGAGCTAACTCTGGTGGTGCTTTTGGAGTATTATGCAGCGTTTGTCTTATCAACTCAGTCTTTTTAACTAAATCTTCTGCAAATCTTTCAGTTCCCTGCATAACTCGGGCAAGTTCAGCAACCTTGTTCTGGTAATCAACCAGCGCTTCACGGTTGGAGGTGGAAAGTGTGGTGTTGTTGAGCGGTTTGGCAATAAAAGAAACGGGGCCTGCCAAATGGTTAATTACACCATTATGATCCATTGCAAGTGATACCTGGTAAGTACCCGGAAGGGCAAACATTCCGTCGGAACCACTATTTTTGGGGTCGAACTTGTTATTGTTTAATCTTGCCGGGTTTTTTCCCTGGTATCGTAAATTCCACGTTATTCGGTTTATTCCTTTTGATGGATTTTTATAAATTTTTCTCACAAGATTTCCCACGTTGTCAGTTATCGTAAAAACCAAAACCGGAGGAATTTCATTTTCTTCTTCAGTAATTTGTTGTTTTGTTGGTTGTGTAATTGGCTCGCCATTTTTAAACAATTCCTCTTCCTTTTTTAACCTGTCTTGTTTTTTCGTTTTTGGTACTTCTTTGATAAAATAAGTGAATGTTGCACCAAATTCGGGGTTATCGGCTGAATATACGGTAGAACCTTGTCCATAGCGGCTTCCTTGCTGCACATACATAAGGGCATCCTTTACAGGAAAAATGATGGCATCAGAAGAATCAAGTTTTTTTGATGTAATTTCACGCAAGGGGGTAAAATCATCCAAAATGTAAAAACCACGGCCAAAGGTCGCGATGACAAGATCGTTTTCGCGTTCCTGAATTACAATGTCTCTAATGCTGATATCAGGTAAACCGCTATTGAATTTAATCCAGGTTTTACCGCCATCGATTGAAAAATAAAAACTGAATTCAGTACCTACAAATAACAAATCGCTGTTTTTGGTATCCTGTACGATTGTATGAACTGTTTCATTATCAGGCAGATTTCCGGTTATTGAGAGCCATGTTTTCCCTTTATCATTACTTTTTAATAAATAGGGTTTGAAATCGTCATATTTTATTCGGTTGAAGGATGCAAAAACAATGTTTTCGTCAAACCGGGAAGGGAAAATATCGCTAACATAAGAATACTCCGGGACACCGGGGAAGGCATCAACCTTTGTCCAGTTTTTGCCGGCGTCTTCAGAAATTTGAATGAGTCCGTCATCGGTTCCTACAAATAGCAGTCCTTCTTTAACAGTTGATTCGGTCAGCGATACAATTGTACCCCACAAAGAAGTTGATACATCTTTTGCTACTGCGTTCGATGGCCAGTATTTTCCCATCATCTGAAATTGATTTCTATCTTCATTGCGGGTGAGATCTTCACTGATTACCTGCCATGTATTTCCCCTGTCGTCACTTCTGAATACTTTGTTGGCTCCCATGTAGAGGCGTGTCTTGGAATGTGGGCTTAAAATGAATGGAGCATCCCAATTCCACCGATAAGTTAACTCATCTTTACGGGGTTCGGGTCTTATGTCTATGCGTTCACCAGATTTTTTATCGTAGCGGTGAATATTCCCATATTGGTAGGCTGAATAGACGATGTCAGGATTACCGGGTTCGATAGCCTGCCAAAATCCATCACCACCCAGAGTAACTACCCATTCATCGCTGAAAACTCCGTTTCTGTTGGTGTTTCGTGATGGGCCACCAAAACTGTTATTATCCTGTGTTCCGCCATAAACCCAGTAAAACGGGTAGGTATCGTCAACATTTACCCGATAAAACTGAGTTACAGGGAGGTTGCTTTTAAAAATGTAGTTTTTACCACAGTCGAAAGTTTCATAAACTCCACCATCTCCGCCAATCATAAAATGGTTTGTATCGTCCGGATCGATCCACATAGCGTGGTCGTCAACATGTCTTGCATTGTTACCTATTGGTTTCCAGGTCACGCCTCCATCGGTCGTTACCTGTGACACTGTTTCCATCGAGTAAACCTTGTCGGGATTCTTGGGGTCGCAGATAATTTCGTTGTAATACTGGCCACTTGCATTGTAGCTGCTCATTTTTTCCCAGGAGGCGCCCCTATTGGTAGTCCTGAAAAAACCACCATTATCGTCAGCAGCTTCCATAATTAAATAAATGTACTCAGGATTGGCGGGCGAAATTGCCAGGCCCATACCACCAATGTGTGAATCGGGCAATCCTTTCATGATTTTACTCCAGGTTTTGCCTCCATCGGTTGTTTTGTAAACAGCCGATTCAGGCCCCCCACCAATTTTTCCATAAAACGCTCTTCGCCTCTGCTCAGAGGTAGCGTACAAAATATCAGGATTCCTGGGGTCTATGACGATGTCGTTAACACCGGTATTTTCGCTGATTTCGAGCGATTTTTCCCAGGTTTTGCCACCATCACAAGATTTGTACAGTCCGCGTTCGCCACCGGGTCCCCAAACTGACCCTTCGGCTGCAACAAAGATTACGCTTGAATTGTTGGGATGGATGATAATTTTTCCGATCTGTCTTGAATCCTTCAACCCCATATTTTTCCAAGTTTTGCCTCCATCTTCCGATTTGTAAACCCCATTACCGTATCCAAGGGCACGTTGATGATTGTTTTCACCGGTTCCAACCCATACTACGTTAGGATTACATGGATCGATTGTTACAACACCGATAGAATAGGCTCCGTAATTGTCGAAAACAGGACTGAAAGTTGTTCCATTGTTTATTGTTTTCCAAACATGGCCTGAGGCTACGGCTACATAATACTCGCTGTGGTTGCCAGGGTTTACGGCAAAATCAGCAATTCGGCCTGATGTAAAGGCCGGGCCAATGCTTCGCCATTTTAATCCTGAAAAAGTAGATGCCTTTAACGTATCAGTATTTTCAGCAAGGTCTTTCTTCTTTCTGGTTTGTGCATTTGATGCCGATACAATGACGAAAATTGTTGCCAGCATCATGGCCAACGTTCGCAAGTTGAAAAATGACAGTAATTTACAAAATTTTGAATCTTTTCTGTTTTGCATCATCTGAGTAGTTTTTTGTTGTTGAAATGATAGAATTGTTAAGTAATTGCCAAAAATAGAAATTTGGTAACAATTACAGGCGAACTGTAATTTTTTATTAATCTCAGACCTGCTTTGGTTTCCCTCTAAAATCAATGTATTTTCGCAAACTTAATTTCGTAAATTACAAATACTATGATGTGTCGCAGATTTTCATTAGCAATTTTATTTTTCACATTTATTTTAGTAGCTCATAGCCAGTCAATTAAAAGCAATGCCACCATTACCGTTCAGGAAAGAGACCCCTATGTTGAGGTTAAAACTGATCCGACTGTTGTACAAGCTGACTTCGTTGCTTTTATCAGATTTGGTGAGGCTCCTTTGAGTGTTTTGTTCAAGGATCTTTCTACCGGCAACCCTACAAAATGGGTCTGGGATTTTGGTGATGGATCGGTTGACAGCGTGCAATATCCGGTTCATATTTTTCAGTTTGCCGGAAGTTATACAGTAAAATTGACGGTTTCGGATGGAAATTCAAATTCTACAGTTAAAAAAGTCGATTACATCAGAGTGGTTAACCAGGGGGGCTGCGATACGTTGAATTTTCCTTTACCCGGCGACTATGCTCTTTACGGCATTATTGGTGAGAATTCAGGTTATGTTTCAGGAAATAACACATTTGGCGATTTGGCAAAAGCCAGTTATTTTACTGAATACGAAAGTGGGAGATTGCTGACAGGAGCAATTTTCGATTTTGCAATCGCAAAAAGGTCGCTTACAAACGATATCAAGGTTTATTTTAAAATGTGGAAAAATGATGGTGTGGAGGGCAAACCTGGAACTGCGGTGGATTCGGTTGGTGTAAATATTTCGGATTTGGTTGCTGATGTTGAACAGTTTAAACCGACGATGATATTTTTTGAAAGTCAGATCGCCTTGGATGGTCCATTCTACCTGGGGGTGGTTCTGCCACAGATTTTCGGTGATACCCTGGCTCTGTTTACAAACTATGATGACGATCCGCCGGTTGGTAACGGTTGGGAACAAAATGCTGATGGTTCGTGGTACTCATACAACGACGGGCAAAGCTGGGGTTTAAATATTGATAATGCAATTTTTCCTATTGTTTGCGAAGCCACAGGAGTGGAGGAGCAGGTTAATGATCCAATTTGTTTTGTATTTCCAAATCCTGCTGATGACGAGTTAATCGTTGTAACCGATATTTCACTTCATATTCAGGCTAAGATTTCGTTGTATGATGTTTCAGGTCAGCGGGTTATGGAGACATTTCAAATGGGACAGCCATCAGTTGTTATTCATACAGGTCATTTAAAAAATGGTCTGTATCTTTTAAAATTTGTAACTGATGATAAAACATTCAGCCATAAAGTATTAATACACCATTCAGGTAAGTAAATCATACTTGTAGTTGATTTTTGTCTGATCAGGCTTCATAATCTTTGAGTGATCCAAACCCCCTTCCCAGGATTTTATTTGCATCCACCACAGTAATAAATGCATCAGGATCAATAGATTTAACATATCCAAGGAGGATTTCAACCTCGCGGCGGTTGAGAACTACAAAAATTATGGGAGTTTCGTTTTTTGTGTAGTTGCCGGTTCCGTGGATAATTGTGCAACCACGGTTGAGGTTATCACCGATGATGGTACCTACTTCATCCGTTTTTTTCGAGATAATGTAAACAGCCTTTTCATAGCTGATTCCTTCGAGTACTGTATCGATAACTTTTCCCATCACAAAAATTACAAGCCAGGAATACAAGGGAATTTTCCAGTCGCGAAAAGCCAAAAGTCCCGTTAAAACGATCACTGAATCAACCAAAATCATCAGTTGACCCAAAGGAATTTTTGTGTATTTGGCCAAGATCATCGAAATAACATCCGAGCCTCCTGCCGTTGCCTTTGATTTAAAAAACAATCCCACCCCCAAACCTATTAAAGCACCTCCAAAAATTGACGACAACAACGGATCAGATTCAATTAATGGCTGCCCTTTTGAAAAGTGGTTAAGCGTGTCGAGAAAAATTGCACTTAGGATAAATCCAACAACGGTCTTTATTCCAAAACGTGGTCCAAGAACCTTTATACCAATGAGTGTGATGGGGATATTGAAAATGAGCGCTGTTAATCCCAAAGGTGTGTTGAAAAGGTGATGCAGCACAATGGAAATCCCATAAACACCACCAGGTGTAATTTTATGGGGAGTGATAAAATAAACATACCCAACCGACATGATGAATGTACCTATTATAATATAGGTGTAAGAACGAAACCACTTTCTGGAAAAAATTTCTTCTTTGGGTATGAAATTTTCGGGCACTCTGAATGTCTGTTTATTTGTAATTGTGGTCATGAGAAAGTTGAAATTATTGGTTTAACAAAAATGTAAAAATCGTAGAAATCTGTTTTAAAAGCTTTGCAATTGGTTACCATTTCATAGATTTAATTACCGGTTCAATTTGATTAACAATTTGAATTTCACGAATATTCCTGCAACAAAATAATTACTTTTGCCGCACTTTCTAATAATTTCATTTTAAAATTATTTTTATGAAAAGAACTACTAATCAATTTGTTACACTCGTTTTACTCGCCATGCTGATCATACCATTCCGGTTGTTTTCACAACCCGGAAATCATGAAAAGACAAAACCAATTACCCTAAAACACTGGATGACACCAGAGGAAGCCAAATTGAAGCACCTCATTGGTAAAAACAAAATGGTTACTGATCCACCCGTTGGTCCGGTCACGAATTTAGCTGAATTCGATAAAGTACAGTCAGTATTAATCAGATATTCATTTGGAATTTCATACCAACTTATTGCTGCAATGTCACAAAAATGCAAGGTGACAACCATTGTTGCCAGCAATAGCGAAAAAACTTATGTTACCAATCAATATCAGAATCAGGGAGTTAATGTTGCTAATTGTGACTTTTTGATTGCTCCCAGCGATAGTTATTGGACCCGCGATTACGGCCCCTGGTTTGTCATTGACGGTAACAATGAGTTTGGAATAGTTGATTTTACTTACAACCGTCCACGACCGAACGATGATGCTATTCCTGCAAAAGTTGCCCAAATGCTGGGTATCAATTTGTTTGAAATGGATATTGAAACAGCCGGAGGAAACTACATGACCGACGGGATGGGGATGTCAGCCTCATCAGAATTGATTTGGGAAGAAAATCCGGGTTACTCACACACTCAAATTGCCCAGATTTTTGAAGATTATCTTGGAATAGGTTTATACCATGTTCTTCCTGATCCGAACAATACTTACATCGACCACATCGACTGTTGGGGGAAATACCTTGATGTTGACAAAGTATTGATCCGATCGGTGCCAACAACACACCCCCAATACGATGAAATTGAGGCCACCGCTGCCTATTTTGCAGGGCAAAACTCATCTTTTGGAACCCCGTATCAGGTTTTCAGGGTTTACACACCCAACAATCAGCCATACACAAATTCATTAATATTGAACAACCAGGTGTTTGTACCTATCATGAATTCGCAGTGGGACGACGAGGCCATTGCATCGTACCAGGCAGCAATGCCAGGTTACGAAATTCAGGGATTTACCGGTTCGTGGGAATCTACTGACGCACTACACTGTCGTACCATTGGCATTTCCGATATCAATCAGGTTCACATCCGCCATATCCCCCTGGCAGGTGAACAACCGGTTCAGGGAAACTATCCAGTTAATGCTGAAATTCATGCTTTTAGTGGTCAACCCCTGAACACTGATTCAGTAGTAATTTTTTACAGGGTAAATGGTGCTGCCTGGCAAAATTCAGTTATGACGAATGGATCAGGTGACAGTTGGACCGGAGCAATTCCAGGGGGGACAGCCGGTAGCCAGATTGATTATTACCTTTTTGCTGCAGACGTTGCCGGAAACAGAATCACACACCCATTTATCGGCCAACCTGACCCACATACTTTTTTCGTTGGCAATCAGGCGTTTGCACACATTTCTGTTTCGCCCGAAGAAATCAACATATCAGCGCCAGTTGGCCAAACAACCAATGCTTCTCTGAATATTTCAAATACAGGCGATTTGGAATTAAATGTTCAGCTATCGGCCAACACAGCTGTCTATGACCAATTAAGCCAGATTGTTCCGAGCAGCCCTTCAGCGACCAGTTGGGATTACAATACCTGGGAAGAACTTGGATGGACGAATATTAATCTAAGTGAATATGGTGAAATTGCCGGCGTAGAGGTTACCTTCACCTGGAGCACAGACAATTGGCCCGAAGAAGGAAGTTTTCTGCTTGAGTCGCCTGCGGGTACAAACGCAGTAATTGCCTCCGGTCTTACCAGCGGAACTTACAACATCGATATGACTGCTTTTGATGGCGAAGAACTTAACGGAACCTGGAAAATGTGGATTGAAGATACTTATGGCGATGGAGGACACCAGGCAACTGCTATAACCTTAAAGATTTCCAGAATTGTTAGTGAAGAACCCTGGATTGGGATAGGACTTGGAACATTCTTTACCGTTTCACCTGGACAGACACAGTCCTTATCAATACCTTGCAGCGCAGCCAATCTGGAAGTAGGCATGCACGAAGGAACAATAATTGTGACTTCGAATGATCCGGATAATCCAATTATCGAAGTACCAGTTTATTTCGATGTTACCTTGGCTGATGATATTGTTGTAACTCCGGATACTTTATGGTTCCTTACCCTTGAAGATATGATAAACGGTAAACTATTGAACATCAATAACTTTACAGCCTCAGCTATTGATATTACCAACATTACCGAATATGGAAGCAATGTTCCATGGATGTTTGAGCAACCACTTCCGCAAATGCCTTACCCCCTTAATCCAGGCGCCGGTTTATCGCTTAATGTGATCATTGCCATTCCTCCGGCCAATAAAACAAACATGCTTTACGACAATTTGGTGGTTACCTCCGAAATTGCTCCCCACAATGTGGTTGTTGCCTGGGATTCAGATATTATTACATACAACCTTGAAATTGCTCCGGACACTTTGTGGTTCGAAACCCCACAACAGGCATGGGAGGACGGTCTGCAATTTTCGGTTCACAATACGGGTAATCTGCCCTTAATTATCGAAAATGTCGCTGAAGCGGGCGATAACTGGTACATTAGGAATATGGGAGTTACTTTTCCTTACGTTTTGGCTGTAGGCCAGTCAATAGATTTTACCGTTTTCGTGAGTTGGATCACTTTCACTGACGGATACATCTTCGACTTTATCCCAGTGCTAAGTCAATTGGGTGAAAACCAAGTGGTAGTAGCCATTAATGAAGATGCCCTGGTCGATATTTCTGAAACAGGCAGGGACATCGCTGGCTATGTTTTCCCGAATCCATTCAACAACGAACTTACAATTCAATTAAAGCAAAATACCGGGAGACCTGAATTTGCTGAAATTTTGGATATTCATGGAAAAAGTATAAGGACATTGGTTTTGGAAACCTTTATTCAGGGGAATAATTCGTTAAGATGGGATGGTAAAGACGCATTGAACAGGACAGTAAAAAATGGAATTTATTTCGTCAAAGTTCAAACCACTGATGCTACTCAGATGTTCAAAGTGATAAAGAAATAAAAGGAAATCAAATTATTGAGAGCAGGCATTACGATCGACAGGTTGTAGTGCCTGTCTTTTTTTGTAAAAGCCGTTGAAAAGCTGTTGCGCTTCTTTCCAAACCTCAGGGTTGAGGCAATACTTAATTTTCGGAGGTTCTGTTTCGCCCTGTATCAGGCCGGCTTTTTTAAGTTCCGAAAGGTGCTGCGAAAGTGTGGATTTGGCAATGGGTAAAATTTCAGACAAGTCGCCACTGTAGCAGCACGCTTGCCGGGCAAGTAGTTCAAGAACGTAAATCCTCACCGGATGACTCATGGCCTTGGCAAGCCTGGCAATTCGTTTTTGCTCCTCAGTAATTGTGTGCTTTTT
>CALFEP010000268.1 GCA_937950125.1 uncultured Bacteroidota bacterium
TAAAGGAATTTAGAGTTTCAGCTTGATTGAATTATTTTACTCGGTCCCTGGTGTTTATTTTAATCATTTTAGTTTTTTCTTTGCGGCTTTTTAAAGGAAAGCCTGTTGAACAATTTTTTTTCCCCCATGTTTAATTTGTACGAATATTTAAAATTTTTCAAATTCAATAAAACACAGATATAGAATAAATTATGGAAAAAATCGCAATATTTTACGGTTCTTCAACCGGCAACACCGAGAAGGTGGCCGAAAAGATTAAACAGGCATTTGGAGGCGAAGCCATTTCGCTAAATGTTGATGATGCACACAGTAAAGACCTTGAGAAATTTCCATACCTGATTTTTGGCACTTCCACCTGGGAGATTGGCGACATGCAGGACGATTGGCAGGAGTTTATTGCTGTGGTGGACAAAACCGATCTCAGCAAGAAAAAGGTTGCTTTGTTTGGACTTGGCGATCAGGAATTGTACCCCGATAGTTTCGCCGACGGTGTGGGTAGAATTTACGATCATATTGCCGGAAAAACCACCATTGTTGGCAGGTGGCCACTTACCGGATACGATTTTGAAGAATCGGACGCTGTGCGCGATGGCGATTTTGTTGGGTTAATTATTGACGAAGAAAACCAGAAAAACCTTACCAGCGAGCGAATCAGCCAATGGGTAGCATTGCTAAAAAATGAGTTTGTGTAAATCCTGCTTTGTACCCAATATTTTCGTTTTATCCTATTCTTTCAACAATAGAATTGGTGGCCTCTCTGTATTTTTTTTACAGGCGGCTGGTGGAACTTAATTACAACCAATCAGCCTGACAATGCAGTAAAGCATTGCTTAATAACCAGATAAGAATTGAATATGCCGAATGAGGAATTTCGGCAGTTGGGGTGTGTTTTTAATCCGAAATAAAAATGTACTTCACCAATGATTGGCTTAAAGGCGGCATATCGTCCTCAAATTTCCCTAAATTTTCAAAATATTATACTTTTAGCGAAATTTTTTAGCGTTTAAAAGTATGGAATTATCAGAAAAACTAAAGGTAAATACCCCTAACGTTGTGCACGAAACCATTGATGGTGAGGCAATTTTGTTGGATTTGAATACGGGGAACTATTTCAGTCTCGATGGATTGGGAGCTGTGGTTTGGGAATTTATCGACAAACACGGAAATTGGGTTAAAGCCCTCGAAATCATGAAATCAGCAAATGTTGGCCAGGAAAAATCAGTTACTGAGGTGGTAACCAATTTTGTTGAACAATTGTGTGCTGAAAAACTGCTTGTCCCACTCAATGATGAATCCCGTGACGACATTTCACAAGAAATTGCGTCACAACTGGCTGCAGTTGCGCACAGTTTCGCATCGCTCAGGATTAACAAGTATTCTGATATGCAGGATTTACTGCTTTTGGACCCCATTCACGAGGTTGACGAAAAAGGATGGCCTGAGAGTCGTGACATCACGGAAACTGAAAGTCCGGAGAAAGAATAACCATTTCTTTTCAGGTCATGAATTTACCGCTTGTAAGCCCTATTCCTCCACCAGACCAGGAATTATTACTTAAGTCCTGCCTTTTTAATGATGATTTACTGAAGAAGGCTTTTTATGCCTGGAAGAATTTGGTGAATTTCGAGACCGATATTTACCATCACTCGTTCAGACAATTGCCACTGCTTTATTTCAATCTTTCCAAAAATGGCATTGATGATCCATTGATGCTGCGGTTGAAGGGGATCTACCGGAAATCGTGGTCAAAAAATCAGTTGTTGTTTCATAAGGCTGCTAAAATCATCAAGTTACTGCAGGATAACGAAATCCCGGTCATCGTTATTAAAGGCATAGCCTTATCAATTTTGGTGTACAAAAATGTTGCCGTCAGGCCAATGGCTGATATTGATATTTTAGTTCCTGTATCGAAAGCCGAAGCAGCTTTTGGTCTGTTGAACCAAAGCCACTGGATTTCAATCGATCCCGCCAATGACGATTACTACCTGAAAAATGGGAAAAGCCTTACCATGACAGATGAAGATGATACGGAACTGGATTTGCACTGGTATCCATTTTTCGAATGTTTTGATCTGATGAATGAAAATGACTTTTGGGACCAGGCAGTGCCCGTCGTAATATCAGGAGTAAAAACACTTGCATTGTGCCCTGCCGATGAACTGCTGCTTACGGTTGTGCATGGGTTGATGCCAAATGTTGAACCTCCAATCCGCTGGATTCCTGATTCAATGGTCATTTTAACTTCTACTGATCTGACCATCGACTGGACGAGGTTTCTTGATTATGCTAAAAAATTTCATGTGGTAATTCAGATAATTGAAGGTCTGAAATATTTGAAAGAAACTTTTAATGCACCCATTCCGACGCACATTTACTCCGAAATACTTCAGCTAAAACCTTCTTTAACTGATAAAATGGTTTATAAATATGGCAAGCGGCAAGGTGTATTTGTTTATCATCCATCACACGAAAAACTGGCGTTTCTTTACACCGATTTCCTAAAACATCATCCAACCAAAAACATCTTTCACAGATATGTTGGTTTTTTAAAATACATGAGGAACCGGATCAAGGGTAAACCTGTTTTCAGGATAATGATTTACTATCTTTCATTTTTTATAAAGCAAAATAGCCGCAAATGGTCTGGTAAGTTGATTGCAAAATGATCATGAAAAAAGAAAAAAGTAGCCATTCTTATTTTTCGATGCCTGCCTGGCGGTATTATTATCAGTTTCAAAAGGCTTACCGTTTCAGGCTCATTGCATCCTCTTTAGGGTTTATCCTTCTTTCATACCTTATTTTGCCTACGCTCTGGCTGGTAAAGCATGTTTTTGATGTGGCAATTCCTCAAAAACAGGTTAATACTTTTATCTGGGTGGGTTTGGCAATACTTGCTATCCGTCTTGTTAACAGTGGATTTGGGCTGTTTTTACGAAATTCAAATATCAGGATTATTTCCTCCACTGTGCTTCGCCTGCGCGAGTCGTTGATGAACAAAATATTTTCATTTTCAAGGGCATTCTACACCCGTGAAGACCTGGGAGTGCTCCATGCACGAATTGTTCAGGATACCGAACGGGTGAGCAACATGAGCAACACCCTTATTGCCGGGCTTTTGCCGGCTATATTTCTTAGTGTAGGTCTTTGTGTGGTGTTATTCATGCTCAGTTGGTACCTGTTCCTGATGATCCTGATTTTCTTTCCGCTTATTTACCTTTCGAACCGAAACATGGGTAGCATCCTCAAGCAAAAGGTCAGGGATTATAAACTTGCGTTTGAAGGATTCAGCAAGGGAACCTTGTTTCTGATGAAATTTATGGATTTGATTAAAATTCAGGCTGCTGAAGATGAGGAACTTGAAAAACAAGCAAATATTCTTTCCGACCTGCGCGATAAAACCAACAAGAGAAACTTTTTCCAGGCATTTAATTCAGTTTTTCAAAACATAATAATTGGTTTGATAGGTATTCTGGTGATGATAATCGGAGGAATTTCTGTTGTGAAAGGACGTATGACGCTGGGCGACCTGATGGCGTTTTATCTGGCTGCTCAGCAATTGCAGGAAAAGCTAAACAGCATCAGCAATAATTTTACAAACCTTGTGGTTGGAAATGAGTCGCTCATCACACTCTACGAAATTGCCAGCCAAAAGGATGAAGAGCCTTATAACGGCAATGAAAAGATTGATTTTAGAGGAAATGTGCGGATCAGTTCCGTTGTTTTTGGTTATAACGAAACGCCTGTTTTAAATGGAGTCGATTTGAAAATTGAACCCGGGAAAAGCATTGCTGTTGTGGGTGATAATGGGGCCGGAAAATCAACCATCATAAACCTGATCATCGGATTTTACAGGCCACAGCAAGGATTTTTGACCGCCGAGGGTGTGGAATATGAAAATATCGATTTTAAACACCTTCGCAGGCAAATAGGAATTGTATCTCAACATCCGCCGCTGGTACCTGCCTCCATCAGAGAAAACATCATTTATGGCAATAATAAAATTTCTGAATCCGAAATGATGGAGGTGTCACGGCTTTCGCTGGCTGATGCGTTTATAAGAAAACTGCCTCAAGGATACGAAACGCAAATAGGAGACAATGGAATTTTGCTTTCGGGAGGTGAAAGGCAAAAAGTAGCCATTGCAAGAGCCCTTTTGCGAAAGCCGGGTTTACTCATTCTTGATGAACCCACAAACCACCTCGATCAACAGGCTGTAAAAGAAATAATGAAAAATATCAGTGGTTTGCTTTATTGCCCTGCTGTTTTGCTCATCAGCCACGATATTTCTGTTGTGGCAAATGCCGATGAAGTATTTGAGTTGCAAGATGGAAAATTGAATCTTCGAAATCAATAATTAAATGGATTTCATTTTTAAAAAGTAAAGCCTGAAAAACAAAAACAAGAAATGGACAAACCAATAAAATCAGAAACCGAACAGATTCAGTTTTACAGCCAGAGCCTAAAAAAATTCGAAGAGGCAGCACATCGGATTGGTAAGAACAAAGTCTGTTATAATATTGCCGGAACCAAAGTCTGTCTAAACTTTGCCGGGAATGTGCTGATGTCATTACTTACACCTGCTTTGGAACACTTAAAAATCAGCGAAACTGTAAATTGTGATGTAACCATAAATGCCTGGGATACATTTTCCTCAGGTGTTCAAATGGTGCCTCCGCCGTGCACCTGGGCTGATTTTACCGACCGTGGCGACATTTGGGGGTTTTCAAGCAAAAGGATTAAAACAGCTTTTCACTGGAGTGAATATTCAGTAAACGTGTTCGATATGGCCACCAACACAGGTGTTTATTGGGTAAAAAATCCGGCAGCATTTCCTTACTGGGTTTATTCTTCACCTTTCAGAACATTGATTCATTGGTGGATGGAAAAAAACAATTGCCAGTTGCTTCACGCTGCTGCTGTTGGGACTGAAAATGGCGCAGTTTTAATAACCGGAAAAGGTGGAACAGGAAAGTCCACTTCAGGGCTTGCCTGCCTCGATGGAGGAATGAAGTACCTTGGCGACGATTATATCATCGTCAGTAACGAGCCTAAACCTATGGTTTATAGCCTTTACAACACTGCAAAGCTGAATGTGAGCGACTTGTACAGATTTCCAATGTTAAAAACCCTCACTGCGAATCGGGTGAAGGAAGATCAGGAAAAAGATGTACTATATCTTTATCCCGGACTTAAAAATCAGATTGTGAATGAGATGCCGCTAAAAGCAATTCTGACTCCTCAAATTCAGCCATCTGAAACCACGGACATCGAACCGGCTTCATTCTGGCCAGTACAACGTGCCATGTCGTTTACCACCATGTCGCAGCTGCCTGGTGTTGGCAGTCATACCCAGGATTTTATTGCACGGTTTATTTCAAAATTGCCTTGTTATGTTTTAAAGCCTGGGTCCAATCTGAGGCTGATTCCTGAAACCATCAGCCGATTTCTCGAAAAACCGGCTGAATTTTCAACTGGAATTTCAGCTGGTGCTGCAGAATCCAATCATCCAATGATCAGTGTTGTGGTTCCGGTGCACAACGGGGCTAAATTTATCCAACAGGCAATCGACAATATTTTAAGTCAGAATTATCCCGCCATCGAAATCATCGTGGTGGATGATGGTTCCACCGATAATTCGCGTGAAGTGATTGAAAATCTGAAAATGGATGTAAGGTACTTTTTTCAGCCAAATAGCGGACCGGCGGCAGCGCGTAACCGCGGGATAAAGGATGTTTCAGGTGAATATGTTGCTTTTCTTGATGTTGACGACCTGTGGCCTGAACGAAATCTTGTAACACTCATGGAAGTGCTTCAGGGCGAACCGGAGCTTGACCTGGTGCGCGGTTATGCGCAACTTTTCCGTGATCATGAAAATGGAGATAGAGAACTGTTGGGAAACCCCCGCGAATCTTTTCCTGATTACATCGGGGCAGGTCTATACAGAAAATCAGCTTTTGGCAAAGTTGGCTTATATGACCCGGAACTTAGATTTGGTGAGGATGGAGACTGGTTTAACAGGGCATCTGAAAAGAAAATCAACATGAAACGACTCGACGAGGTAACCCTGTTGGTCCAGCGTCACGATGGCAATATGACCCGGGGTAAAAACCTGGTTGAACTGAATGCAGTAAAAGTGCTGAAGAAAAAAATTGACAGAAAAAGACATGGGCTTGATGAACAGGAGGAAAGCAAAGCAGAAGAAACCGCTGTCATAAAACCATCGGTTAGTGTTGTTATTCCTGTGTATAATGGTGGTGCTTTTGTTTCAGATGCCATTAACAGTGTTTTCGATCAGGATTATAAACCCCTGGAGGTGATTGTGGTTGACGACGGATCAACTGATAATACTGCTGAAAGGGTTCAAATGACGGGAAAATCTGTGAAATATGTTTTTCAGGACAACAAAGGGCCGGCATCCGCGCGAAACGCTGGAATATCGCTGGCCGCCGGAAAATACTTAGCTTTTGTAGATGCCGACGACCTTTGGGCAGAAAAAAAACTCGACCGTCAGGTTGAAATACTGGAAAAAAATCCCGGGATTGGCGCCGTAGTTGGATTTACTTACAGGATGCAAATGTCGCACGATTTACAGGAGGCGAGGACAAGGGCAAAAGATGGAAGTATTTTTCTTCTCAGCCTGGGAGCTTCACTTTTCAGGAAAAGTATGTTTGATAAAGTAGGAAAACTTGATGAGGATTTAAAGATCTCTGAAGACATCGACTGGTTTTTACGCGCCAGGGAGGCTGAAATGCAAATCATAATTCAAAAAGATGTGGTTCAGTATTATAGGATGCATGGTAAAAATCTATCGAATAATCAGCTTTTGGTCAATTCATCTTTGCTCAAAATCCATAAAAAGTCGCTCGATCGCCGCCGCAAAGCCGGGAAAATAGAAGCTTTCACACTTCCCAAACTCAATAGTGTTGAAGATGTAATGCAGTTTTGGCAGAGCGCATAGGGCAAAGCGAAGAACAAAAAAAGGACGCAAGCCCCGAAACAAAAAAGGACGCAAACCCCGAAACAAAAAGGACGCAAGCCCCGGCCAAAAAAGGTTATCATCAAGAAATGA
>CALFEP010000269.1 GCA_937950125.1 uncultured Bacteroidota bacterium
CGAACCATTAAGTTTACCATTAACAATTATTTTAATTGAGGGGATGGCGGCCTTGAAATAAGTCGTAAGTCATAAATCAAAAGTCAAAAGTCGTAAGTTTAAGATCGGTTAAAAGGACGCAAGCCCCGAACCATTAAGTTTACCATTAACAATTATTTTAATTGTGGGGATGGCGGCCTTGGAATAAGTTGAAAGTCGTAAGTCATAAGTAGAAAATAAAAGATGAAAAAAGCACTCAACCTGAGTCATTTACGAAAAGAATACCAGAATGGAAAACTGGATATTGAATCGGTGCATGCCGACCCCATTGAACAATTCAGAACATGGCTGCACGAAGCCATCAGCAGCGAAATTGAGGAACCAACGGCCATGTTTCTGGCTACGGTTGGAGTTGATTTGCAGCCCGCAGCCCGAATAGTGTTGCTGAAACATGTTGATGAAAAGGGTTTTGATTTTTTTACAAATTATGAAAGCCGGAAGGGCCAGCAAATACATGAAAATCCGCAGGTTGCAGCCACCTTTTTCTGGAAGGAGCTGGAACGTCAGGTCAGGATAGAGGGATGGGCTGAAAAACTACCACCTGATGATTCGGACAGGTATTTTGCCTCACGGCCAGTGGAAAGCCGCTTTGGCGCAGCTGCATCGCCACAAAGCCAGGTCATTTTTGGAAGAGAATTTCTTGAAAACAAAATTACTGAGCTCAAACAAAAACATCCTGACAATGATGTTCCAAGACCTGAGCATTGGGGTGGCTACAGAATAAAGCCCGCAAGAATTGAATTTTGGCAGGGACGCGAAAACCGGCTGCATGACAGAATTGTTTATACAAGCACGCCTGAAAAATGGATTATCGAAAGGATAGCTCCCTGATGCCCGTGGTAAAATATTTTTGAGACGCAGCTTTTGTTTGAGAAAATTCACACATTCTTACATAGCATTGATATAGCGTAAATTAAAAGATTGCCCCCATAAAATTTTTCAGGAAATAATTTTATTAAACTATTTCATTTTTCACTCAGCCAGCCTTTCAAGCAAATGCAGTAATTCATCCCGCTTGCGCGTTGCCACCGGTACTTTCAGTCCGTTGCTCATCACAATAGAGCCGCCGTCCTGCCTCTCAAAACGGCGAATTTGCCATATGTTGATCAGCCATGATTTGTGAACCCTGTAAAAGCCGCAATCCGTCAACATTTCTTCATAATCCCGGAGGGTTTTTGCGACCATTATTTTTTCGCCAGTAGCTGTGTAAATGGTTGTGTAAGAGCTTTCTGATTCGCATGAAATAATGCTTTTGACATCCAGCAGATGGATGCTTTCGGTAGTTTTAACAATTACTTTTTTGTTTTGGTTGTTTTCTGAACGCAGGTTTTGTTCAAGTGCTTTCATCCGAAGGTTGAAATGATCCTGTAGCATCTGGCCGGCGCGTTTTACTGCCTCAATCAGCAATTCCGGATTGACAGGTTTCAGGAGATAATCCACAGCGCTGCACCGGAAAGCCTGTAGGGCATATTGATCGTAGGCAGTAACAAAAATAACTTTGAAATGGATAGACGGAAGGTTGTAAATGAGGTCGAACCCGGTACCATCCTTCATCTGAATATCCAGAAAAACGATGTCAGGATGATGTGCTTTTATAGCAGCCACACCACTGGTAACCCCGGAAGCCTGTCCTGCCACCACAACATCCGGACAGTACATTTCTATCATTTTGATGAGTGTATCGCGCATGTGCTGCTCATCATCAACCACAACGGCACGCAACATAATGACTTAGGTTTTAAAAACCCCCGAAAGATACAACTTTTTGAATGTAAGTCAAATATGTAGTGATCAGAAATCATAAAAAAATAAAAAAGCATTAGTGAACTCAGCATAAAAACTGTTTTTTAGCCAAAAAGACCTGTCTGCCTAAGGCCGATTTTGGTGTTACTTCGTCGAGTTCAGTACAGGTTTTGGTGCAAAATCAAAAATTTGACCTGTTTAGCCTTGACTCATCAGCTTTAATATCAAGTTATCGTGTTTTCGCGTCTGCAATATTGGCTTCCAACGCCCTCAGGCAGAAAAAGAGATCGCTCACATCACTTTCTTCAGCCATTTTAACAGCTTCGATAAGTTCGACAGGATTAAACGGTTTCGTCAGAAAAGCTATATTGCTGAGTTTGAATGCCTGGGCAGTTCTCCTCCCGAAGGCCGAAATAAAAATCACCTTAAAATTCACGGGCTGTAAACGATGTAAAAGTTCGTAATCGGAGCCATCGTTCAGGTTGAGATCGAGAAAAACCAGATCGGGGTGTGCCTCCCGAATCTTCAAAATCCCGGAAGCTACACCAGAGGCTTCACCAACGATTTCTAATTGAGGACAGCAGAGCATGATCAATTTTGAAAGGGTGTCCCTGATGTGTGGCTCATCGTCTATGATAATTGTTCGAAGCATTTTTTTATATTCAAAGTTTACTATTCATGAACCCTGAGCGAAGTCGAAACACAAGTTGTTCAAGGTTTAATTGTTCAAAGTTCAAAAACCGGGTGTTGAGTCCCGCATGTGTGGGATCGAAACAAAAGTCGTTCAAAGCTGAGCGAAGCAGAAGCCCCCTTTACTGTTTAATAAATTTTCCTATAAAGGTTTTTTGGCTGTTTTTCAATTTAATAAAATACAAACCTTTGTTGAGATCACCAACATTTAGCCCACGACTGGAATTGTAAAATTGTCCCTGATAAATTTGCTGGCCGGTGATATCAAAAAAAGAAACTGAAAACCCTTCTCCGGCTTCCATTTCCGGAATCTTCAGGAAGATATTTTGATGACCGGGATTTGGATAAATAGTAAGGCTCCCGTTGTTGAAATCCATTTCCCTGTCACCGGTATAAATGTCGAAAAAGTTCAGAATCCTTTGAAGCAGCTCTTCCCGGGTGTTTGGGTATTCCCCGTCGGTTAAGCGGGAAAGGGCGTACGAAAAACAGAAAGTACGACGTCCTCCGGAGATGTTATGTTGCACAGCCACCGTTCCGTAGCCGTTTTCAACAAAGGCCACCACGCCGTTCGACGATTGGGCATATTTATCAATTGAATCGTTGGAAACCTGGCTGTTAGCCGTAAACACCATGTCGTGCGTAATGGCCGAGGGTTTCCCTTCGAGGCTGCTGATGGGATTGGAGCCGGTACCGTTAGTCGTAACCAAAAGGCCGAACAGGTTGAGCAAGGTTGAATTTGCCGCCTGGTCTTTGCCCAACGCGTCTCCCCCTTCCAGATAGACATAGCCTCCGTTTTGCAGATATTCCTTTATGGTAAGCGCCATCTGGTCGTTAAGCACCGTTTTGCCCGAACCTGAATTTCCAAACGAAAGGAAAACGGCCGTAAACCCGTCGAGGCTCTCCGGCAATACATTTCTGTAGGTTACCGACCACGAATTTTCCTGCAAATAATCGCGGATGAAAGCGCCACTGTAATCGGCGCCGTCGGCAACACCTTCGTAAACCAGGTAGCCCGTGTTTACATTAATCAAACCCTCCATCAGCAGGGTGTCGGTTTTTACCTCGTTGGAGGCAATCATTTTTACACTGTACACGCCCCCCTGGTTGTAAGTCCACACGGGGTTTTGCTCTTCCGAATCGATGGTTCCGTCGTTATCAAAATCCCACTTTCGTGAAATGACCGGGATGGCGGGATCGCTTAATGATATGTCAGTAAACTGGACTTCCAAAGGCGGCCCGCCGGCGGTTTTATTGGAAATAAAATTGGATAAAAGATAACCGGCCGGCAGGGTATAATCGAAAAATTCCATCGTTTTCAGCAGCACGTTGTACCGCGAACTGGTGGCATCACGGTCGTGCAGTTCGGCCAAAGCATATCCGGAATAAAAGGTTTTCTGGCCATAGGAGGCCGAACCGTCGTTCATGATGGCCACATTGCCGTAATTGTTTTCATAAAAAGGAATACTTGCCGTGGATGTCGGATTCAACTTATCAATGTGCCAGTTTAAAAACTGATCCGAACCGGCAAACAGCATATCTTCCATCGGGGTACCCGCCATTCCCGCAAGGGTATCAACCGGATTTTCGATGACCATGCCAATGTGTGAATACACCCCAAACAGTTGTCTCATTATCACCTTATTGGAAAAATTAGCGGCAAACATCCTGTAAAACATTCCCCCCATTTCCACATAAAGATTACCTCCGTTTTGCAGAAACCCCTGTGTCATCAGCGATTGATTTTCAGTAAAGGGAGTGCCTTTATCCCAATCTTCCCCGGGATTTCCGAAGGACAGAAATGCTGTTTCAAATCCCATCAACGCCGGAAGCGAGTTGGCGTAACAATAGCCGTAACCCAGATGATCCAGAAAACCGCCGATAAACGCACCGCTGTAATCCTGCCCGCTTTCTTCACCTTCAAAAACGAAAATTCCGGAAGGCGCCACAAGAACGTTAAAAGCCATATCCTGACCCATCAGAATTGGACACTCCGTTTCGAAATGAAGCATACACTGAGCAACATTTGGCGTTGCATCCGCCGCAATTTGTATTTGAAACTGATCGCTGATGCTGAATGATGTGTCGGACAGGATGGTTGTGGTGCAGTTGCCGCTGATAATGGAAACAAGCGGACTTTGTGTGGAAATGGAAGCAACCACATTTTCGCAATCCAAACCCTGGGCATAATTTTTCAGGTTTACATCAAGCGTCACCAGTTCGCCCGGTTCGTTGATTCCGTTTCCGCTTTCGTCATCAGCTGCAACCGAAAGCAGTTCCAATTTCATAAAGGGCAACACATTTTCTTCCGTGAGCATCCGGTAAGCATTTACCCTGCCCGTTCCTAACATATTGAGGTAATTTGGGTTGAGCGAATCTATATTATCGGTTGTTCCCAGAACCTGGGTGATGAGTTGGTCGTTTGACCATTCGGGGCGGTACGATTTGAGCAATCCAAAACAACCGGCCACCAGCGGTGTAGCCATCGAAGTGCCCTGGAAATAAGCATAAAGATTTCCGGGAATTGTACTCAGAATGCCCGGATCCATCCCCCCGCCCGGCGCTGAAATATCCACTGCCAGGTTGTAATTAGAATATGGTGCTTTGGTGTCATCAACGCTCACTGAGGCAACAGAGATAACTTCCTGGTAACTGGCAGGAAATACCGTAATTGCTTCATTCTGGTTATGGGCTGCTGCAAGAACAATGCTGCCCTGTCCTGAGGCATACCTAACGGCTTCCTGATGGGCATTGTTAAAGGTAGTGCCGGAACCCCAACTGTTGGAAATGATGTCAGCGCCGTTTTCGGCAGCATAGATGATACCATCGTAAGCAAAAGGAATGGAGTTGTTGTCGTCGATACAAATTCCCATCACTTTCACATTCCAGCTGATGCAACCGATACCAATACCGTTGTTGGTAACTCCGGCAGAAATACCGGCACAGTGAGTTCCGTGGTCAAAAGCCACATTTCCCGGGATTGGGCTGGGATCGCCGGTGTTGGTGAAAAAATTCCAGCCCAACAGATCGTCAACGAAACCATTTTCATCGTCATCCACGTTGTTCAGATCGCCGGGGTCGAGCACCCACTGTGTTCCGTTGTACTCCATGGTATGTCCGTCGTTATCATAATCCTCGGCCAGGTTTTGCCAATAGTTGCTCAGCAAATCTTCGTGATCCCAGTCCACGCCGGTATCGTTGATAGCAATCACGATTTCAACAGTTCCGTTTTCCCCTTTGTGGATGTCCCAGGCCTGGGGCGCCCAAATCTGAGGAAGATGCTGCATCAGGCTATAAATAGGATCGTTGGGGACTTCGGCCAATTGCCCGATGGGTTCGGGTTCGGCGTATTCCACATTCGGATCGGACGAAAAGGCTTTGGCCACTTCAGTTACAGGGTAACTTTCGGGAAATGAGATTTTATAGATCCTCGAAAGGTCGGTCAAATCAGGCCTGAGTTTGGCCGGGTTGTACCGGAAACGTTTTTCCAAACCGAAAACCTCAAAAGCGGCAACTTTTTCGTCCAGCGATGAAATGCCGAAATTTACGGTTCCGGTTTGTTTCGTGAAATCTCCCACCCCTTTTTTCAGTTTCAGGGTGATAACTCCTTCGATGAAAAGCGGATCCAGGGATTCCTTTAAAAGGGATTGTTCAAATGCCGGGTTTTGCCGGTTTACAATTTTATCCTGAAAATTCCATCCCAGGGCTGTGAGCGCCAGGAGAAGGAGAAGTATTTTTAAACTTGTTTTCATTGTTGTAAATTTTTTAACCCTGACAGGGTTTTAAACCCTGTCAGGGTTGGGTTGTTAAAATTTT
>CALFEP010000270.1 GCA_937950125.1 uncultured Bacteroidota bacterium
GGAGCCTGCGCAAAGGTTACGGCCGCAAGGAGGAGCAGCCCAAAGAACATAGTAAATTTCTTCATAATGAACAGGTTTTTGTTTCGCCTCAGCCCCCAAACAGCGGTTAATTTTATTGCAATAAAAAAGCGTGGGAACTGTAACCTATCCGCCACTGAGGTTCTCGCAAAACCCTATGCTCAAATAAGAACAGCCCACGCCTGTGGCGTGAGCGTGTTGCTTAATTCTTGAGCATATTTAAACCTTGCGAGATTTCAGTTGGCAAGAATAAAAGCTAACGCTTTTTATTTTAATATTTTAGTACGTTTATGTCATTGTTTTTGTGTTGTTTAATAATTTTCTTCCCTTTTAAATCTCCGGGATTTCGAGTTGTTTGCATATCTTCTTACAAAGTAAATCTGATAATTCGTTATGTCTTCCAATGGCAGATTGCTTATGATTGATTTCATTCAGATAAATTGAATGGTTGCTCCCTTCCCGGAGTAATATGCAATTATTTTTACGTAAATGTTTTAAAAATTCACTTCGTTTCATTACACAGATAATTGCTCTCTTACAACATTTTTGTCAGTGTAATTTATTAAAGTAGCTTCCCTGTTTGCCTCCAGTAGAAGTTGAAGCGCATCCAATAAATTCTCTTTCAATTCTTTGATGGTTTTTCCCTGCGATAAAACTGCAGGTATTTCCTCCAACTGTCCCACATACCATCCGTCGTCTGATTTTTCGATAATCGCTGTAAGCTTCATGTTTTGTATGATTTAAGTGGTTCAGGAAATTTAATTTTTACCTGTAATATTTCTGTTTTCGACATTGTATCTGGTTTTTAACGTTTGTACAAATTTAATTTTTTTAATCCTACTATTTTATTTTGGATAAATTTTACCTGGAGTTGAAAAGAAATTTTTCAGTCCAATCGCTCCATTCTCCCTACTTTTGCCCCATGGAAATCAGGCAGGTTGAAGATTTGATTTTTAGTCATTTTCCGTATGTTCCCACCGAAGGGCAGCGAATTTTGATCCTGGCTTTAGCCGAATATATCCTCAACAGCAGGGAAAAGGAGATATTCCTTTTTAAAGGTTACGCCGGAACGGGCAAAACCACCATCCTGAGTGCACTTGTGAAAGCTGCGCCGGCACTGAACCGCGATACTGTGCTGCTTGCACCCACCGGCAGGGCTGCCAAAGTACTGGCTACTTATTCAGGAAAACAAGCGTTTACCATCCACAAAAAAATTTACCAGCCACGCAGCCAGTCCGATGGAACCGTGCTGCTACACCGGTTGCCCAATTTTCATAAAAATACGCTCTTCGTCGTTGATGAAGCCTCGATGATTTCGGGCGGAGGTAGCCCCGCCGACCACCATTTCCTGATGGAAGCCGACCTGCTTACCAACCTTGTTGAATACGTAAATTCGGGCAAAAACTGCCGCCTGATCCTGATTGGCGACACCGCCCAACTTCCACCCGTCGGACTGAATATTTCGCCCGCCATGGATGTAAATTTCCTAAAAACCTCCTACGGTTTTTCGGTGCGCTGCCTCGAGCTCAAAGAGGTGATGCGGCAGTCGCTGGAATCCGGCATTTTGGCCAATGCCACGCTGCTGCGCGAAAAACTGGATTCGGGGAACCTGAGTGTGCCTCTGTTCAACATCCACGGTTTCCGTGACATCCGACTTATTAATTCCGGTTTGCTCGAAGAAGCCTTGTATTCAGCCCACGCAGGAGATGCCGAAAACAAAGCCATCGTTATAACCCGGTCGAACAAGCGCGCCAACATTTACAACCGCGAAATCCGCAACCGGATTCTGTTTCGCGAAGAAGAGATTTCGGCTGGCGATATGATGATGGTCGTAAAAAATAACTATTTCTGGCTTTCGCCTGAATCGCCGGCAGGATTTATTGCCAACGGCGATATCATCGAAATCAGGAAAATACGCAGGATAAACGAGATGTACGGCTTCCGGTTTGCCGACGCCATCATCAGCATGATTGATTATCCCGACCAGCCCGAACTGGAAGTGAAACTGCTGGTTGACACCATCATGTCGGAAAATCCATCGCTGTCATTTACCGACAACCAACGGCTTTTTGATGAAGTGATGAAAGATTATGACGACATCCCCAACCACAGAACCAAAATCGAAAAAGTGAAAAACAACCCCTGGTTCAATGCTTTGCAGGTGAAATTTGCCTATTCGCTCACCTGCCACAAAACCCAGGGCGGACAGTGGGAAACCATCTTTATCGACCAACCCTACCTGAAAGACGACAAGATTGACCCTGAGTTTTTGCGCTGGCTTTACACCGCCGTCACACGCGCCACCCGGCAGGTTTACCTCATTAATTTCAAGGAAGAATTTTTTAGATAGAAGTTTTGTTAAATTTTCAAAAAGTAAACCTTTTGAAGATCGCTCGAAACCTGTAATCCTTTGATTTAAAAATCATAACACGGGATGCTGTATGAAGAGGAACGAGGCCGGACTCCCTTTCTGTTTAAAAAAATCTACTTTTGCAGCTACTAACAAACAACCCGAATTTATGGATAAATTCTCGTTTATCGGCAACGCCGATCCGGTGATGATCGGGGAGCTTTTCGACAGATACAAAGCCGATCCGTCGTCAGTTGACCAAAGCTGGAAAATGTTCTTCGATGGTTTCGAGTTTGCCCGCACGCATTTTGGCGCCACCGAACCCCAGGCCGGACAGGCTTATCCAACAGAATTTAAGGTGATTAACCTGATAAATGCCTACCGTCAGCGCGGACACCTTTTCACCCGCACCAACCCCGTGCGAACCCGCCGGCAATACAGGCCAACCCTCGATATCGAAAATTTTGGCCTGCAACAGTCTGATCTTGCAAAAAAATTTGCTGCCGGAAACGAAATCGGCATCGGCGAAAC
>CALFEP010000271.1 GCA_937950125.1 uncultured Bacteroidota bacterium
GATAAGGCCACGTGACTGGAGTTCAGACGTGTGCTCTTCCGATCTAACCACCAGGCCCGTCAATTCACCATTGGCGGATTGACGGGCCTGGTGGTTGGCGCTCTGGCCACCGATATTCACGTGCACGACACCTACTTTGTGGTCGGGCATTTTCACTATGTCATGTTCGGTGGGACGGGCTTTGCCTTTATTGGCGCCATTCATCACTTTTTCCCAAAAATCTGGGGACGAATGTATAACATGAAATGGGCAAACATCGGATTTGTACTGCTGTTTATCGGTTTCAACCTTGTGTATTTCCCCATGCTGGTTGTCGGAATTATGGGAATGCCCCGCAGGTATTACGATTATCTCCCCGAATTTACCACCCCAAATGTTATTTCAACGTATGGATCATGGGTTATGGCGCTGGGGCTTCTGGTGATTATCGTTAACCTGATCAATGCCCGGAAAGGTCCTAAGGCAGAACACAATCCATGGGGATCGGTAACATTAGACTGGACACACACCGATTCGCCGCCATCGCTCTATAACTTCGACGAAACACCGGTGGTTACACGCGGCCCTTACGATTACAGGGATTATGAGGAATATCTTGCTGAAACATCAAAAAACAGATAAAGTATGAGCACATCAACAATTTCTCACGGACATAACGAGCATTTCGATTCCTATGGGAAAAAGCTGGGCATGTGGCTGTTTCTATTTACCGAAGTGCTTCTTTTCGGAGGCCTTTTTATTGTGTATGCCACCTACAGGTTTCTCAACCACGATGCTTTTCACGAGGGTTCAGCCGAACTAAACCTGGTTGTAGGAGCCATCAACACGGTTGTACTGCTAACAAGCAGTTTAACGGTTGCTTTATCCATCACGGCCATTCAAAAGGGAAATTCAAAAAGAGCCTTCAACCTCATTGTTGTAACCATACTGCTGGCGCTTGCATTTCTTGTTAACAAATATTTTGAGTGGCACGCAAAGTACGACCATGGTTTGTTTCCCGGAATGGATCATTTTAAGGAGCTAAGCACCGGCGAATCGCAGTTTTTCTTCCTGTATTTCTTCATGACCGGGCTTCATGCCATCCATGTTATTGTTGGTGGCATACTGCTGGGTGTAATTGCCTACTACATTAAAAAAGGAACCGTTAACAAGGATCGTTACATTTACCTCGAAAATGGAGGATTGTACTGGCACCTGGTGGATGTTATCTGGATTTATCTTTTCCCATTGTTTTATTTAATCATCTGAAAAATTATTAGCTATGTCAGAAAATCATACCGAACATGTAGTCGATTATAAATTCAATATTCTGGTGTGGATGGATTTGCTCATCTTCACCCTGATAACCATCGAAGTGGCACAGTTCGACCTGCAGGATTTAACCGTGGTGGTTGCCTTGCTGGTTGCCAGTGTAAAAACATTCCTGGTGGGTTCGTATTTTATGCACCTAAAGTTTGAAAACAGGTTTTTGCAGGCCATCGTGATTGGCGTTGCCGTGATTTTCGTCCTGGTGCTCATCTTGTTGTTTTCTGATTATTTGTTTTTTAAATAAGCGGGAGGATAAATTATGAATGGATCATCAACATTTGCCGAAGGTGTCGATCTTGCTTTTTACCTGATTTTGGGAACCGCAGTTTTTTTCCTTGTCGGGATCACCGTCGTAATGATTTATTTTGTCGTTAAATACAACAAAAAACGTAACCCAAAAGCTGACACCTCTATTGAAGGAAGTTTTAAACTGGAGCTGATCTGGACAATCATTCCCACACTGCTTGTCTTTGTAATGTTTTATTTTGGATGGGCAGGATTTGCCCCAATGCGCGATGTGCCCGATGAAGCCATACCCGTTAAAGCCATTGCCAGAATGTGGAGCTGGACTTTTGAGTATGCAAATGGTAAAAAGAGCGAAAAACTGATTGTCCCAAAAGATAAACCTGTGAAACTGGACATGATTTCGGTTGACGTTATTCACAGCCTTTATGTGCCGGCTTTCAGGGTGAAGGAGGATGTGGTGCCGGGACGTACCAACCAAATGTGGTTTACAGCCACTGAATTTGGCTCCTACGACCTGTTTTGCGCCGAATATTGCGGACTTCGTCACGCTTATATGCTTACAACTGTAGAGGTGGTAGAGGATTCGATATGGCAGGAATGGATTAAAACACCCGAAGGTGAAAGCGACCTGGATAAAGTATCAGCCGGATTTAATGTCATAAAGCTCAACGGATGCGTGGCTTGTCATTCCTCCGACGGAACCAAACTGGTGGCCAACAGTTTTAAAGGTATCTATGGACAAACCAGAAAAGTGATAACAGACGGAAAAGAACGGGAAGTGCTGGTGGATGATGAATACCTTATCCATTCTATTTATGAACCCAACGCCGATGTGGTTGTTGGTTTTGCTTCCGGGCTGATGCCCTCGTACAAAGGGATGATTACAGAGCAGGAAGCCCAGCAGGTTGTCGAATACCTCAGGTCGCTGAGTGGAAATGCGAAATAAGCTGCATAAATCCATTTCATTATTTGCCGAACTAAGTAAGATCAAAATTCCGTTGGCAGTAACGGTGAGCGCCCTTACCGGATACCTCGTTTTTAAGCAGAAATTCGATACAACGGCATTATTCCTTACAGCCGGCGTGTTTTTGTTGTCGGGTGGCTCGGCTGCTTTAAACCAACTGCAGGAGCATCGCTACGATGCTTTGATGCTACGCACCCGTCGCAGGCCTATCCCAAGCGGCAGGTTATCAAGGGCAGGAACCATGCTTTTTACCATCCTTCTTGTTTTTTCAGGAACGGCACTTTTGTATTTTGGAACCAACATCCTGGCCACAGGCATAGGCCTGCTCACGCTGGTATGGTACAACGCCATTTATACACCCCTGAAAAGACGCACCGCTTTTGCCATTTTAGCCGGAGCATTCGTAGGCGCCTTCCCACCAGCGATAGGATGGGCCGCCGCCGGTGGATATATTTTGCACCCCTCCATCTTGTTAATTTCGGCGTTGCTTTTCATCTGGCAGGTGCCTCATTTTATTCTGCTTCTTTTAAAATATGGAAAGGATTACGAAATAGCAGGTTTTGCCTCATTAACCACCATTTTCACTGAAAGCGGCCTGCGGCAGCTTATTTTTATTTGGATTCTGGCTACTGCCTGCGCCGTGATTGTCATTCCGGTGGCTGGTGTGGTGTCTTCAAAAATTATCATTATTGCGCTGCTTATCTCTACTGCCTGGCTGGTGGTGTCGTTTTATGCGCTTCTGCGCCGCCAAACCATAAACCTGAAAATGGCTTTCATGCAACTGAACCTCTTTTTGTTGCTGGTTTTGATCCTGTTTTCACTGGATAGCATGTTGTGACGGGTTTCCTGATTTTTTTGACTGTTTTTACACTGAAAACCAAATAATTTCATTCCTTTACACCAACCAAAACGTTTTGGAATGAAAAAGGCTTCTGACAGGGATGTTTTCAGGAAAATATTTTTCCTTCTCACGATGGGATTCATCCTTCATTTTGCAGCAACCGGGCAAACAAAACAGGTTATCCGCATCGACAGCCTGCCCGAAGGCCGGCTAATAAACCTGAATACCTGGCTGTATCACCCCGGCGATTTACCTGAATATGCCGACCCCGGTTT
>CALFEP010000272.1 GCA_937950125.1 uncultured Bacteroidota bacterium
GGAAAAAACTTTCTTAAAATATCTGTCGTAATTCAGTGGCGCTAAGTACATAATGCTCTATTTTTCGCAAAGTTACTCCTAATGCTGAATTGTAGCAAAAAATTATCCAACATCTTCATCATAAATAATGTTCCTGCCTTTTTTTACAGAGGAAAATATAATTGGCTATCAACATTTTAAGGAAGGTGTCAGGCATTGAAGCCATTAATTCTATTCGTATTTCAATGCCTGAGCGGGATTGATGCGTGAGGCTTTGATGATTTGCTGCGATACGGATAGGAGAATGAGCACACTCATCAGGAAAAGAGGAATGACAAAAAACCACCAGCCCAGGTTTATCCTGACTGCAAAGTTTTCGAGCCATCGTTGCATCAATAGAAAAGCCATCGGAAATCCTATAATTGCCGAAATAGCCAGGAGGCTGAAGTAGTTTTGGGTGAGCAGCAGCAAAAGGTTGGCCGAATTGGCGCCAAGTGCCTTACGTATAGCTATCTCTTTGTTGCGCTGGGTAATGAAGAAAAGAGCAAGTGCAAACATTCCCAACACAGCAATAATTATGGCCAGAAAAGAAAAGATCATAAAGGTTTTTCCAAAATGCAGATCGGTGGTGTACTGGCTGTTGTAGTAATTGCCAAGGTGGAAATACCCGAAAGGGTTGCCCGGGAAATATTTCCTGAATCCCGCTTCAATCACTTCTATGGTCTCGTTGCAGTCGCCCGACACGCGTATTGAAAAACGTTTTATAAAAGCGGGATGGTTTTGATAGACAAAAGCCACAGGAACCACTTTTTCGCGGGGCGACTGATGGTGATAATCCTCGATAACACCGCCAATTTTAAATTTGAGATTCCAGGCTGGAACGTTTAGGTAATCGCCGACCGCATCATGAGGATTGGAATACCCGAGAAGGTTTGCCGCTGAACGGTTGAGGATGAACGACACTGTATCGCGGCGGCATCCTTTGTAAAAATTCTTTCCGGCAATAAACTTCAGGTTGTACAGATTCATGTAGTCCTCGTCGATGAAAAGAGCATTTATAATTTTGGAATTCACGTTGTTGGGATCAAGTTCCGAAACAAAGTCCTGCGAAAACCAGATCGGATCGCCGGGAACAAAAAAGGAACCACACACTTGTTTAATCTTGTCGCTCGATTTCAACTCATTCTTAAACCCGTCATATTTTTCCCACCACAAACTATCGGTTGCAACCGGGCAATTCACAATGTAGGTGCTGTCGATATCGATGCCCAGGTTGCGGCTTTTCATAAACTCTACCTGCTGAAAGATGGTGAGCGTTCCGGCTATCAGCATGATAGAAATGACAAATTGAAAAACCAGTAGCGCTTTTCGGAACAAATTTCCTGAATTTGCAATCAATCTCTTGCGGCCAATTACATTGATGGGTTTAAATGAAGACAGAATTAATGCCGGATATAATCCCGAAAGTACTGACCCAAAAATAATTATCAAACCAAAAATCAACCAGAAAACCGGTTTACGCCATAGACTCAGATCGAACTGCATACCGGTAATTTGGCTAAACCAGGGCTGGAGTACCTCAACAAGAATGAGCGAAAAAACAATCGCCAGAAAATTGACGATTACGGATTCCAGCAAAAGTTGCCAGAGAATATTTCGGTGTGTAGCCCCGCTAATTTTACGCATCCCTATTTCGCGGGCTCGTTCCAGCGTGCGCGCTGTTGCAAGGTTGATGTAGTTTACCCAGGCAATAATTAAGATCAGTAAGGCTATGATAAGCATAAAGGTAACTGCACTGCCATCCCCGTTTTGTTCGGCTTCCATTGGGTAGTTCGATTGGAGGTGAATGCTGGTAAGCGGCTGAAGATGAAATAGCATATCGCTGTTTGCTGCCTGCAGTTCTTTTCCTATGATCTGGTGAACAGCTTCATTTAGCTTTTTTTCAAACATGCGTGGATTGGTGCCTTCGCGCAGATGAACATAGGTGAGCATAACATCCGAATACCACGAATCGCGTATCCACGAACCAAACAGGTGTATCATGGTTTCTTCAGAGATTAATAAATCAAATTTCAAATGGGTATTGTTGGGCAGGTCTTTGAATACGCCATTTACGGTAAATTCAAATCTGCTGTTGATTTTTACTTTTTTCCCAATGGGTGCTTCTTTTCCAAACAATTTTCCGGCAAGCGATTCCGAAATTATGATGGTAAAAGGTTTGGCCAGCGCTGTTTCGGGGTCCCCATTGATGAGTGGATATGAAAAAACCCTGAAAAAATCTTTCGAAGCATAAAAAGCCTTGTTGATGCTGAAATCCATACCTGAATACGACAAAACTGCCTGCAGTTGAAAGTTGCTCAACACAGTATAGCTGATGACCTCCGGAAATTTATCGGGTAACAATGTCTGCAGACCGCAACTTGCCGTGGCTAACTGTTCAGCAAGGTTTCCCTGGTTGAAACGATCGAGTCGAATGCGATAAATGTCGGTGGCGTTTTTATGAAAGCGGTCGTAACTGTATTCTTTTTCAACATACTGAAAAAGCAACAGGCTGGCAGCAATACCTATTGAAAGTCCCATCAGGTTAACGATTACGAAAACTTTGTTTCGCATCAGACTCCTGAACGATAGCTTGAAAATTAGATTACCACCACCCATTTAATTACTTTTAGTAACTGATCGCACGAATTATACCAAGTCTGTTACTGTATTGTAAAACAACCACATGGAAAAACCATATCAACTTTTTCTGTGTCTTTTTGTTCAGAAAATTACATGCTGTGTTCTGATTTGAACACCGCGTTGTGTCACCGCGATAATACACTTCAATCGATGCACCTGCCAAAACCCTTTACCCAGATTGACCTTGACAGGTTATTTTTTCAAATCAACCTATCTCACCACAATTTTCAAGGTTTCTTCCTTGCCAATGTATTTTATTTTTATCAGAACTACCCCCGAAACACCTTCCGGAATCCACATTTTGACCGGCTTTTCAGTTTCATGAATTTCACAGGCCGATAGTTTTTCACCATTCAGATTATAAAGCTCAATCAAAGGCTTTTCCTCCGGGTTCTCCGGGCGATTTTTTAGTTTTAAATAAAAAGAAAGGTTTGCCGGATTTGGGTAAATAATTTCGACAAGTTGCGACTTAACTGAACCTGCATTATCGACAATGCCTACTGGTGGAAAAAAAAGTGGCTGATAATCTACCCAGCCAAGTGTCGGGTCGTCGGGCTGATGAAAAATGCGCATCTCCACCGAATCGGGGGCCATGGTACCCCAGTAATTGTTTTCGGCCATGATTGCATTTGGTGTGTTGTTGTACAGGTCGTAAAGCTGGCCGGAGTTGCCGTTGTTGTATAACTGGTTCATTCCTGGGTTATAAATTTCGCCTTCCAGCTGGCCAAGATTGGGCTGGGCAGCCGACTGTATGGTGACTCCCCAAAGGTTTCCGCTGATGATATTCCCGGTAACGATACTTTGGTTGGAAGCGTTACCCCAGTAATTGATTCCGCTTCCGCCCTGCATAGGCAGGTTTTGGGTGTTGTTGTCCCGGATTTCGTTGTTCCCGATTACCGAGCCGATGTTGTAACCGTAGGCGGTAATCCCGTAACGGTTGTTTTTGATGATGTTTCCTTCGATCCGGGCTTTAATGGAACCGCCGGCCAATGTGGTGATGGCAATGCCGCCGGCCATGATGTTGGCAGGATTGCCGATAATTTCGCAACCAACAATCCTGATGCTGTCGGCGCCCGAAGTTCCCAGGTTGATTTGCGGCATGTTGGCATTCGACATCACATTCGAAATTATTTCGCAATTAAAAATCTGAGGCGAACTGCTTCCGTTTGCTCCCGACATGACTGCCGGACCGAAGTTATCGGAAAATGAACAAGCCGAAATCAGCGGTGAACTTTGAAACAAATCGATGGTTCCGGTGCTGTTTTCCTGGTTAAATTCGGTAAAATCGCAATTAAAAAACTGAATGTCAGCATTTACAAGATCAATGCCACCGGCCTTCCTGAAATAGGTGCGCGAAAGGCTGGAACCGTCATTGTCTTCAAACCTGAAACCTGTGGAATAGTTGTTCATGGCCTTGAAAAAAACAATGCCTGGTTCCGGCGGGTCAATCAGAAGTACACCTTTAATGATAATAAGCACCTCATCCAACACATTAATTTCTTCTGGTGTAACAATGGTCAAAGTATCAGCATTTGAAAGGGTGAGGTTGTTGTTAATGGAATATTGGCCATTGATTTCCAGTGTAATAACCCCTCCCGAATTTTCAACCAAATCACCGAGGTTCCAATTTATGCCCGTTCCTGGCGTAATGTACTGAGCCTGAACGGTAATCATAAATAAGCAAAAAACGGTTGCAAGTAAGTTTTTCCTCATTAGTAAAAGGTTTTGATTTTAGCGTAAAAGTAGCGCTATTTTTTTGAAAACCATATTTTGCACAATTTGAGGTAATTAAGCATTCAATAAATCAAAAATCGATAAATTTTACTTTGCAAATGAAAAATATCGGATATTTTTTACTTTGAAAATGAAAATTATCGGAAAATCACTATTTTTATAAAAAATCACTACAGAAAATGATGAAGCGGAAATATTTTAATCAAATGGTAATTCATCTTAATTCATCTGCAAAATAGTTTCTTATCCTTTCGCGAGCACGTCAAACCGGGAAAACTGTTTTTTTAAAGCAATGCTTGGATTTTCTAAATGAATCAGGCGAAAAGGTGTATTATTTTACCCTGGAAGATTCAACCCTAAAAATTGCTTTTAACGAACATCCTGAAAACCTATTTCGGTTTATTCCGAAAAACTTTGATTCAAAAGCGTATGTCCTGATTGATGAAATTCAGTACTTAGCCGATCCGTTAAACTTTTTAAAATACCACTACGATTTGTATGCGCCTGGAATGATGATTATTGCAACGTGCAGCAGTGCTTTTAATATTGATGAAAAATTCACCGATTCGCTTGCCGGTCGAAAAAAACTAATTGAAGTTTACACCATGGATTTCGATGAATTTCTGACTTTCAGAACTGGCGACAGCCCGCTGCTTCACGAACTGCAGATGATCAGGGAAAATCCGGAATACCTTTCGTTAAGACGGAATGACCTTCTGGCATTTTTCGACGAATACCTCACCTACGGGGGTTATCCTGCGGTGGTTCTTGCTAAAGGTCACGAGTTGAAGAAGGCAAAATTGCGCGAATTGATGACTTCGTACCTGAAACGTGATATCCTTGAATCAGTTATTAAATCAGAAGAAACGCTGCACAACCTCCTAAAAATTCTTGCCGACGGGCAAAACAAACTTGTCAATAAAAACGAACTCTCAAACACGCTGCGCGTTTCGACTACGACCATCGAAAATTACCTTTTTGTTTTAAGAAAATGCTTTCATATCATGCTTGTGAAGCCATTTTTTACGAATGTCCGTAAAGAAATTACCAAAATGCCGGTTGTGTATTTTCATGACCTGGGATTCCGGAATACGATTAATAATTTGTTTGGAATGATTGATTCCCGGCCTGACAAAGGTTCTCTTATCGAAAATTACATTTTTATCCGAATGCGCGAAAAATACACTGCTGATGAAATCCACTACTGGCGCACCGCTGATGGCAATGAGGTGGATTTTGTGATAGATACGGGTGAAGAAAAGTTCGCCATTGAAGCAAAATTTGATCATAACCAGTTTCGCTCTTCCAAATACAAAAGGTTTGTTACTAACTATCCTCCTTTTCCTTTGTCATGCCGATCATACATCGCCGATAACAATTTGAATCATATCCTGGGTTTGTAGTTAGGAATTTGTAAGGTTTACCTTCACGCCTTATTATTACATTTGCAGCTCAAAAACAGGATTAATTCTGTTAATAAACTACAAATGAGCGAAATAATAAAGCACGAATGTGGAATTGCGCTTCTCAGGCTGCTCAAGCCGCTTGAATTTTACCTGTCGAAATACGGAACCAGTTTTTATGCCTTGAATAAAATTCACCTGATGATGCAAAAGCAGCACAACCGTGGGCAGGACGGCGCCGGGCTGGCAAACATCAAACTGAACGTTGAACCCGGGCAGAAGTACATAAACCGCTATCGTTCAAATTCGTCAACCCCTATTATCGACACTTTCAGGCACATTTACAACCAGTTCACCCTTATCGAAAAAGAAAAGCCTCACCTGCTCCGTGATGTCAACTGGCTGAAACGACATACCGAATTCACAGGAGAAGTTTTTCTGGGGCACCTGCGTTATGGAACTTTTGGAGGTCACGGTGTGGAAAACTTACATCCTGTAATGCGCGAAAACAACTGGATTACCAAAAACCTCGTGCTCGCCGGCAATTTCAACATGACCAATGTGGATGAGCTTTTCAGCCACCTTGTTGAACTTGGCCAGTATCCCATCGAAACAACAGACACCATTACCATACTCGAAAAAATTGGCCATTTTCTGGACGAGGAAAACGAAATCCATTATCAGAAGTACAAAAAGCAGGGTTTGGTAAAAAAAGAAATCTCCGAAAAGATTGCAGCCGACCTCAACATTCAGGAAATACTCAGGAGGTCGGCCAAAAACTGGGATGGTGGCTATGCCATTGCAGGCATGTTAGGGCATGGCGATGCTTTTGTAATGCGCGATCCATCAGGAATCAGACCGGCATTTTATTATTATGATGATGAAATTGTGGTAGCAGCCTCCGAACGTCCGGTGTTGCAAACTACATTCAATTTAAAGACGGGTGATGTAAAAGAACTTAAACCCGGGCATGTTCTCATCATCAAGAATCAGGGTAAATTTGAAGAAGTTCCTTTCGCACCTGTTAAAGAACGGAAGGCATGTTCGTTTGAAAGAATTTATTTTTCACGCGGTACCGACACTGATATTTATCAGGAGCGAAAGCATTTAGGCCGGTTGCTTGCCCCCGCAATTCTGAAAGCCATCAACTATGATTTCGAAAATACGGTTTTCTCATACATTCCCAACACTGCGGCGGTTGCCTTCAAAGGTCTGATTGAAGAACTCAACCTATTCTGCAACAAAATAAAATCCGAAAAAATCATCGCTTTGGGCATGGAAATCACTTCTGAAAAAGTTGAGGAAATCCTGAAACTCTCGCCCCGTGTTGATGATATTGCCGTGAAAGATGTAAAGTTAAGAACATTTATTACCAAGGACAGCAGCCGCGACGACCTTGTAGGCCATGTTTACGACATAACCTACGGCGTTGTCCGCGAAGGAATTGATAACCTGGTGGTTATTGACGATTCCATAGTCCGCGGAACCACGCTCAGGCAAAGCATCATAAGAATTCTCGACAGGCTTGGCCCCAAAAAAATTGTTATTGCCTCATCGGCTCCCCAAATCCGTTATCCCGATTGTTACGGAATCGATATGGTGAAACTCAACGATTTTATTGCTTTTAGAGCTGCCATCGAACTTTTAACTACCACCCATCAGGGAAACGTGATCAACGAGGTGTACAAAAAAGCAAAAGCACAGGAAAGCCTGCCAAAAGAACAGATTGTCAATGTTGTAAAAGACATTTACAAACCATTGTCAACAAGGCAGATTTCAGAAAAAATCGCTCAGATTGTTACACCGGCTGACATAAGGTCGAAGGTGGAAGTTATTTTCCAGACCATCGAAGACCTTCACACTGCCATTCCCGATCATACCGGCGACTGGTATTTTACAGGCAATTACCCAACTCCCGGCGGTAACAAGGTTGTCAACAAATCATTTATCAATTATGTCGAAAAAAAGGATGGCCGTGCTTACCAGCTCAACGTTGGCTGAGCCTTCAATTTTAATTAAGTATAAATTGTAAAAAAAATCGCTGCAATCAATCATAGCAACTGATTTGAATTAATAATTTTACCCCTTAATTTTTTAATAAATATTTTTAAGGTGAAAAGGATTTTAACAACGCTGTTGCTTTTAATTTTTGTTTTTGCAGGCACTGCCCAAAACAAAACTTCTCGTGATGCTCAATCTGCTTACAACCTGTTATCACCAAAAGAAATCAAGGACGGATGGAAATTGCTGTTCGACGGAAAGACCACCAATGGCTGGCGGGGATACAACCATACCCCGATTCCGAAAAGCTGGACAGTTGAAAATGGAATGCTCGTGGCTTACGGCAAAGGCGGCGACATGACCGGTGACATTGTTACAGAAGAGTTATTCGAAGACTTCGATCTTTATCTTGAATGGGCCATTGAAAAAGGTGGAAACAGTGGTATTTTCTTCCACATTGTGGAGGGTTTGCATCCGGCAACCTACTACACAGCTCCCGAATACCAGCTTATTGATGATGTTGGGTTTCCTGAGAATCTTGAAGAATGGCAAAAAACAGGTGCCAATTATGCCATGCACAACGCCATCAACAAAACGCTTAAGCCAGTCGGCGAATTCAATTCAAGCCGCATCAAGGTTGAAAATGGTCATGTAACTCACTGGCTGAATGGAGATAAGATTCTGGAATACGACCTATGGACAGATGAATGGAAAAACCTTTCACAAAATGGAAAATGGAAGAATTATCCCGATTATGGCCTCGCCCGAAAAGGAAACATTGGCCTTCAGGACCATGGAAGCGTAATCAGTTTTCGAAACATTAAAATTAAAGACCTCACCGATGTTGGTAAACCCATTTTTAACGGTCGGAATCTGGATGGATGGGAAATTTACGGCACCGAAAAATGGTACGTCGAAGATGGGCTTCTCGTTTGCGAAAGCGGTCCTGACAAACAATACGGTTACCTGGCTACCGAAAAACAATTCAAGGATTTTTTGTTGAGGGTGAAATTTAAACAGGAGGCCAACGGCAACAGCGGTATCTTTTTCAGGTCATCCATTACCGGAACAAAGATTTCGGGCTGGCAGGTTGAAGTAGCACCTCCGGGGGAAAATTCAGGCGCCATTTATGAATCATACGGAAGGGGCTGGCTTAACCAAATTGCCGATGATAAGGAAAACATCCTGAAAATGGGACAATGGAACGAAATGGTAATTTTGGTGAAAGGCGACCGGGTGATGACCTGGCTCAACAACCAGCTGATGACCGATTTGAAAGATGAAAAAATTGGAAAAGCCAATGGAAAAATTGCCCTTCAGATTCATGATGGTGGCGGCATAAAGGTAAAATGGGATGATATTTTGGTTAAACCCTTGTAAATTTACCAGTTAATAATTTTTTCAGCAAATGAAATACACAAATACACAACTCGTCTGGCTGGTAGCATTGCGTGTGTTTATCGGCTGGCATTTTTTGTACGAGGGAGTTGTAAAACTTGCAAATCCAAACTGGTCGAGTGTTGGCTACCTGATGGATTCACAGGGCTTTATGAGTAGTTTCTTTTATTCTCTGGCAACCAATCCCACCGCTTTGGGTGTGGTCGATTTTTTAAATGTATGGGGTTTAATTGCTGTAGGGCTTGGACTTATTTTAGGGGCTTTCACCCAATTATCAACCATTTCCGGAATAATCCTGCTGACCTTGTATTACCTTTCGCATCCTCCATTTGTAGGTTTAAAATATTTATTACCCATGGAAGGAAGCTATCTTCTGGTTAACAAAAACCTGATCGAACTGGCTGCACTGGCAGTATTGTGGCTTTTTCCCACAGGTAAAATAATTGGCCTCGACCGGCTGATTTTTTCACTAAAAATAAAAAACAGAAAATTTTGATGTCTGAAGATCAATCAAATAATATTGATAATCCCAGGCCCGGTCCAGGTGGAATAAATCGCCGCGACCTGTTGAAAGGCCTGATGACTGTTCCATTGTTGGGTGTTTTTTCGTATGGTTGGTACCGCAAACAAAAGAATGACCAGTTTTACAAGAATGCCATAACCGAAGAAGTGAAACTGGATGGGGTGAATCCTGTGTTATACCGCAAGGTGCCGAAGGATAAACTAATCAGGATTGGAATTATTGGCACTGGAGGACGGGGGCTGTCCTTACTCAAGGGAGCCGGGTTTTTAAGCCCCAATACGCTTGTTAAATACATAAATGCCGCCAACAAAAACAACCAGGACAAAAGATATGTCGAATTCATGGAGCAGGAAGACCTGAACTTAAGGATAACAGGTGTTTGCGATGTTTTCGACATCAATGCTCAAAAAGGAATAAGTGCCGGAGCAAATATTTACCGTGAAGGACTAAATGGCAAAATGGGTGAAGCCCCAAAACGATACAAAAACTACCGGGACCTCATTGCTGCCTCCGATGTTGATGCTGTGATTATTGCCACCCCCGACCACTGGCATGGCCCAATGATCATTGAGGCTGCCCGTGCAGGAAAGCATGTTTATGTCGAAAAACCCATGACCTGGACAATTCCCGAGACCTACGAAGTTGTCAAAGCTGTTAAAGATAACAACATCGTTTTTCAGCTCGGACATCAGAACCGGCAGACCGAAAGCTATTTCAAAGCCAGAGAGGCCGTGAAAAACAATGTTTTAGGTAAAATTTCACTCATCGAAGTTACCACAAACCGCAATTCGCCCGAGGGCGCCTGGGTTTACAAAATTCACGAAGAAGCAAACAGCCAGAATATTGATTGGGAACAATTTATTGGACCTGCGCCCTGGAACGGGTTCAGCCTCGAGCGGTTTTTCAGGTGGCGGTGCTGGTGGGATTACAGCACCGGCCTATCGGGCGACTTGTTTACACACGACTACGATGCGATGAACCAAATTCTCGAGCTGGGAATTCCACATTCCGCAGTAGCTTCAGGCGGCATTTATTTCTACAAGGATGGCCGCACGGTTCCTGATGTGTTGCAAATGGCGTTCGAATATCCCGAAAGAGAATTTACATTGCTTTACAGCGCCTCGCTGGCAAGCAGTAAAAACCGTGGCCGCACCATCATGGGGCACGATGCCTGGCTCGACCTCGAAAACAATCTGAAAATTTATGCCGACCCCGAATCAACCCGTTTTAAGGAAAAAATTGAAAAAGGCCTCATTTCACCTGAAATACCCATTTATTCCTACAAGCCTGGCTTTAAACACGTTGATGCCGTAACATCTCCTACCGAAGAATACTATGCAAGCCGTGGATTGCTTTACACTTATCTTGATGGCAAACGCCTCGATCCCACGCATTTGCACATAAAAGACTGGCTCAACTGTATTCGTGGCGGAGGACAGCCCAGTTGCAACATCGACCAGGGATTTCAGGAAGCCATGACAGCCCACATGGGTACGGTGGCTTACAAAGAAAACCGTCGGGTTTACTGGGACAACGAGAAGCAAATAATTGTCTGATATTGATAACTTGAGTAAAAAAAATTGATATTATGATGAACAGAAGAAATTTTGTAAAAACAGTTTCAGCATCGGCAGCCCTTGTTATGCTTGCTCCACAAACACTCATGGCATCCGGGAAAATCAACAAAATCGGCATTCAACTTTACTCGCTCCGCAACCAGATTGGTAATGATTTCTTGGGAACCTTGCGAAAAATTGCTGATGCGGGGTACAAAATTGTAGAGGCAGCAGGGTATGGCGATCGAAAATTTTATGGCTATGCGCCTGAGGAGTACAAGAAAATTGTGACGGATCTGGGGATGCTTCCTTTAAGCACCCACAACGGAATTTCTCCTGAAAATGCGGATACAACCATTGAAGATTGCAAAAATGCAGGAATGGATTACATCGTTTTACCATCAATCCCGGCCGAAAAACGCAAAACATTAGATGATTATAGAGCCATTGCAGGCGATTTCAACAGGATTGGCCAAAAATGCAGTGAAGCTGGAATTAAGTTTGGCTATCACAACCATGCCTTCGAGTTTGAACAAATTGACGGGCAGACACCCTACGATATTTTGCTGAACAACACCGATCCGAACCATGTATTTTTTCAGATCGACTTTTTCTGGGTTGCCTACGGCGGAAGAGAACCAATAGAATATTTAAATAATTTTCCGGGTAGGTTTGCCCTCTGGCATGCCAAAGACATGCTAGATCCGGTATCGAAAAAAAATGTAGAGGTTGGTTCAGGGTTTATCAGGTTTGAAGAAGCATTTAAAGTTGCCGGCAAAGCGGGGCTGGAGTATGTTGTTGTTGAACAGGAAGAATTTGAAATGGACCCGTTTGTAAGCATCAAAAAGAGTTTCGATTACCTCAACATGCAAAAATTCTGATACCCCATGGCCGAAAAAGTCATCAATACCGCAATCATAGGTTTCGGTTTGGCCGGAAGGGTTTTTCATGCGCCTTTTTTACACACAAACCCTGGTTTTAGTGTTAAAAGTATTGTGGAAAGACACCGGAACGATTCTGCTGCCTTGTATCCTTACGTCCGCACCGACAAAGATTACACACAGATGTTGCAGGATGAATCAATTGAACTGGTGGTAATTTGCGTGCCAAATGTTTTGCATTACCAGGTAGCACGCGATTGCCTCCTGGCCGGAAAACACGTTGTTCTCGAGAAACCTTTTACCCCATCTTCTGCCGAAGCTGACGACCTGATCGAGCTTGCAGAATCAGAAGGCCTAAAAATTTTTGTTTACCACAATCGCAGGTGGGACGGCGATTTCAAAACCATTCAGGCAATTTTATCGCAGAAAATGTTAGGCGATTTGGTTGAATATGAAGCACATTTCGACAGATACCGCCCTGTGATTAATAAAATTTCGTGGCGCGACGAAAAAATTCCGGGTGGGGGAGTTCTTTACGACCTTGGCTCTCACCTTATCGATCAGGCAATGGTGTTGTTTGGCAAACCGGAGGGCATTTTTGCCGATATACGAAAGCAGCGAACTGGCAGCCTGGTTGACGATTATTTCGACCTTCATCTTTATTATCCGGGGTTTAAGGCAATTTTGAAAGCCGGAATGATGGTCAGTAAAAATGGGCCTCATTTTGTTGTGACCGGAAAGCAGGGTTCGTTCATCAAATACGGAATGGACCCTCAGGAATTGGCACTCAAAGCAGGTCGATTTCCTGATGAAGTCAACTGGGGTGAAGATGATCCGAAAAACCATGGTTTATTGACGGTTTCTGAAAATGGAAGACTAAAAGAAATGTTTTTTCAAACGCACAAAGGTGATTACCAAGGGTTTTATAACAATGTGTACGATGTGTTGGTAAAAAAATATCAACAAGCCGTAAAACCCCATGAAGCCCGAAATGTGATCAAACTAATCGAACATGCTTTCAGAAGCAACGAGTTGAAAAAAGTAATTTTTTGTGAATAATAACCATTAAATCAAATCAGTAATGAAACAAAAGAAACAAACATTGAGCCGCCGGAAGTTTATCGGAAACACAGCCATGGCCGCTGCAGGTTTATCGGTACTGCCGGGAAATGTGTTGGGCAATTTCGGACGGCCTGCACCCAGCGACAGATTGAACATAGCTGCTGTTGGCGTTGGAGGTGTTGGCGGAACCAACGTTAAAAATTGCATGACCGAAAACATTGTTGCACTATGCGATGTTGACTGGAAATATGCCGCAGGATTATTTGAGCAATTTCCAAATGCCAAAAAGTACACCGATTACCGCAAAATGTTTGATGAACTTGGCAGTAGCATCGATGCTGTAATTGTGGCAACCCCCGATCATACCCATGCCATTGTTGCTGCTCAGGCTATAAAAATGGGAAAGCATGTTTACGTTCAAAAACCATTAACACACACCGTTTACGAATCGCGGATGCTTACCCGATGGGCCAAGGAATACAAGGTGGCCACCCAGATGGGAAACCAGGGAAACTCCGGAGATGGTATCCGCCAAACCTGCGAATGGATTTGGGATGGCGCCATTGGTGATGTAACCGAAGTTCATGCCTGGACGAATCGTCCAATATGGCCACAAGGGCTTGAACGCCCCACCGCTCTCCAGGACGTTCCTTCAACGCTGGATTGGGATTTATTTATTGGCCCGGCGCCCATGCGTCCCTACAACGAAATTTATACCCCCTGGAACTGGCGTGCCTGGTGGGATTTCGGAACCGGAGCACTGGGCGACATGGCTTGTCACATCGTAGATCCGGCATTTTGGGCCTTGCGACTGGGGCACCCGTCGTGCTTTTATGCAAGTTCTTCGCAGGTCAATACCGAAAGCGCACCACTCGCCGAAATGGTTCACTACGAATTTCCCGAAAGAGGTAAAGTAGGAAGAATAAACCTGCCTGCCGTTAAACTCACCTGGTACGATGGCGGTCTGCTTCCCCCTCGGCCCGAAGAGCTGAAAGACGGCCAGATCATGGGCGACCAGAGTGGCGGTATTTTGTTTGTCGGTACAAAAGGTAAACTCATGACCGGCTGTTATGGAAGAAATCCCATTTTGCTGCCCGAAGAACTGGACAAAAACTACACCCGTCCTAATCCTACCTTGCGCAGAATCCCGAAAGCAATGGAAGGCGGGCACGAGCAGGACTGGATCAGAGCCTGCAAGGAAACTTTCGAAGACAGAATTGAAACCAGCTCAAACTTCAACTATGCCGGCCCCCTCAACGAAGTAGTCGTGATGGGCAACCTTGCCGTAAGACTTCAGGACCTTAAACGAAAACTGATGTGGGATGGTGAAAATATGAAAATTACCAACATTTCGGATACCGACGAAGTAAGGGTCGTTACTTCCGACAAGTTTTCAGTTATCGAAGGCCACCCGCACTTCGACACACAATACGCTACTATTAAAGCCAAGCCTGCTGCCGAAGAATATGTTCGTCATACTTACCGCCAGGGTTGGTCATTGTAAATATGATTTTGTTAAATTTAAAATTAATTTTCATGAACAGAATATTTAAAACAGGTGGAATTTTCCTGCTATTAGCTGTATTTTTAGCTTCCTGTGCAAATCAAAAAAAGAATAATGAGGAAGGCTGGACTTCATTGTTTGATGGTAAAACAAGCAATGGCTGGCGGGGCTATGGCCAGGAAAAATTTCCTGAAAAAGGATGGGTTATCGAGGATGGAACACTGCACGTAATGGGTTCAGGAAAAGGTGAAGCTGGCGGTGGTGGCGACATCATTACTGTGAAAAAGTACAAAAACTTCGAACTTTCGCTGGAATGGAAAGTTTCAGAGGGTGGAAACAGCGGAATATTTTACCTGGCTCAGGAAAAACCCGATCAACCCATTTGGAAATCGGCACCTGAAATGCAGATTTTGGATAATGACAGGCACCCTGATGCAAAACTGGGAGTTGACGGGAACCGCGCTGCTGGCGCTTTGTACGACCTGATACCCGGCGATATGAACGTGGTAAAACCTGCCGGCGAATGGAACCATGTGAAAGTGATGGTTTACAAAGGAACCGTCGTTCATTGGATGAATGGTAAAAATGTACTCGAATATCACCTCTGGACTCCCGATTGGAAAGAAATGGTTGCCAACAGCAAATTCAAAGACTATCCCGATTTTGTAAATCCTGCCGAAGAAGGCTACATCGGTTTACAGGATCATGGTGATGATGTTTGGTTCAGGAATATTAAAATCAGGGAATTAGAATAATTGGCCATCGCAAAAGCCAAAAGACTTGTTAACACTTTTAACTGTAAAAGGATAAGGTATCAGAACAGATGCAACCAAAGGCAAATAGGCTGAAAACCGATTTTATAATTGGCGTGTTATGTTTTTCCATGCTTACCTTGCCATACACACTGCCAAAAGCAACTGATACTGCAATCAGCAACATTGTTGATATCTATTCGGCTTACCTGAACAACAATCCTTTTGCATCCGGTTTTTTCATAAAAGCAAATACAGGAATCGATATCAACCTTGTATCGAAAGAGTTGCGGCTTGTGCAGCCCTTGTTGATGTTGAACAAAGATGTTTCTGGTCAACCAACAAGGTATCTCAACCTCAATAATTGGTTCAGAAGCCCTTTTTCGATCAGGTCGATACCGATGTTCCTCATCAATCGTTATTTGCGAATTTAGAATTGCCACCAGGTAAATTCGTTTTTACCTCATCACAAACAATCTTTTTTCCAAAAACACCCGTCTTCGGACTGAGGTGCTTTTTGGTTTGTGGTTAATTCATCATTCACTTTAACGAAATTTTTATGGAAAATCAAGATAATAAAGCAGTTAAGAAACAAACTGCCTTCAAAAAGAATACAATGCCATTTTTAATTCTGATAGGAGTATTAATCGTGGTTACTGTGGTTCTGAATTTTGTACTGAAGGCTATTTTATAGAATAAAAATCCCCGGACAAAAGACGACTTCCGGGTGATGGGTTGAACGGGTGTTTTATTTGCATTCAGCGGTTTAGCATCGCTGATAGTATGAAACACCCGTTTTTTTTATTGTTTCAGGTAATCGATTACCTTTTGTGCAATTTTATCAATATCCTGATCCATCATGCACCTGAAATGCTTTTTGGGGCAATTCTCGAAACCAATTTTGGAGCAGGGACGACAAGATAGGTCTTTAATTTCAAATATTGAATAACAATCCTTTTCGTGTGGAAGATAAGGATACATGCCCAATTCGGGGACTGTATTGCCCCAGATCGAAACAATTTTTTTATGAAAAGCAGCCGCAATGTGCATCAACCCGGTATCGTTGGTAATAACCACCTTTGATTGGCGGATAAGTGAAGCGGACTGGTTAAGGTTATAAATTCCACAAGTATTTAAAACCTTTGCTCCTGAAGCCGATGCTATTTTTGAAGCCTCCTCCCGGTCTTCTTTACCACCTAAAATTATGACTGGAAATGGAATTTTTTCGCACAATTCAATTGCTTTTTCGACCGGAAGCTGCTTGGTTCGGTGTTTACCGCCAACAACCAGTCCTACAAAACCATGCTGAAATTCTGCGGGCAGTTTGTTCAGTTTAACCTCATCCTGCTCAGGAATGAAATAATCGAGTCCGGCGAAATCATTTATTACCCCGATTTTTTGAACAGCTTCAAAATACCGGTCAACAATATGCACCCCGGGCATCTTGTTGATCTTAAACTGCACCAGCAGCCATTTCTTAAAATTCAGTTTTGGAAAAGAAAATGACTTTTTCCATAAATTTAGCCTGACGCCCAATGATCTGAAATTTTTATGAAGATCGATGACAACATCATAATTTTCAACCTGTAAAGCCGGAATTATTTCGTTAATGCTGCTTTTGATAATTAAAACCTTATCGATGTTTGGATTTCTGGATACCACAGGTGCAAATTGGGCTTTGGTCAGATAATGTAATTCACAGTCTGGAATCTGTTGTTTCGCGCATCGTATCACAGGCGATGTTAAAACAATGTCGCCTATTGAGCTAAACCTGATGATAAGTATCTTTTTCAATTGCCAGTTTTTGCAAAAATATAAAATCCTTCCTGCAATAAAAGCCCTATTTTTGCTGCATGATTTTTACCGATACGCACGCACATCTGTATTTGCCAGAGTTTGACAATGATCGCAATGAAACCGTTGCAAGGGCATTGTCAGCCGGGGTTAAATACATGCTGTTGCCCAACATCACTGCAAAAACGGTTACTCCCATGCTTGACCTTTCGGGCCGTTATGCAAAAAATATTTTTCCCATGGTCGGACTTCATCCCACAGATGTAAAAAGCGATTTTGAGGAGGAACTTGCTCTGGTGAAAAGCTTCATCGGAAAACATAAATTTTACGCCATTGGCGAAACGGGCATTGACCTGTATTGGGATAAAACCCATCTTGAGCATCAAAAGGTTGCCTTGAGGGAACAAATTCAATGGGCAAAAGACTACAATCTGCCCATTGTGCTGCATGTCAGAAATTCTTTTGACGAAATATTTGAAATTATCGATAGCACTGTTGATGAAAAGCTTACGGGTGTATTTCATTGTTTTTCAGGAAATGCTTCACAGGCTGAGCGAATCGTAAACTGGGGTTTTATGCTCGGAATTGGTGGTGTGCTGACCTACAAAAATTCTGGACTGGACAGAGCTATTGCCAATATTCAAATGGAAAACATCCTCCTCGAAACTGACTCACCTTTTTTATCACCGGTACCATTCCGTGGTAAACGAAACGAAAGCTCATACATCCTGCAGGTAGCTTCCACACTTGCTACAATAAAAGGTATTTCCGTGGCAGAGGTTGCTAGAATCACCACATTAAATGCGATCCGGCTATTCAGATTTCCGATTGATTAAGAATCAGATAATTATGGACAGTAACAGTAAAAAAGCCATTCTGGTAATTTATACCGGTGGAACAATTGGAATGATCAAAGATCCGGTAACCGGTGTGCTTAAGCCTTTTAATTTTGATAACATTTACCAGCAGATTCCAGCGCTGAAATTGTTTGATTTTAAAATAGATAACTATTGTTTTGACCCCGTGATCGATTCATCGAACATGAATCCTTTTTTTTGGGTTGAAATAGCCAAAGTCATTTTCGTGAATTATGAAAATTATGATGGATTTGTAGTATTGCATGGCAGCGATACCATGGCTTACACGGCATCGGCACTGAGTTTTATGCTCGAAAACCTCAACAAACCGGTCATCCTCACCGGATCGCAATTGCCGCTGGGAATGATCAGGACCGACGGGAGGGAAAATTTCATCACCTCCATCGAAATTGCAGCAGCCTCACAGGATGAAACCCCCGTAGTGCCTGAGGTTGTCATCTATTTCGAAAACCGGTTGATGCGTGGTAACCGCACCATTAAATACAATGCAGAGCATTTTGAAGCTTTTCGTTCACCAAATTACCCAAATTTGGCCGATGTAGGCGTTTACATCAGGTATCATTTTCCTAACATATCGAAACCCAATTTCAAAAAGCTGAAACTGCATACAAATCTTGATACAAACATTGCCGTTCTGAAATTATTTCCGGGCATCACCGCACAGCACGTACGTGCAATATTAGGCATTGAGGGATTGAAGGGTGTGGTACTTGAAACTTTCGGCAGTGGCAATGCACCAACCGATAAATGGCTTGTTGCTTCACTAAGGGAAGCCATCGATCGTGGAGTGTTGATTTTAAATGTAACACAGTGCCAGGGCGGATCAGTAGAGATGGAAAAATATCAGACCGGGATGGCGCTCCGCGATATAGGGGTGATTTCAGGAAGAGATATTACTACAGAGGCCGCAGTTACAAAAATGATGCATGTATTTGGGAACTATTCAAGGTTTGACGAGTACATTGAACAATTCAGCCGGCCTATACGTGGTGAGATGGCATGAAGTGTGCAAAATATTGATAACAAATAATTTGATTTCATTGAAACAGATAAAAACCAGATTGATATTCTTAAAAAAAAACAGGTTTTTTTTGTATTAAATATTTTTTTTCTACTTTTACCGCTCGAAAAAAGGAGACAGGGTTTTAGCGCCCCTATTGTCTGGAGAGGTGGCCGAGTGGTTTAAGGCGCACGCCTGGAAAGTGTGTGTACGTCAAAAGCGTATCGGGGGTTCGAATCCCTTCCTCTCCGCGTTCTTTACGATATTTTCAAAAATTAATAGTCAAAAAACAAAGTATGAATTAAAATTCAAATTTGCACATGAAAAAAGTAATTGTTTTTTTATCGTTAGTTAGTGTCCTCACTGTTGGGATTTTTATGATTGGCAAAGCACAATCTGACTCAGCCGCTGCACAGCAAACAACTCAAACTGTTTCACAATCAACCCTCTCTGCACCGGTTGCTGCGGAAAAATCCTTCCACTATGTTTTGAAAGAAAAGTTTATCGAAGGTGGCGCTGGCTGGATGACCCCGATTTTACTTTGTTTAATAGGTGGCCTTGCTTTGGCAATCGAAAGAATTGTTTACCTGAATCTTTCGACCGTCAATACCCAGAAACTTTTAAACAAAGTGGAAACAGCTATTCAAACCAAAGGTATTGCCGCTGCCAAGGATGTTTGCAAAAACACCAAGGGCCCGGTTGCCAGTGTATTTTATCAGGGACTTGACAGAATGTCGGAAGGTCTTGAAATTGTTGAAAAGTCAATCATTTCTTACGGTGGTGTAGTAATGGCACGCCTCGAAAACAATCTTTCATGGATCACATTATTTATCGCCCTGGCGCCCATGTTGGGGTTCCTTGGAACAGTTGTTGGGATGGTTCAGGCATTTGCTGACATTGAAGCAGCAGGCGACATTTCACCAACCATTGTAGCCGGAGGTATGAAAGTAGCTCTGCTTACCACAGTTTTTGGTCTTATCACTGCCATTATTTTACAGATTTTGTACAATTATCTGCTTACAAAGGTTGAAAGCCTTGTTAATTCAATGGAAGATGCCACCATATCTTTCATGGACATCCTTATCAAGAATAAAAACGTAAAACAATAATTTATCATGGATAATACATGGATTAATATTGGTTTATTTCTCACCTATATTCTCTTAGCCATTGCATTCCTGTCTTTCATCGGGTTTCCATTGATTTACACAATAAGGAATTTTAAGAATGCAAAAAAAGGTCTCTTTGGATTTTTAATTGCTATTGTTTTAGTTTTTGTTGTGTACCTTGTTTCCCCGGCAGACCAGGGCGTATTGTATGAAAACTTTGGAATTAGCCCAACCCAGTCGAAAATGATTGGTGCCGGTCTCATTCTCACATACGTACTTATGGCAGGAGCCTTAGTTTACCTGGTTTTTGTCGAAATTAAAAAATGGTTTAACTAAGTCATAAACAATTGTAAACGATGAGAAAACCTCCAGAAATAAATACGGGTTCAATGGCGGATATTTCCTTTCTGCTTCTAACCTTTTTTCTGCTGACTTCATCGATCAATACTGACAAGGGTATTTTCAGAAAACTACCCCCGCCAGCCGATCCAACAGTGAAGCCAGCTGATATTAAAGACAGGAATATCTTCACTGTGCTCATCAACAAAAACGACCGGCTTCTTGTTGAGGGAAAACCGGCTGATATCACAATGTTGCGCCAACAGGCCAAAGAATTCCTTTCAAACCCTGCTGATGACCCCGAACTTCCGGAAAAGAAACTGGAAGCCATTGCCTTTTTGGGTGATTATCCGGTGTCCAAAGGAGTTATTTCGATTCAGAATGACCGGGGAACATCGTACAATATGTACATCAAGGTTCAGAATGAATTAACTGCAGCCATTAACGAACTGAGGGATGAGCTTGCTATGAATAAATTCAACCGTAAATTTGATGAATTAACAGACCCTGACCTGGTAAGCGCTGTACAAAAAGCAATACCAATTTCAATTTCAGAGGCGGAACCAGTAGATATAGGAGGGCAACAATAACATGGCACGTTTCAAATCAAAGAAATCAGGTGGTGTTCCCGCCATTAATACCGGCTCAATGTCTGATATTATCTTTATGTTTCTGTTTTTCTTTATGGTTATCACCACCATCAGAGAAAATACACTCATTGTAAAGGTAAAGGTTCCTACTGCAACTGAGTTGCAGAAATTAGAGAAAAAATCTTTAGTTAGTTATATTTATGTTGGCCTCCCAACAAAAAAGGAACTTGCAGGTAGCGGAACACGTATTCAGCTTAACGATCAATACTCAACGGTTGACGATATTGGTAATTTTCTTGCGCTGGAACGTCAGTCAAGAGATGAAGCTGATCGTCGTAAGTTAACCACATCACTTAAAGTGGATATGGAAACCAAAATGGGAATTGTTGCTGATATCAAACAGGAACTCAGAAAATTCAACGCCTTGTTGATAAGTTATTCAACACGCAAAGCCAACGAAGGCAAGCTTTTTAGTGGGCAATAATATTTTGTTTTTATGGTTAATAGGTTGGAAGGAGCGCTCGTTTGTGCTCCTTCTTTTTTTATTTGCTTACCCTGGCAGCAGGCGACATCTGAAATAGTTTATTATGCTGGCTTCAGAATGATACCAAGTTCGTCCAACTGAGCTTGTGAAACAGGTGCCGGAGTATCGATCATAACATCTCTTCCACTGTTGTTTTTTGGGAAGGCAATAAAATCGCGGATCGAATCCGAACCTCCAAAAAGTGAAACCAGGCGGTCGAAACCAAGTGCAATACCTCCGTGAGGTGGCGCTCCAAACTCGAATGCATTCATCAGAAATCCAAATTGTACCTGAGCCTCTTCGTCGGTAAAACCAAGTGTTGAAAACATCTTCTTCTGAAGTATTTTATTGTGGATTCTGATCGACCCTCCGCCAATTTCAACACCGTTAATAACAAGATCGTAGGCATTGGCTCTTATCTTTCCCGGATCAACTTCAAGCAAATGAATGTCTTCAGGTTTTGGAGATGTAAAAGGATGATGCATTGCATAGAAACGGCGGGTTTCCTCGTCCCATTCAAGAAGTGGAAAATCAACAACCCAAAGTGGGGCAAAATGGTCGGGATTGCGCAAACCTAAACGGTTACCCATTTCCAGACGCAATTCGTTGAGTGCTTTTCGGGTTTGGTTTGTTTTTCCGGCCAGTATTAATACCAGGTCTCCGGGTTTGGCATTGAAGCGGTCGGCCCATATGCTGAAATCGTCGGCTGAAAAGAATTTTTCGACGGATGACTTTATGCTGTTGTCGCTGGCGTACTTTACATAAATTAATCCCTGGGCGCCTATTTGTGGTTTTTTTACGAAATCGGTAAGTTCGTCAAGTTGCTTTCTTGAGTATTCACCACAACCAGGGGCACAAATTCCGACAATTGTTTCGGCCTCATCAAAAACCTTAAAACCTTTATTTTTGGCCAGATCCCCAATTTCGACGAACTGCATGCCAAACCTGATGTCGGGTTTGTCGCTTCCATAAAGCCTCATAGCCTCGTCGAACGACATCCTGGGGAAGTTTCCATTGAAGGATAAATTTTTAACAGATTGGAACAAAAATTTTGTGAGCCCCTCAAATGTTTCGAGCACATCGTTTTGCTCGATGAACGACATTTCGCAGTCGATCTGGGTAAATTCGGGCTGACGATCGGCGCGGAGGTCTTCATCCCTGAAACATTTCACAATCTGAAAATACCTGTCGTAACCAGCAACCATAAGCAGCTGTTTAAAAGTCTGCGGCGATTGTGGCAATGCATAAAACTCTCCCTGATTCATGCGTGATGGCACCACAAAATCGCGCGCTCCCTCGGGTGTTGATTTTATGAGTACCGGCGTTTCTATTTCAACAAAATTCAAACTGTCGAGATATTTACGGGTCTCGCGTGCCATGAGGTGACGGAGTTCAAGGTTTTTACGCACCGGATTTCTTCGCAAATCCAAATAGCGGTATTTCATTCTCAATTCTTCTCCACCATCGGTTTTATCCTCAATGGTGAAGGGTGGCAGTTTCGATTCATTCAGAATTTCAATCTTGTCAGGTCGGATTTCAATGTCGCCTGTCGGAATTTTTGGATTTTTTGAAACCCGCTCAATGACATTTCCCGAAATCTTGATTACAAACTCACGACCCAGTTTTTTTACCTGGTCAATTACTTCAGGACTCGAAATTCCTTCTTCAACGAACAACTGGGTGATTCCGTAACGATCGCGAAGATCGATCCAGATTAATTTTCCTGTATCCCTGATACGCTGTACCCAGCCAGAAAGGATAACATTTTTACCAACCGATTCAAGGTTCAATTCGCCGCAGGTATGTGTTCTGTGCATAATGGTTTTTTTTAAGGCAGCGAAATTATAAAAATTGGTTTAACATGAATTGTTCTCTGTCAAAAACAGCATACTGAAATAATTTCTTCCCGGCGCTGAATTGTAAAAGTATTTTGTAGTTTTGACACCTATTATTAAAATAGTACCTGTTATGGCAACTACCGAAATTAAGACTGTTGATTCGTATTCTTATGCAATTTACGCATCCCGCACAGCCATTGCTGATGTCAAATCAGTACTCCAGCTCAATGGTGGAGGATTTACGCTGGGTTATGTTCATTTTCTGGCAAATGGCGCTGTATTGCCAAAGTCGAAAAAACAATCAGGCTTGTTTTACTTTTATTATTTTGAAAACCAGCTCGGCAGCATCATAGATATGCTAAGAAATGAGAAGCCGGTTTATCTGATCTTTGTTGACGACGAAGGTAACAATTGCAGGTTGTCCACCTCAATTGAACCAGTGGGTGAAGGCGAAAATTGAAATTATTTTCCTTCTGAAAAATTATCCTACTGGTAATAAACACTGTTTTTGATGGTTATTTAACCTATTGGATGTTTCTGATGAAAAAAGCCATTAATGGTTTTTATTGTCAATTGTCTTATTTTTGCCACAAATGAAAATAAACATGAAGAAAATTTTTGTTCTGCTACTTATTACATCATGGTTTTTGAATGGTTTTGCACAGAAGGCTGACGAGAAAGTTTTTAAGAAAGTCAGCATGGTGTTTGATATAAACAACGATTTTTGGGCAAAAGTGCCTGATTCGATCAACAGTCGTTTTTTTAACCAGGGGGTAGGTGCAACGGTGTACTACAACACGCCCATACCCAAAAGTAATTTCAGTTTTTCGATGGGAGCAGGGTTTACAACACATAACTTCCACAGCAACGGGGTTTTCGATACAATAACCGGAAACAATGCCCTGCGGCCATTTAGAAGTTTGTACCCCGGTAAATCCTACGAAAAAAACAAGATTTCGGTTACCTATTTCGATATTCCTTTGGAATTGCGTTATCGCGCAAAAAATCAAATCAGGGCTTCAATAGGGTTCAAATTTGGGTTTCTTTTGGACAGCCACACAAAATACCGTGGCTACGACTATTTGTATGAAACCAGTGAAGAACTGAAAGTTAAGCATCATGAGGTGCGTTTTATCGAAAAAGTAAGGTATGGATTTACAGCACGATTTGGCTGGAAATTTATCAACCTCACAACTTTTTACTCTCTTACCGGCCTTTTCAAAGATGGCCATGGCGACGAAATGTACCCAATTTCAGTAGGGATTTCGCTTATGCCCTTTTAGTGTGCTACTTTGTGTTGGTCAATACAAAAGAAACAAAACAGTCATAGCGAGCGCACCCAAGGCAAATCCCGTGTAAACCTGCGCAGGGCTGTGCGCTTGTTGTTTCAGGCGGCTGTATCCTGTTATGCCTGAAATCAACAATATGGAAATAATTTGTGTCAGCAAATCAATACCATAAGAAACACCAATTCCTGCTAAAGCTCCTGCTAAAGAACCACATGCTACCATATATGCACTTATTTTCCAATAAAAATTAATGATCAGCACAACCATTATCAAAAATGAAAATCCTAATAAAAACAGATTGAAAACGGGTAAAAATTTGAGTGAACTAAGCAGGTAATAACACAAAAAATAAAACACCGAACCCGTCAGCAACAACATGGTTCTTTTATCCTCCCAATCGAACCTGGTTGCTTTTGTAGCCACAGTTTCAAATATCCACGTAAGGATTATTGGCAGCAAAAAAGTGACGACAAAAACCAACCCCAAAACCATCCATTTTGCCTTATCAGAAATGGATACTGCAAAGTAGAGTGGTTGAGAAAACAAAAATAAAAGATAATACGTGGTAATAATGAATGGATTGAACAGGAGTGAAAATAACCTGGAAATGCCTGAATTCATCAAAAAGTGAGGGTTTGATAATGATTAAAGCTCTTTTCTTAACCGCGCAACGGGGATATTAAGCTGCTCGCGGTATTTGGCTACGGTACGCCGGGCAATGTTGTAACCCTTTTGTCGCAGGATTTTTGTAAGTTGCTCGTCGGTGAGGGGTTTGTTTTTCGATTCCGCTTCAATACAATCCTGTAAAATCTTTTTTATTTCGCGTGTCGAAACTTCCTCACCTGAATCTGTTTGCATCGATTCGGAAAAGAAACTTTTGAGAAGAAATGTACCAAACGGAGTTTGAACATATTTGCTGTTGGCAACCCGTGAAATGGTTGAGATATCGAGGCTGACAATTTCGGCAATGTCTTTCAGAATCATAGGCCTCAACCGTGTTTCGTCACCAGTCAGAAAATACTCTTTCTGGTAATTCATGATGGCCTGCATGGTGGTAAACAACGTGTTCTGTCGCTGTTTTATGGCATCGATAAACCATTTGGCCGAATCAATTTTCCGTTTTACGAATAAAATAGCATCTTTTTGCTGGCTCGATTTTTTGCTCTTATCGGCAGCAAACGCTTCTATCATGTCGATGTAATTCTTGTTGAGCCTCAATTCAGGCGTATTTCTTGAATTGAGCGAAAGTTCGAGTTTCCCGTCCTGGTTGTTGATAATAAAATCAGGAGATATGTACTGGCTTGAACGAGAGGCTTCGCTCATCGAATTGCCTGGTTTAGGATTAAGTTTCAGAATTTCTCCCACAGCGTGTTTCAAATCTTCCTCACTCATGTGAGACTTTTTCATGATTTTGTCGTAGTGCTTCTTGGTAAACTCGTTAAAATATCGTTCGAGAATCAACACCGACAATTCGAGTTCGAGTCCGGGTTCTTCTTCTTGTTTGCGTCTGAGTTGAATCAGCAGACATTCTTTAAGATTTCGTGCTCCCACCCCGGCAGGGTCAAGCTCCTGGATAACCTTTAATACTGTATTGATTTCTTCTGGCGTTGTTGTGAGGTTTTGTGTAAAGGCAAGGTCGTCAACCATCGAATTTACATCGCGCTGCAAATAACCGGCATCATCAAGGTTACCAATGATTGTGTTGGCAATGATGATTTGCTTGTCGCTTAAAAACCGCAATCCGAGTTGCGATACCAGATGATCGTGGAAGGTTTTTCCGGATGCGAACGGAATTTCTTTCCGGTCGTCATCCTGACTGTAATTATTGATTTGCAGTTTATAAGCCGGTGTATCGTCTTCGTCAAGATAATCATTCAGGTCGAACTCTTCACCATCCTGGTCATCGAGTTTGTTCTCGAATTCTTCCTCCTGCTCGTTTTCCTGAAATTCGTCATCTCCCGAAGATTCGTCCAATGCCGGATTTTCCTCAATTTCCTGTTTGATCCTTTGTTCGAGCGCTATGGTAGGAATTTGCAGCAGTTTCATCAGCAATATTTGCTGTGGCGAAAGCTTCTGCTGTAGCGCAAGTTTTTGAAAAAGACCTTGTTTACCCATATTTACCCGTTGAATTTTCCCGTAAATGTATTAACAAATATCATTTCTGCAATCAAATTATTTCAACAAACCTGTTAACAACATTTGGGGAATTTCTTTTAAAATTCAGCATTTTGTGGTGTTCGGGGGAAAGGAATAACATCCCGGATGTTTTTCATGCCAGTAACAAACAAAACAAGCCTTTCGAAACCAAGCCCAAAACCGCTGTGAGGCACTGTTCCAAACCTTCGTGTATCGAGGTACCACCACATTTCCTTTTCAGGGATATGCATTTCGCGCATCCTTCCTAACAGTTTTTCAAGGTTTTCCTCACGTTGCGAACCTCCAATGATTTCGCCAATGTTGGGAAACAAAACATCCATGGCTTTCACCGTCTTATCGTCATCGTTAAGTTTCATGTAAAAGGCCTTGATTTCTTTTGGATATCCGGTAAGTATAACAGGCTTTTTGAAATGCTGCTCGACCAGGTAACGCTCGTGTTCCGATTGCAAATCGACGCCCCAGTGAACGGGGAATTCAAACTGCCTTCCCGAATTTTCCAAAATTTTAATGGCTTCGGTATAGGTCAGCCGTTCAAATTTGTTATCGGTAATAAAATGGAGTCTCGACAAAAGTTCCTTGTCGTACATGGTGTTGAGAAATTCCAGGTCGTCCTTGCAATGTTCAAGGGCATAGGCAATCAGATATTTTAGAAAATCTTCGGCAAGGTCCATATTATCGGTGATGTCGTAGAAAGCCATTTCAGGTTCAATCATCCAGAATTCGGCCAGATGCCTCGGAGTATTTGAGTTTTCGGCGCGGAATGTAGGCCCAAAAGTATAGATCAGCGAAAGCGCAGTGGCGCCAAGTTCGCCTTCCAATTGCCCTGAAACCGTAAGATTGGTTGCTCTTCCAAAAAAATCTTCCCTGAAATTTACTTCTCCGGTTTCGGTTAGCGGAGGATTCTTTGCATCCAGTGTGGTAACCCTGAACATGGCTCCGGCGCCCTCGGCATCAGAACCTGTAATGATGGGGGTGTGCAAATAAAAAAATCCACGGTCGTTGAAATACTTGTGAATGGCAAAAGCCAATGCATGGCGAATGCGCAATACTGCCCCAAAAGTATTGGTACGCGGACGAAGATGCGCTATTTCTCTCAGAAATTCGAGGGTGTGCCCTTTCTTTTGCAAAGGATAAGTTTCAGGGTCGGCGGCGCCGTACAATTCAATGTCAGTAGCCTGAATTTCGACATGCTGTCCTTTTCCAAGTGATTTTACGAGCTTTCCATCAACCGAAATTCCCGATCCGGTAGTGATTCTCTTTAAGGTTTCACTATTACAATTATTATTATTTACATCAACTACAACCTGAATATTGTGAATCACTGAACCATCATTAAGGGCAATAAATGCCACTGAAGCGCTTTCGCGCTTGGTTCGTACCCATCCTTTTACGTTGACCATTGTGTCGTAAGCCGTTCTTTGCAACAGGTCAACCACTTTTGATTGTTTGATCTTTTCCATACGTGTAATTTTTTTTGATGTAAATAATTGTGTAACCTTTTGATGTAAATACCCTGCAAAAATAAAGTTCTTTGTTAAGCCCGGACATGTGTTACCAGAAAATTTAAAATGACTTGGTGTTTTCAAAGGCTTTCTTTTACATATTCTTCAACCGTGAAATAACAAATAGCAAGCATACCTTTCCCTGTTTCACTCGAAATGATGATCAAATGACGATTAAAAAATTGTTCATATTTAAATCTTTTTTAATTATTATGTATAAAGAAAAAATATTTAGTGTACAAAATAAAATAATAAAATGTACAAGAAAATAAAATAAAATGTACAATATAATGCAATATTAACTATAATTAATGAAAATATTTCAATGAAGTTTTTATAGATTGTTAGCCTGTTTTATTGAAATACTTAGCAGACTCCTGATGACACCGATAAATGAGATGACTTCACTGCCTGCCCCGATTTTTCGTGGTACGTGAATTTGTTTTTCATTCAATTGCTTTATCTATCAATCGTCTGTCGAACCAAAACTTGCATTGTGTTTTGAGCAACAATGTATTAATCCTGACCCCGACGGGAAAACATTGATTTTCATCACTCCCTAAAAGGACGGGATGAATGAAGAAAATCAATTTGCGGTTTTGATTTCATGTCCTATACTCAACTTGTTTTATTGATTATGCATATCAAAATCAATATGTTACATAATAATCATGCTGTTGCAGCAATATTCCGACTTTTCAAAATTGGCAACCCTGTAAAATGAAAAATATGCAAAACCCGCCAGACATTTTTTTTAACGCATTTTTTGCAACCGAAAGCGCAATTTTCAAGTAAAAAATTCAATCTGTAAGCAAACCATGCAAAATCTGCGTTGCGCCTCCAATTTTTAGTTTTGATTTGCTTCACAGTCAGCTGTAATTTTGATGTGACAAACAGAATAGTTTATTAACATTAAAAATTGCGTTATGGAAAAGCAAAACAAAATTCAGATGCTTTATGGGTACTCGGTGTGTTTGGTAGCTGTAATCACATTGCTCATATGTGTAACATCGTTGGTAAACGCACTGATCGACCTGGGTGATCCTTTGCACGCTGAACGGGATTATCAGAAGATGCCAAGTCTTGCCTCATTCGAGAATTATAAAATGGATATTTTGACATCTTCTGATAAAGAACTGACCTTTTCGCCTGATGATCAAACTTTGCGGGCGATGTACGAAAGCGCAAAAGCTGATAAAATTCAGTCGGTGAAACACCGGACAAACCGTGACATGATTGTAAATGGTTTGTTAATAATCCTTTGCATTGTCCTATTTATCGCTCACTGGCGGTGGATGCGGAAATTATCGTTAAAACAATCAGTTGTTTAAATTTTAAAACACAAACATTATGAAAAACAAGTTTTTACAATTGATTCTGGCGTTGATAACCTGTTGGCCGGCCGGCTTTGCACAAAACATCCTGTTAACATTCACAGCCGGAAACAATGGTGTGACATTGCAGCCCGATAGCATTCTCATAAGAAATACTTCTCAAAACGATGAAGTAATGCTGTACACACCTGAAAATGAGCTGATACTTGTGATTACAAGCCTTGAAGAGACTGACAGAAATCAAGGCTCATCCATCGGCATTTCGGAAGTGGTTCCAAATCCGGTTGTGAACAAAAGCGCTGTTAACATTCAAATTCCTTACTATGGATTGGTTGAGGTAACTGTTTCGGACATGCTGGGCAGGGAGAACGCAAGGTACAGCGATTTTTTACCTGCTGGAAATCACCAGTTTTTATTCACGCCCGGCAAATCGCAGGTTTATTGTCTGGCGCTACGTTTCCATGATTTTTACGTTGCCGAAAAAATAATTTCAGCGCAGCATGGTCAGCATCATGAAATGGCATTGTTTTACAACGGATTTGAGGGTTTTGAAGGGCATACGAAAACAACAGGTATGTACACAGAACTTGCATTTCAACCTGGCGACGAGCTGCTTATGGTCGCATATTCGGGTGGCGAAGAATCCGGTATTGCTGATTCGCCTGCCGGAAGTCATGAATATTACTTCGATTTTGCACACAACAAAGGATGTTTCGGGCTCGATTCGCTGCTTTACGAGGGGCAGTGGTATCACACCATCCAGGTTTGGGGGCAGTGCTGGCTGAAGGAGAATTTGAATGTAGGTGTAAAAATTCAGGGTTCTCAAATTCAATCGGACAACGGGATTGTTGAAAAGTATTGTTACGGAAATTCCGATAATAATTGCAACACCTATGGAGCTTTGTACCTTTGGGAAGAAACGATGCAATATTCGACAGAACCCCGCAGCCGAGGAATTTGCCCAGAGGGTTGGCACATACCGGCAGATGCCGAACTTGGGGTGTTGGAAGGAGCTGCTGATTCCTATTTTAGCATTGCCCATCCGGTTTGGCAAAACACGGGTACAAGAGGTTACGACAATGGTAAACATCTGAAATCGACCACCGGTTGGATGCAAAACGGCAATGGTCTCGATACCTATTTTTTCAACATAATATCAACAGGCTATTGGTTTGACGGTGGTTTTTCTGATCTGGGTGAAAACGCTATTTATTATTCATCCACTACCTTGGGAGGTTTACCTGTTTTTCATGGGTTTTCGTTTGGCAGCAATCAAAGTATGAGAAATACCAACAACTACCAGGTAGGATTGCCCGTCAGGTGTATTAAAAACAATTAAACAATAAAACATTCCAAAATGAAAGCAAAAATTATTCTGACACAGTTGTGTTTAATTTTCGCCCTTGCCTCGTTTGCGCAGGAAGTTGTTAACGATAGCATCCTTTTTAAAAACAAATACTATCGCAACACCGACCCCGAATACGAGGCCATAAAATGCTGGTTGAATGTTGGGCAGGACAAAAGCAATTTTGAAGCATTTTTTATGCCTGGCCTGGGCTACACCTTTTACAGTCCAAAAGGGCAGGATTCAACCGGACTTTTTAATGGAATTGCTGTTAATTACCTGATTTATACTAAAATGTACCAGAACAACAAGCCCGGACCCAGCATCGTCAGGTTTTACACTAAATTTAGTATTGTCAAGAGCGACAAATCCGATATTACCGACTTGTTTTGCTACCTGCTGGGCTTGAGTTTTTCGTTCGAGAAGAACCCGCAACGCAACTTTCTTGTCCCGTATTTTGGACTTGAATTTGGCGGATTATCGCAAAAACAGTTTGGAACCACTGGCCAGTTCACACCCACGCTGGGCTTGCATATTGTTGCAAAAAAGAACCTGTTTATCAATTTGCAGGGAGGGTACGTTTATCCAATTACCAATTTCGACAATCTACAGGGAATTTTCATGGAAGCAGGGTTGAATTTTGCACTATGGTAAACGGATTTTATTTCATGGTGAGAAGTTACACAACCCGGGCATGAAGTTACCAACGAACCAGGCATCAGTAACAGGATCGTCTGGTTCGTTTTTTTAATTACAATTCAACGTCTTTGGCGCTGGTTACTTTTTGTTTGGCTTGCTTTAACCCGATCCCGGAATTCTTCAACCTGGGCAATCATTTTATTAAAGAAGCGATTGCGCTCTTTGGAAGCTGATGAACTGATGAGTGTCGAGTTTTTAATCAGCCCCTGCATGAATTTCTCGATGTTACCCGCAAAATCCTGGTTGTCAGTAACCAAAAGAGAGGCCACATTGTAGGTAAGGTAAACAGCTTTAAACCCGCCGAGGTTTGCCAGGATGGTATTGTCATTCAGCACTACTTCGTTTTCGTATAGCTGGTACGAATTTACAACTCCATGCTCTTCCTGCCCATACAAAAACCGGTAACCACAATCAGCTTGCTTTTGCAAATGTCTGATCCAGTTTTCCAGCTGATTGCAAAGGATCCAAATGTCATTTTCGTTTTCAAAAAGTCCAGAAATCCAGTAGTATTCAATCTGGCGGATGAAAATACCAAAGGTGTCCTCATTCCAGATTTCAATGGTGGGGATGCGTGTTGATGCCAGGAGGATTTTTCTTCCTATGCTTTGAATTTCGTCGTCGAACCTTGAAACCGAGAATTTTTTATCCTGGTATTCCTTCAATTGGAACAAAGTTTTTTGCCACAAAAAGACCTTAAAGGCAGCAATTTCAGGAATTTGGAAAAAATGAATAAAGGGAACATCCTTGGCAGCATAAATGATTGATTTATCAGAAAATGCAGCGATTTTGAGGATGTCGTCATGAATTTTGCGCAACCAGTCAACAATGCTGAAATTTCGCGCTCCAATGGGAATATTGTCGAAAGAGATTTTTCCCAGGTCCACCTGAAAATGGGAGTCCATCGAAATCTGAAAGCGTTGGCTTATGGTACGGAGTTCTTCAAGGCTTAAAATTTTTTCGCCCCTGATGCGGCGGTAAGCACTGTCGTAACTCAACCCTAAAAGTTCGGCAATTTCGTGCACAAACGATAGGTTTTCAGGTATTTTCGATTTTATTTCGGTAAAAATTGCTTCCTGAATTTTGTTGATCGGTTCCATAATCTGATCGAATGTTTTGGTTGAAAATCTTTACTAAATTACAGAAGTTTCGAATATCAAATCATGTTTTAGAGGATATTGCGTCAATCATTTTAATTGATTTACCATATGCTTTTTTCAACTTGTTTCAATCAGGTTTTTTCCTTCAATGTAAATTTCTCTTTTCCAAAAAAAGGGTAGGTTCAGGTTAATTGGTTCATCAGCAGGTCATCAAAATGCTTATTAGTCAATTATTTTGCAATGAAATGAAAACTTAACCGGATTTTTATAATTTTGCAGCCCTTGAAAAATTAGGTTACTACAACAAAAATTACAAATTTTAATAATCCAGAAGAGATAAAATGAGAGTATATCAAACTGATGAAATTCGCAACATTGCTCTGGTTGGAGGGGCAAAAGCGGGTAAAACCACGCTATCGGAGTGTATGCTGTTCGAGGGTGGTTTAATTAACCGGAGAGGTTCGGTAGAAGACCAGAACACTGTTTCCGATTACAGGGAAATTGAACATGAGCGTCAGAATTCAGTATCATCCACTGTGATGTACGCAGAGTTTGGCGGAAAAAAGATCAACATCATCGACACCCCGGGTTTTGACGATTTTGTTGGTGAAGTAGTGTCCGCACTCAAGGTTGCCGATACCGGCGTGATGGTTATCAACGCCCAGAATGGTGTCGAAGTTGGCGCCGAAATCAGTTGGAGATATACATCGAGGAATGCAACACCAGTAATTTTTGCTATTAACCACCTCGAACACGAGAAATCGAATTTCGACGAAACCATTCGTCAACTCAAATCGCAGTTTGGCAAGCATGTTACCATTTGCCAGTATCCGGTTAATCCGGGTCTGGGATTTAATTCGGTGATCGACCTGATCAAGATGAAAATGTTTGTTTATCCTGAAAATGGTGGCGATCCAAAGGAAGTGGATATTCCGGCATCAGAAAAAGCAAAGGCTGAAGAATTGCAGGGCGCACTTATTGAAGCTGCCGCTGAAAGCAACGAATCGCTGATGGAAATTTTCTTCGAAAACGGAACACTCACCGAGGAAGAAATGCTCAAAGGAATCAAGTCAGGTTTGATGACAAGGGGAATGTTCCCGGTTTTCTGCATCAATGCCAAACACAATATGGGTGTTAAGCGATTGATGAGTTTCATTAACGATTCAGCCCCTGCACCCCACGAAATGCCGGGTGTTAAAACCACTGGCGGAAAAGAATTGAAATGTGATGCTTCAGGCATTCCATCATTACTCGTTTTCAAGACTTCGATCGAAACCCACCTTGGCGAGGTTTCATTCTTCAAGGTTTACAGTGGCGAAATTCTGGAAAGCTCTGACATGGTCAACGGAAACAATGGAACCAAGGAACGCCTTTCACAGCTTTTTGTGTTTGCTGGCAAGAACCGCGAAAAAATTAGCAAATTTGTTGCTGGTGACATTGGTTCAACCATCAAACTGAAGAATACAGCTACCAACGATACACTCAATTCACCTAAAAATGCTGATGATATCATCGAGCCGATTCAGTTCCCCGATCCAAAAATCCTGATGGCTGTAAAAGCCAAAAATCAGGCAGATGATGAAAAACTCAACGCAGTTCTGCATGAAATGCACAAGGTTGACAAAACCTTTACCATCAAGTATTCAAAAGAACTCAGGCAGCTGATTGCCGGTGGAATGGGCGAGTTGCACCTGAACCTGATAAAATGGATGGTGGAGAATCTTGAGAAAATTCCAATGGAATATTTCCCGATGCGTATTCCTTACAGGGAAACCATCACCAAGAGTGCAAAGCAGATGTACCGTCATAAAAAACAATCAGGTGGCGCCGGTCAGTTTGGCGAAGTTCATATGATGATTGAGCCTTACGTTGAAGGAATGTCGTGGACTACCGAGTTTCCGGTACGCGGATCAGATGAGGTAAGCCTCGATTGGGGCGGGAAACTTATCATGAACAACTCCATTGTAGGTGGCGCCATTGATGCCCGTTTCATGCCTGCAATCATGAAGGGGCTGATGGAAAAAATGGAAAACGGACCACTTACAGGTTCCTATGCCCGCGACATTGTTGTTTACATTTATGATGGCAAAATGCACCCCGTTGATTCGAATGAAATTTCATTCAGGCTTGCAGCCAGAAATGCTTTTAAGGAAGCATTTAAAAATGCAGGCCCGAAAATTCTTGAACCCATTTATGATGTTGAAGTAGTGGTTCCTGAAGAAAAAATGGGCGATGTAATGACTGACCTCCAGGGACGTCGTGCTGTGATTATGGGTATGGACAGCGAAGGAAATTACCAGAAAATCAAAGCCAGGGTTCCATTGGCCGAGATGAACAGGTATTCCACAGCATTGAGCTCAATCACAAGTGGACGTGCTATGTATTCTCTCAAATTTTCGGAATACGCACAGGTACCTGGTGATGTACAGACAGCATTACTCAAGGCTTACGAAGAAGAACAAGCAGAAGAAGAATAGATTTTTCATAATTTATTTTTTTAATAAAGCCGGTCATTCATGCATGAATACCGGCTTTTTTTTCAATCCCTGATGTATCGGGCGTAACCCAAAAATTTACCGTTGGTGAGCCTGTATTTTTCCCCCGATTTTTTGTAAAGATTGCAATTAAATTCCGCCTGAAATTTTATCATGGTTTCGTTGCTGAATTCGTGAACAAACAGGGTGTCGATGATGCTGAAACTGCTTGAATCCTGGTTGGCATCACCGTAAGAGGTTGACCAGGGACGGTAACGGTCTTCGGGAGGATAGTAAAGTATTTCGATGCCATTTTCAGCCAGTTGAGAATAGGGATAATTGCCCGGACTGAAAAATGTGATCAGATTTGATGAATCGAAAAATGACCCTTTTTTTATGGTAATAATGCGCTGTCCTTCAAGTGTTCCGTTGTAATGACAAAAAGATGCCATGATAAATATTGCCGGATTGGTAATCCCGTTGTCAGAAAATGGAAAATAGTATGACAGATCCTGTTCAAGATTAAATGGAGCGCCCTCAATTTCGAATGAGGTCATACATTTCGAATACATGTTAGGTTGGTAACCATCTCGAACTGCAAAAAATGAAACTTCAACGGGTTCTTTTTTTCCACCGGTGGTCGAAACATGAATCGTCCCTGTCAACAAGGTATCGCCGGCAAAGGCGCCTGTAATCTTTTCGATGTTGTTGAGTTCGATTGAAAACCGGCCATCATTTAGTTTTGAAATCCCATGAATGTCGTTATAAATCCTTATTAAATCATTGGAGTCGGTTTTGTAAACAATTTCATAGCGAATTACCTGTGCCCATTTATTTAGGGTGTCGATGGTAAAACTGACTATTTTTTGCTGAGAAGTGTTTCCTGCCCAGGTACCTGCATATTTGTAGTCAGCCGGGTTTCCGGGTGGTACTTCCACGGGAACGGGTTCGCAGGAGGAAAACAACCAGACCGCGAAAAGAAAAATTACAGGAATACTATTTTTTATTGTGTAAGCCACCTTTAAAACTTTTCAGAAAGCAAAGATAATGCTTTCAGAAGAAGGGATGTCGGGAGTTTTTGGTTTAAGAATCAGGAAATTACACCGCTTCCCAGACAAATTTTTCCGTCGGGGGTGTAAATAACTCCAAACTGACCCGGGGCTACCCCCGAAACAGGTTCTTCGGCATAAACAACATAATCGGTTTGTTCTTTCACCAAAAAACCTTCATTAAACTCCGGCTGATGTCTGATTTTAAATTTCACAGGTAGTTTCACTGTGTAATCGCGGTCGGGCACCTCGTTGATAAAACTAAAATGAGTCAGTGTTATCATGTTACGGTACTGTGTTACCGGATCGTAACCATTTGAAACGTAGATGATGTTGTTTTCCAGGTCTTTTTTAACCACAAACCATGGTCCGCCGCCCAAACCCAGTCCCTTGCGCTGGCCGATGGTGTGAAACCAAAGGCCGCGGTGGCTTCCGAGGTTTTTCCCGGTTTTGAGTTCGATAATCATTCCAGGTTTTTCGCCAACGTATCTTTTGATAAAATCGCTGTAATTGATTTTTCCCAAAAAGCATATTCCCTGGCTGTCTTTGCGGAAAGCCGAAGGAAGTTTTGAGCGGGCTGCGAGGTCTCTCACTTCATGTTTAAGCAGGTTTCCGATCGGGAACATGAGTTTGGAAAGCTGTCTGCGGCTGATTTGCCCTAGGAAATAGGTCTGATCTTTAAAAGAGTCTTTTGCTGTACTCAGAAATTTTTCGCTATTCAACATCAGGGTGGTGGCATAATGCCCGGTTGAGATTGCATCGAAATCTTTACCGTGCTTTTCTTCAAAGGCGCCGAATTTTATCATTTTGTTGCACATCATGTCGGGATTTGGTGTAAGCCCTTTTTTTACCGAATCGATGGTGTAGGAAATTACACGCTCCCAATATTCTTCCTGAAGAGAAATGACATCGAACGGACAGCCGTATTTTTTCGCAATGAAAGTCACTATTTCGATGTCCTCCTGCGAAGGACAATCTACCCAGGCAGGGTCATCCTCCAAGCCAATTTTTATATAAAAAATATGTGGATCAAAGCCTTGTTCCTTAAGCAGATGTATTGTAAGAGAACTGTCAACACCGCCGGACACCAACGAAGCAATTTTCATTTTTTACAATTGGTCATTTATTTAAACCAAATTCCTGATTACTTTGGTTACATTAATTTCTGGTAAGCCTGCCACCATCGGTCGGGTATTTCGTTTTTGGTGGCAATGTGGTAATCGTTGTACGAACATGGAACCATAATATGCCGCCTGAGCAGTGTGGCTTTATCTTCACTCACAGGTAGTTGCATCCACCAACGGTCAGTAACTCTGCTTTTGAAAAAACATAAATCCTCGTTTATTCCCTCCACATTTACAATGTATTTCAGGTATTTTGTATCATTTTCTTTCGGGAAATCCTCGCAGCGATTGCTGAATCCTTCAAGAAAATACCAAAGCATCTGAGCCAGGAGTTTGGCAGTCTGCCCATGCCTGTCGTACCTGGGGTTGTACTCAAAAAACCCGGCACACGACAGTTTGCTACTCATACCGGCGTAACGCATCAACTGGCAGATTTCCTCACCGTAAAAACCATTGGGTGAGGCATTTGCATTACCTGGAGCATCTGACTGACGGATGGAGGAGATATCGAATGTAACGAAATCGGCGTTGCGGATAATGGGTTCGGCTTCCTCAAGACTTTGCCTTACCAAACCCACGCGGTGAACATCAAAAAACAAACTTTTTAGCATGTTAATGGCTTTAGGGTCAACGAGGTATGACTGAAAGCCGAGGTTTGCAAAGTTGAAAAGATAATTGGGTTTCCTTAAAATAATTTTTGAGAGATAGGTTTCGGAATCAACCATATCATCAGAATTTCCCTGATCGAATTTAGAATCAACTGATACAAGGTTAATGATTCTTCCGATGGATTCGAAGGCCATATAAACGGGCCAGGTCAAATCGTGCCCTCCGCCTAAAACGACGGGGACCACATTTGACGACAGCAAACCTGCAACCACCGATTTTACGGCAAAATAGGTGTCTTTGACCTCTTGCCCCTGTCGGATGTTGCCAAGGTCGGCTATCCGCAGTTTGTTGTTATTGAAAAGCGGATAAAGTTGTTTTCTTATTTCGTCAGGGCCAAGGGCACAACCCTCGTTGTTAACCGATCGCCGGTCTTCGCTGATTCCAATTATGGCGACATCAAAATCAGTTCCGGTTGGCTCGGCATCCGAATCCTGGAGCAGCACCACCGTGTCGCCAATTCTGTTTTCGTGCTGGCTTTTCGAAAAATGAATCCGGTCGAGATCAACTGGTTCAAAGTACAAAGAGATTTCCATTTAATCTGCTTTTGGATAGGTTACTTTTTGGCTTTAGCAACTTTTTTCTTTGGCGCAACTGCTTTTTTTGAAGCAGGTGTTTTCTTTGGAGCAGCAGTTTTTTCTTCTTTTTTATCGGCTGCTGCCACAATTTTAAGGCAATCGTCGAGGGTAAGTTTTTCGGGAACGGTGCCTTTGGGCAGTTTATAATTTGATTTGCCAACTGCTATGTAAGGTCCCCAGCGGCCATTGAGTACTTTTACCTCAGCATTTTCCTCGAAGGCGCGGAGAAGCTTTTCACTGTCCTTTTTGCGTTTTTCCAGAATAATGCCGATGGCCTGTGCTTCGTCAACCGTTGCCGGATCGAAGGCCTTTGAGATGGAATAGAAAGTTGATTTATGCCTGACGTAGGGGCCAAACCTGCCAATGGAAACGATCATTTCCGAATCTTCAAAATTTCCGATGGAACGCGGGAAACTAAAAAGTGACAAGGCTTCATCAAGTGTAATATTTTCAAGGGTCTGACCTTTTTTGAGCGCTGCAAATCGTGGTTTTTCTTCACTTTCAGTATCCCCAATTTGCACAATAGGACCAAACCGTCCAATTTTCACGAAGACATTTTTTCCGGATTCCGGGTCAATGCCGATTAATTTTTCACCACTGAATTTGTCTGTTTTTTCAATCGTGTTTTCAACTGTTTTGTGGAATGGCACATAAAAGCTATCGATCATCTTATTCCAGACTTTTTGCCCCATGGCAATTTCGTCGAATTCCTTTTCAACTTTGGCAGTAAAATGATAATCGATGATGCTTGTAAAGTGCTGCATCAAAAATTTGTTGACGATGGTTCCTATGTCGGTAGGGGCTAATTTACCTTTTACCTGTCCGGTTTTCTCGGTCTTTTCGGTTTCGTGCAACTTGTTGTTTTTCAGAGTAACCACCTGGTATTTTCTGTCTGCACCATCCTTCTCTTCTTTTATCACATACTCACGTTTCTGTATTGTGGAAATGATGGGTGCGTAGGTTGACGGGCGGCCGATTCCCAACTCTTCGAGTTTTTTAACCAGGGTTGCCTCGTTGTAACGGGCCGGTGGCTGGGTAAATCTTTCGGTGGCATCCATTTTAATCAGCGGAAGCAGTTGCCCCATTGTCAAAGCGGGCAAAACCCCTCTTTTTTCCTCTTTGTCATCATCGTCGGTCGATTCGAAGTAAACCCTGAGAAAACCATCGAAGAGCAACACTTCACCCCGTGCAACCAATTCTTCGGGTGTGGTTGAAATGCTGATATTTACAGTAGTTTTCTCGAGTTTTGCGTTGCTCATCTGCGAGGCAATAGTGCGTTTCCAGATAAGGCTGTAAAGTTTTTTCTGGTCGGTGGTTCCGGCAATTTCCTGCTGGTCGAAATAGGTGGGCCTTATGGCCTCATGGGCTTCCTGGGCGCCTTTGGTTGTGGTTGTGTATTTTCGGTAATGATGATAGTTTTCGCCGTAGATGCTTGTGATTTCATGTTTTGCCATGTTCAACGCCATGTCCGAAAGGTTGACCGAGTCGGTACGCATATAGGTTATTTTACCCGATTCATACAACTGTTGAGCGATCATCATGGTTTTTGAAACCGAAAAGCCCAGTTTACGGCTTGCTTCCTGTTGCAGGGTGGATGTTGTAAAAGGTGGGGCCGGCGATTTTTGGGCAGGTTTGGTTTCGATGGCATTAACAGTAAAATCAGCATTGAAGCATCCTTTAAGAAATTCGACGGCTTTTTCTTTGTCATCGAAACGGGTAGGTAATTCGGCTTTCAGTTCAGAAACGAGCCCGTTTTTTTCGACTTGAAATTCAGCGGTAATCCTAAAAAAGGGAAGGATTTTAAAATTCTTGATTTCTTCTTCGCGGTCAACAATAAGCCTCACAGCAACTGATTGTACCCTACCGGCTGATAATGCTGGTTTTACTTTTCTCCATAAAACAGGCGACAATTCGAAGCCTACGAGGCGATCGAGAACACGTCGCGCCTGTTGGGCATCAACCAGGTTGATGTCGATATTTCGGGGATTGGAAATGGCGTCTTCGATAGCGGATTTAGTAATTTCGTGAAATACAATGCGGTGAGTGTCTTTTTGTTTCAAATCGAGGGTTTCGTAAAGGTGCCACGAAATGGCTTCACCCTCGCGGTCTTCATCAGTTGCAAGCCAGATAGTTTCTGCCTCTTTTGCTAGTTTTTTTAGTTCGGCAATAACCTTTTTTTTATCCTCAGATATTACATAATCGGGTTTGAAACCTTTTTTAATATCAAGCCCTAATCCTTTTTTTGATAAATCTCTGACATGACCAAAACTGGATTTTACTGAATAATTGGTTCCCAGAAACTTTTGAATGGTTTTTGCTTTAGCCGGTGACTCTACAATTACCAAATTTTTTGCCATAAACATTTCTCTTTAAATACAAATTTTGCGGCAAAGGTAAAACAATTAAATTTGGATAATTTACCGCCATTCAAACAAAAACTATACATTGGACAGCATCATCCGCAGGTTGTCGAATTTAAACTGGTAATCTTCCATCGATCGGCGGATGATTTCATGAGCTTCTTCGATGCCGTAAGTATGCGTTATTTCGGCGTCGCGGGTTCTGCCCGGAAGGTCTTTGTAGGTCAGAAAATAGTGTTTCAGCCGGTCGATAATCATAATGGAACAGTCGGCAAGGTCGGCATATTCGCCGTAAACGGCATCATTGTTTAGCACAGCCACAATTTTGTCGTCAGCCTGGTTGCCATCTATCATCCTAAAACCTCCAATTGGCCTGGCTTTTACAAGAATATCGCCGTGGGCAATAGTTTTTTCGGTCAGAATGCAGATATCGAGCGGGTCACGGTCGCCCAAAATATCGGTTCGCCCTGTTTTTTCCATGCAATAGGCTGCAACCTTATCGGAACAAAAGGTTTGCGGAATAAACCCGTACAGGGCAGGTATCACATTGGAATATTTCTGCGGTCTGTCGATTTTCAGATACCCGGTTTCCTTGTCAATTTCGTATTTTACCGTGTCGGTTGGTACCATTTCGATAAAGCAGGTAATGACGTTGGGAGCTTCGGCTCCAATGTCCACCCCATGCCAGGGATGCGATTTGTACCTTAACCCCATGAGTTTTCCGATGGGGTCCATCAGTTTATTGGTCATTGTTTCTATTTTTTAGTGAGTTGCGAAAGTAAAAAAAATATTTTGCCCGTATCTATTTGCTGATTTGTTCCTGTTATTGATGTTTCCCAAATAAACATTAAAAATCAGTTGCAATATGTAATTTGATTATTTTTGCGGGCACGAAACTGGTAAAATAACCTATTAATATTTCAAAACATTGTTGTTGTTGATGAAAAACCATTCACATTTTTATTTCAAAACAGGGTTGATGGCATTAATTTTTGCTTTAACCATTTCATCTTGTGTACCCTTAAAACGTATTGAGTATTTACAGCAGGAAGTTGATAAGCATGGTGAACCCAAAGACAAATTTGTTAACAAAAACCTTGATACATATCGTGTCAGACCTGGTGATAACCTGTACATTAAGGTAAACAGTGCGCTTGCAAGTTCGGGTAACCTTTTCCAGGAAGAAGATTTATCAAGAAGTTCAAACTACTACAACGATGCCGGGATTTACCTGAATAGTTACCTGGTAAGCGATTCAGGATTTATCGATTTCCCATTTGTTGGAAAAATTTACCTGAAAGACCTTACCCTTGATCAGTCAAAAGACCTTATTACCAGCATTGTAAACGATTACATCAAAGAGACCACCGTGATAGTCAGGCTGGCAATGTTTAAAATATCGGCGTTAGGCGAAGTAAACCGGCCGGGTTCAGTAAACGTTTATCAAAACAACCTGAATATTTTCGAGGCGATTTCGATGGCTGGCGATCTTACTACCTTTGCCAAACGCAACAAAGTTTACATTGTTCGCCAAACCCCCGATGGATCGAAGGTTAATACATTGAACCTAAACGATGTAAACATACTTTCATCAGAGTTTTATTATATCCAGCCCGACGATATTATTTATGTTCCTCCTGTAAAAGGGAAGAACTTCGCTTTTGTCAATTTCCCTTATGCTTTGGTGCTGACCACCATTTCAACTACACTTTTGTTAATAAACTATTTCAAATAGCCAAACGTGGATAATAATTTCAACCTTCAGAATTTTAATCAGGAAGAATCGATCGACCTGAAAGCATTGTTTTTTAAATTTTTTCGCTATTGGTATTTCTTTGCTTTAACCGTTTTTGTCGCATTGGTTATCGCATTTTTGTTCAACAAATACACCAAACCGGTTTACGAAACCAAAACAACAGTTTTGATTAAAGATGATAAAGCCGGTCAGAGCCTGATAGGAATTGGTATCAACAACCAGCAGAATCTCGAAAATGAAATAGGAATTCTCAATTCCTATTCGCTTTCTGCGCGTACCATCCGCAACCTGAATTTTTATGTTTCTTACTTTGAAGAAGATAATTTCATTACAACAGAACTATATGATGAATCTCCTTTCAGGGTCGAAATGGATACTTTTCATGTGCAACCCAAAAATATCAGATTTGAACTTGTGATCTTGTCAAACTCTGAATACAGGTTGGTCGCCCAGGCCGAAAAGGTTGTCCTCTATGATTTTGTTGAACGAAAGGATGCTGGTGAAATAAATAATTTCAGCATATCAAAACGTGTAAGATTCGGACAGGAAATTGAAGACGAAGGGTTTAAATTCACGATTTTTCTTACCGAAAAGTTTACCTCTGATTTTGTTGAAAAAAACCTGTCGTTTATTATTAATGATTTTGAAAGCCTTGTCAACCAGTTCAGAGGCCTGACCATTGAACCGATTAACCGCGAAGCATCTATTGTGGAAATTTCGATAAAAGGTGGTAACGCCAACAAAATGAAGGACTACCTGAACATGCTTACCCACCAGTATTTAAACCGTGGAATAGAAAAGAAAAACCAGATTGCCGAAAATACCATTCGTTTTATCGATTCCGAATTGGTTGACATTACCGATTCATTAAACTTTGCTGAAACCAAACTACAGGATTTCAGGGTTAACAACGAAGTAATGAACCTCGATTTTAAAGCAACCCAGGTTTTTGAAGCCATGCGCGACCTGGAAAACCAGAAAGCACAGTTGATTGTAAAATCGAAATATTACAAAAATCTTCAGAATTACCTGATCAAAAACCGTGAATCGATTGACGACATCGTAATTCCTTCGTCAATGGGAATTGAAGACCCGCTGTTAACGCAGTTGATAAGTGGTTTGGCCGATATGTATGCCGAACGCGCAGATCTTCTTTTTAATTCATCCGAAAAAAATCCTATGGTTGCAGCCATCGATCAGCGTATCTCAACCATCAAAAGCACCATTCTCGAAAATATTCATAACATTGTAAACACATCCGAAATTTCGATCAACGATATCGACGAACGTATTGCCAAACTCGAGAAAGAAATCAATCGACTACCTCAAACACAGCGTCAGCTTTTTGGTATCGAAAGAAAATTCAATCTGAGTGATGCCATCTATACTTTTCTGCTTCAAAAACGCTCGGAAGCCCAGATTGCAAAAGCATCGAACCTGCCCGACAATGAAATTGTTGACCAGGCAAGAGGCGGTGAAATGGTTTATCCGAAAAAAAGCCTCAACTACCTGATTGCTTTGTTGCTGGGTTTGATTCTGCCGGTAGCATACATTTTCGGAAAAGATTACCTGAATGATAAAATCATCGAAAGAAAAGACATCGAAAAAATTACCAGCATTCCAATTGTCGGACACCTTATCCACAACAACAAGGAATACACAACAGTCGTTTCCGAATCGCCAAAGTCTTCTATTGCAGAATCCTTCAGGTCGGTGCGAACCAACCTTCAATACCTTACCCAAGGCAAAGAAAAACAGGTGATTCTGGTAACTTCCGACATGGTCGGGGCAGGAAAAACTTTCTGTTCCATCAACCTGGCTTCCATTTTTGCCATGTATGATAAAAAAACCCTGCTGATGGGTTTCGACCTCCGCAAGCCAAAAATTTATCAGGATTTTGGACTCACTAACACAGAAGGAATAAGTACATACCTCATTAACAAAAGCAAATTCGAGAATATCATCCAAACTTCACCCGTCAAAAACCTGGATGTAATCATGGCAGGCCCCGTTCCTCCAAACCCGGCTGAACTGATAGCCTCCAACAAAACCGATGAACTTTTTGCAAAACTGATAGAGAAATACGATTACATCATCATCGATACTCCGCCGGTGGGTTTGGTTACTGATGCTTTTCTGCTGATGAAGTACACCGATGCCAACCTTTTCCTGGTGCGTCAAAACTACACCAACAAGAAGATTTTTGAATCAATCATAAAAGACGTTGAGAACCGGAAAATGCCCAATATGTATATCCTGATTAATGATGTTCAGTTGGGTAAGGGTTCGTATGGCTATGGCTATGGTTACGGCTATGGTTATGGTTACGGTTATGGTTACGGCTACGGCTATGGTTATGGCTATGGTTACGGCTATTATTCCGATGATGATTCGACCGACAAGAAATCGTTTCTGAAAAGGGTATTTGGAAAAAGCTGATAACGTAAAGCGTTTCAGGACAGCACTTTTCTGACAATTCCATCGAACATTTTTATTCCGCTGACCAAAATTTCATCCCTGAAATCATATTCGGGATGATGAAGGTCGGGGATGTTTTCACCTGCTCCAATGCCAAACATGGCTCCGGGAAATTTTTGGGTAAAATGGCCGAAATCTTCCGACCAGCGGAAAGGTTTATTGGGTTGTTGAACCGCAAAACCATTCAAATCAGCCACTTCTTTAACTATTTTTATGCATGTATTGTGGTTAATTGTTGCCGGAAATTGATCAGTCCACGAAATTTTTACAGCAAGTTCGTGTTTATCGCAAACATCAAGCACTATTTCTCTGGAGAGGTTTGTGAGTGTTTCCATATCATCGTTCCTGTAGCTTCTTAAGGTGGCCATTACCACTGCATCGCCGGGTGAAGTACCAAATGTCCGTTTCCCAAGTTTTGAATGAATAATGGTAAGTAGCACATAATCTTTGAATTCGGCAGTTGATTGTGAAATTTTAGATAAACGAGTAATTATTTCAGCCATTGCCAACGCAGGGTTGAGTCCCTTTTCAGGAAAAGCAGCATGCACGGTCTGGCCAAATAACTTTATAATCAATCCTTTGGAAGCTGAGGCAAAGCAATCGTTTTTAATCAGCATTGCGTTGAGCGGAAATCCCGGCAAATTGTGAAGCGCAAAGGCATAATCGGGAACAATTCTGCTAAACGAAGCATGATTGATTACCTGCTGTGCTCCGGCGCCTGTTTCTTCGGCAGGTTGAAACAACAACACGGCAGTGCCTTTCGTAACCGGGTTGATTTGCAATAACCTTGAAAAACCGGCAAGAATAGCTGTATGACCATCGTGACCACATTTGTGACCAATACCCGGATATTTGGATTTATGAGCAAAAGAGTTGGTTTCTTTGATGGGCAGCGCATCAATGTCAGCCCTCAGAAGTACGGTCTTGCCTTGATCCTTCCCCTTAAAAACTGCTGCTAATCCGCCAATTCCCATAAAAGTAATGATTTCATCGGGCTTACTTTTTTCGATAAACTTAATAATTTTGGCAGTTGTTTTGTGTTCCTTTCCCGAAAGTTCGGGTGATTGATGCAATTCTTTGCGAAAAGCAATTATTTCTTCAAGAAGCTCGTTTTGAAAATTCATATTTTCGAAAACTATTTGTTACGTATTTTATCATGAAGTAAAATTAAATAATTGTGGTTATGAATAAACTTTATCCTTTAAAGTTTCAGCCTTTGTTCAGAGACAAAATATGGGGCGGAAACAAAATCAAAACGGACCTGGGCATCGACTTTGGTGATTTGCCCAATTGTGGTGAAGCATGGGTGCTGTCGGGAGTCGAAAACAACGAAACAGTTGTTGAAAATGGATTTTTAGCCGGGAATACGCTCAACGAACTTGTCGAAATTTACATGGACGATTTGGTGGGCAGCAGGGTTTACGAGGAGTTTGGCGACGAGTTCCCCATTCTTGTCAAGTTTATCGATGCCAACGATTATTTATCCATCCAGGTTCACCCCGATGATGAGTTGGCTCAAAAACGAGGATTGGGAAACGGTAAAACTGAAATGTGGTACATAATGAGTGCCAACGAAGGTTCGGAGTTGATAAGCGGATTTAATCAAAAAGTAAATCAAAAAAAATACCTCGATCATCTGCATAACAAATCACTGTTGCAGATTTTAAACATCGAAAAAGTGAAAGCCGGAGATGTGTTTTACATGCCTGCCGGAAGGGTTCATGCACTGGGGCCTGGGATTTTGTTAGCCGAAATTCAGCAGACTTCAGATACCACCTACCGTATTTACGACTGGGACAGGGTTGACAGCAACGGGAATTCGCGTGAACTACACACCAGCGAGGCCCTTGAAGCCATCGACTACAACGTTTATGAAAATTACAAAACCGAATATGCACACCTTAAGAATGAAACCGTTGAAGTGGTCAATCAACCACATTTCACCACCAACATTATTCATTTCGATCGACCCATCCTGAAAAATTACGAAGAACTGGAATCCTTTGTCATTTATGTTTGTGTTGAAGGCAGCCTCGAAATAAAGTACGATGGCGGAATCGTCCCGCTCAAAATGGGCGAATGCATGCTCATACCTGGCGAACTTAGCAAAATAGCACTTGTACCTAATACTGAATCAAAATTACTTGAAACTTACCTGGTGTAATTTCACGTAAAAATAAAATTCTAATTTTGGCCGTCATTTTACTAATTTACAAACGAATTACTATGAAAAAACTAATTGGATTTGCAATTGCGATGATTTTTGCAACGACTATTGTTGCCCAAACGGAAAGTAAAGCAACATTTAAACTCCCTGCTGTCGATATTCAAAATGTCAATGGTGCACCGTTTAATACCAAAGACATTAAAAATGGCGGTAAACCTGTGATCATTACCTTTTGGGCTACCTGGTGCAAACCATGCATCAAGGAACATGACGCCATTAATGAAGTGTACAATGATTGGGCTAAGGAGACTGGGGTAAAAATGTATTCCATTTCGATTGACAACGCCCGTTCGAGCAAACAGGTTTTACCGTTGGTTAATGGGAAAGGATGGGATTTTGAGGTGTTGTTGGACCCGAACGGTGATTTTAAAAGAGCCATGAACGTAAATGTTCCTCCTCATACCTTTATTGTTAATGGCAATGGTGAGGTTGTTTGGCAACACGTTGGCTATCTGGATGGCGATGAGGCCGAGTATATCAAGGTTGTAAAAAAGCTACTGAAAGGCGAAACAATTAACTAAATACAACACTCAAGAAGTATTTTATGAAGAAAAATAAAGTCATTGTTTTTCAATGTATTATTATACCCTTGTTGTTCCTGAAAACGACCATTTTATTCTCACAGGATTTTTTAAGTAGTGGTAAAGTTACAGGCAACACACAAATCGATGCCCAGTATTACAGCGAAGACAGCAAACTTGGAATTACCGACAGCTCGCTTAATTATAAAAAGTTCGGAATGAATGGGTTTGCAAATCTGATTTATACCAATGGGAATTTTTCCGCCGGTGCACGTATTGAAGGCTTTCTTAATCCGATGCTTGGTTTCGACAGTCGTTTTGAAGGAATAGGAGTACCTTATTGGTTTGCCAAATACAAGGCCGGAGATTTGGAAATGACTGCAGGTCATTTTTACGAGCAATTTGGCAGTGGTCTCATACTGCGTAGCTGGGAGGAATGGACTTTGGGATACGACAACAATATTTATGGATTCAATGCCCATTTTTCACCCTATAAAGGTGTAATGCTGAAAGGACTTACTGGTGTGCAGCGGTATTTCTGGGAGCCTTACGAAAACAGCAACCGCGGCATTGTGCGTGGCGTTGATGGCAACTTCTTTCTGAACGAAATGTTTGGTGCAATGAATGAATCGAAAACCAGAATTGAGTTGGGAGGTAGTTTTGTTAGCAAATACGAAAAAGTTCCGCAGATTACTTATACCAATGAAATGGATTCGTTAGCCATAAATGCCGGCGATACTGTGTTGTGGAAAATAAAGAAAACCTACCAATTAAACCTTCCCTACAATGTTGGATCATGGGCTGCACGGGCTAATGTTGCTCTTGGCGGATTTAACCTTTATTTCGAATATGCCGAGAAAGGTAATGATCCTAATGCAACCAACAGCTACATTTTTAAAAAGGGAAAAGCAATGTATTCTACGTTGTCATATTCCCAAAAAGGTTTGGGGATTTTTCTTGCCAGCAAATGGATCGACAACATGAGCTATAAATCGAAGCTCAGCGAATCGGGCAATCCACCTATGCTCGACATAAACTATCTGCCTGCCATTTCAAAGGAGCACCAATATAGTCTTGCAACTTTGTATCCTTACGCCACACAACCCAACGGTGAGTTTGGATTTCAGGGTCAGATCATTTATACAATTCCCAAAAATTCCACCCTTGGCGGGAAATATGGAACTACTGTGTCATTCAATTATTCAATGGCCAGATCAATAGAAAAAGACACCATTATTTCAGCAGTTACTGGTACACAGGCTGGTTCTGATGGTTACGAAACCAAGTTCTTTTCGGTTGGCGACTTGACCTTTTATCAGGATTTCAACATCCTGCTGGAAAAAAAAGTAAGCAGTGCTTTTAAATTCAAGGCAGCTTTTTATAACCAGGAGTACAACAAACATGTTATTGAAGACGAGATTTTTGACGATAAAGACATTGTAAAAGCCAACATCGGCGTATTGGATATGACCTGGAAATTCGATGCAAGAAATTCGTTGAGAATGGAACTTCAGGGGCTGTGGACTGAGGAGGACGACGGCGACTGGGCAGCACTGATGCTTGAGTACAACGTTTCGCCCAAATGGTTTTTTGCTGTTCAGGACGAATATAATTATGGAAACCCTACGGAAGATAAACAAGTACATTATTATAACCTGTCGTTTGGATATACCCAGGAGTCGAACCGGATATCGCTCCGTTATGGCAGGCAACGCGACGGATTGTTGTGTGTTGGCGGCGTTTGCCGTTATGTTCCGGCTTCCACTGGTTTAACCCTCACCATCACCAGTTCATTTTAAATATTATGCACTATGAAAAATAAATTTTCGATAATACTTTTTGTCATGGCTTTTTTATCAGGCTTTTGGTTTGCCTGCGATAAAATTGATGAACCGCTTACATTGACCGAACACACGGAATATCCGGTAATTAATGAAGATACAAACGATGTATTTTTTACAGATTCGGTTATGATTACCGAAAAACAGGTTTTATTGGAAGATTTCACCGGACACCGCTGTGTGAATTGCCCCGAAGCCGCATTTTTAGCCCACGAAATGGCACTGGAATACGATCATAAACTCATTATTTATGCCGTACATGTTGGACAATTGGCCGAACCCCTTCCAGGTACAATTTTTAGTACCGACTTCCGCAACGAAACAGGTACAAATCTTTACAACGATTTCAACCTTTCATCACTCGGAGTCCCTATTGGATTGATAAACAGACAGGAATTCAGTGGTTTTTTACCACTTCCTTCGTTTATTTGGGAGCAGGCAGTGAGCAACGAATTTGACAAACCTGTTCAGGCAAAAATGAAACTGAAAACCAAATATTTTCCCGAAGAAGGAATTGTGGTGGTAAGTACCGAAAGCGAATTTACTGAAACCCTCGAGGGAAATTATAAATTGGTAGTTTACCTGGCTGAGGACAGCATTAATGCCCCACAACTCAACAACAACCCTGAAATTGGCCCCGATACCCTGTACAATTATTACCATCGCAATGTATTGCGCAAAGCGCTAAATACAACCTATGGCGAATTTTTAACTCCATCAGGTCAAGTTGAGCCGGGTATAGTTTACAAAAAAGATTATACCTTTTTGCCCGATCAAAACTGGCAATTGAAGAATTGCCGGATCATTGCATACATTGGCAAACAAGACGAGGTGTTTAACCTTACCGAAATTGTTCAGGTTGCCGAAGTTGGGATTAAAACAAATTAGGATTCATTTTTAACTCCTGCATAAAGCCATTCCGTTGCCGGAATGGCTTTTTTTTTCGGGAATTCGCTCATTTCCTGTTTACTTTAACCGCAATAAGTTTTCTGAAAACCTCAAGGTCCGATTCCTTTGCGATTTCAAGCTGTAAGCCTCGTCCTTCGGCATAAACCCGGGCTTCGGCAAGAGATTTTTTAATTTCTACAGGAAATTCAGATTCCAGGATTTCATTGGTTGCTTTTTGACCAAAAACAAAGGCAAGTTTAATCAAACCACGGCAGGGCAACAGGAAGAATAAGTTTCGTTTTTTCGACAAAACTTTGAGCGTCCAACCCGAATTTTTACCATAATGTTTCCATTCAAAATGAATGTTTCCAATTTCGGAGGTCACAAATTGTGTTGCTTTGTCCCAAAGTTTATAGCTATCTCCCAACACTTCGTTCAGAGCCAAAAAGTCAGGCACTTTTGTTTTATCAGGAAATACAGGTATTTCAACCATTTTCTTTTGATTAATTATTTGAAAAAAACTGTCATTAAGTGTGCAATTTTCTATTTTTGTAAGCCCTCCAGAAAATAATAAATAAGGTAATAAAAGTGAGTGGGATGATAAAATACTTCATCCCTGTTGCAAATAATTGTGTACCGGAGTGTTGCATCGAAACCAAAATCAGGTACAGGGTGTAGGCCAGGTAGTATCCAAAAAATAAAATGCCTTCCCATCTGGAAATGAGGTTTCCGGTGAAAAAGATGGGCAAACAGGCAACCATTACAGCAACCATTACCGGAATATCGAAACCGAGTGCGGCCGGCGAAACGTTTATTCCTCCCGAAGTAAACAATCCCGTTAAACCAAAAACAGCCAGAATATTGAAAATGTTGCTTCCAACCACATTGCCAACTGCAATATCCTGCTGACGCCGGATGCTGGCAATAATGCTGGTTGCAACTTCGGGCAATGAGGTGCCGGCTGCAACAATGGTGGCGCCAATTACCAAATCACTCAGGCCAAACATTTTGGCGATGGTAACGGCGCTGTCAACAAGCCAGTTAGAACCTAAAATAAGCAATCCCAGCCCCACAATGACGAAAATTACATACAGCCACCACCTCGAAGATCTGACATTTTTTAGCTCTTCGGCTTTTTCAGGTTGCGCTGCTCGTATTTTTTTCTCTTCCCCAAGTGCTGTCCTGATCATAAAAACGGTGTATGCCAAAAAAATGGCAAAAAGAATAGCCCCATCCACCTGGCTAAATTTCCCGTCGAGCACCATTAGCAGCATCAAAGCAGCACCCCCGATCATGATGGGTACATCAAGCTTAATGAGTTGCCGTGAAACGAAAAGCGGTGTGATGATAGCAGATAGCCCAAGAATAAACAATACATTGAAAATATTGCTTCCTACCACGTTTCCAACCGAAATGTCGGCTTTTCCGGCAACGGCTGATTGCAAGCTTACAGCCAGCTCAGGTGAACTCGTGCCAAAGGCAACTACCGTGAGTCCAACCACCAAAGGTGGGATTTTAAACAACGCCGCAATGTTGGAAGCCCCCCTCACCAAAATTTCTGCGCCAATAATCAGGAAGATTAATCCTGCAACAAACTGAATAATGAACATAATCTGATTTTGTTTTTTAACAAAAGTAGATTTTTTTCGTTTTTACAAAAAAAACTTGCAAATGCATTGGAAAGCAAGTTAACTGTAATAAAATCAGCCTTTTAGATTTAAATTTTCTCAACAATCAGCAGGAAATTAACCTTTGAAGTCGCTCCCATTAATTGGAAACTTGGCTGAACATTGGGAAGAACCGAAATTACTTCACCACGAAGCCTGTTTAAAAACTGTTCGAGTGTCTGTTGCATGTTTTCACTTTTAACCTCCAGACGGTGCACAACGTATTTCATTGTTACTCCTCCTTTATTTTTATGAAAAATTTTGGAATGCCAATATTACAAAACAAACCAGCGCCAGATTTATCGAGATGATCCAAACATAAAATAGACTGCCAACGCTGCCGGTTTCCTGTTTTGTAATGTTTTTATAATCATTCACCCATTTTAAAAGGTAAAAACCGACAAACAGAAAATTCTCGATTTTTTGCCCTTTTTTTGCTACAAAATCATAAATCATTATTGATGCTATTATGAAAATAATCACGGAAATGCCTCCAACAACAATCAGGATCGTACTCATTTTATCTCCTTTCTTTTTGTTTGTCTGCGAAGTTACCTTTTTTAGCCAAAAACAATTTTACAAAATCATTCATTATTTTCATCAGAAATTTCCTTTACCAGATAAGCACTTTGTTGCAAATGTGCTCCTTGTCATCATTTATCTTAAGCACATACATTCCCTTTGGTAAAGATGAAAAATCGAAACTTTGGGTTTGATCTGATATTTCCGAAGCATCCAAATTTCTTGTGAAAACCGATCTACCGGAAGCATTTAGCAGTTGCATGTTCACGTTACTACTCATTAATATTTCAAGTTTGATGAAAAACTTCCCATTGCCTGGATTTGGAAAGACTTTTAAAGGAGAATCCTCAACCGGGGTTAAGTTATCGCCGGTAACAGTGATCGGGAGAAAATCCACCTTATCACCACTGAAATTCGGGACTGCCAGCACATTATCAAATTGGTTATAGTCGAGGCCTGCCGGCTCGCTGTGGCCGGATGAAATCACCTCATAGTTGCTAAAATCTGCTTCATATCTGATGATTTTTCCAGGAGCATAATGTGAAGCAAGGTAAATATTCCCAAACTGGTCGATGGAGATTCCGTCGTATTTTCCGAAGGGAGTTGCAGTTGCAGTGGTTACCTCAAAAGTAACCAGATCGATAGCCTGAATGGGGGCATTATTCACATAGCCAACCGACAGCAACCGGTTATTGAATTTGTCGTAAATGCAATCCTGAACCCACTGTGTTAGTCCTGAGTTAACAATACAGGTCGTTTCAGCGGTTTCAAGGTTCACCTTGTGAATTTTACCTCCGGTATCGATGACGTATAAAAAGCCACTATCATCTGTCGTCATCCCGTCAAGATGCTGAAGACATGGGATTTGAACCGAAAATACTTCTTCCTTGGTTTCCAGGTCATACCCTTTCAGGTAGCTGGTGGTTGAAACGTACAACACACCATCGTAAATGCAGTTTCCAAGCGGCTGGTAAATATTTGGGATAAAAAGCGCCTGCTCATGCGTTGTTTTATCCATCGAAACGATGGCATTGTAATGACAACTTGAAACCAGGTACCGCTGGTTTTCAACATCGAATGCGACACTTTCTGGCGCATCAATATAGTCAGGATTGACGGCCTGGTTCATAAACCAGGATATTTTGTTGCTCGAATAGCCAATGGCAACCAGGTCAAAATCATTGTCGAAATCAACATCGTACGGAATAACTGCAAAAGCAGAAGTAAAGCCGGAAGGAATAAACTGTTTGTTAAATTCACCACCGCCCAGGCCGTACCAAATGGCCAATTGTGGAGACGACATTCCACCACCCACCAGATCGGTTTTTCCATCCATATCAAAATCGGCTGCATCAAGCCATAATGCGCCAGGAAAAGAACCCAAATCGTGTTTTGCAAAGTTGTTGTATCCCTGATTTTCCCACCATGCCATGCGGCTTCCCATGCAGGCCGCACCCAAAATATCCATATCGCCGTCATCATCGGCATCGCGGGCAAGCACTGTATGGGCAGCATCAAAAGCCGTATCGATGGCATGCTCAGTAAAGACTTCATTTCCATCGTTTTCCCACCAATACACTTCATCGTTCAATTCACAGCAGGCAATTACGTCCAAATCATCATCACCGTCCATGTCTTCAGCATAAATAAATGGTGATTGCTGAAACCTGTCAGAGATGAGATACTTAGTAAAATTGCCGTCCCCATCATTTCTCCACCAGGCAATTTCGCCATGATGTCCGTAATAATCAAAACCTGAGCATAATACATCCTTTTTTCCATCTTCATCCATGTCCTTGATGTCGATGGTGTGTGCACCAACAAAATTGGTGTCAATAACATGTTCTGTCCAGTTTTGGTTTCCGTCATTTTCCCACCAGATAATGTCGTTGGCCTGCCATGCGGCAGCCACCAGGTCGTTATTCCCGTCATTGTTCAAATCTGTGATCCTGACTGAACGGGCGCCCGACATTCCGGTTTTTACGATGTATTTCACGAAAGTGACATTATCCGTGCTCTTCCACCACGAAACTTCACCACCGTTGGCGCCACCAACTGCTGCAACATCTGTCAAACCATCCTGATTAATGTCTCCGGCGCACAAGTCATAACCCTGGGTGAAAAGGGATGTAATTTCGTATTGCCTGAAATTTGCCTGGCCGAATCCAAAAATACTGATCGAAACACAGGTAATTAAACCTAAACCTTTTTTAATCGTTGTCCAAATTGTTTTCATTGTTAAATAATTTAAATCTCCGGCTAATGTATGTCCCGTAAACAAGCACGTAAAATAAGGTAGCCCAGATGTGGCAAACGACCGATACAAATTACTATATGGCCCGACAAAGTCATTTGTCGTCAGGAGTTGGTTTTTGGTAGCCATTTACCTGACGTGTGTCAACTTTTTGGTGTCTTGGGGCAGACTTTTCCATAATTTTGGGTCGGAAAGGTAAATCATGACTACAAATACAATTTCGTTTGCAAATGTTACGGGTTGGAAACACTACGACCAGTATCGGATTTTTGTACATACCGCAATGTGGTTATTTTACATCCTGGCTTACGCCTGGATTTATGATATATTTTATGAATCAGTCACCCTGCTCAGTTCCCTGCTACAATATGCACTGACCGCATGGATTGATGTGTTGGCAACCTATTGGACCGTGTATTTTTTAATTCCGAAATACCTCCTTCTTAAAAAATATCAGCAGTTCCTTTTTGCATTTTTAATAGCAGCTGTTTTTTTTATTCTTCTGCAAAGAATGATGCTGGTGTTAGTTACCTATCCCTTGCTATACCCTGATTATAAGATGAAACAGACGTTTTTCCAGTTCAACTACCTTTACACGTTTTTAAACATTTTTGTAATGCCGGCCATTTTTGCTTCGGTGAAGCTTTTTGAATATTGGTTCGTCAATCAAAAACGTAACCAGGAACTGGAGACGGAAAAGCTGGAATCGGAGTTGAAATTTCTGAAATCCCAAATTCATCCCCATTTTCTTTTCAATACGCTCAACAACCTCTATGCGCTTACATTGGACAAATCGGACCGGGCGCCCGAAGTGGTCGTAAAGCTTTCTGACCTTTTAAGCTACATGCTCTATGAATGCAATGCCCCCGAAGTACCTTTGGCAAAGGAGGTGCAGCTGCTTCAGGATTATCTCGATCTTGAAAAAATTAGGTATCGCAACGAATTGAGTGTTGAATTTGAGATTTTCGGACGTGTTAACGGAAAGAACATCGCCCCACTTATCCTGTTGCCTTTTGTAGAAAATGGATTTAAACATGGCTTGAGTAAACAAATCAATAATCCCTGGATTAATATTGCCCTCGATATTGAAGATGATTTACTTGGTTTTTCGGTCGAAAACAACCGGCCATCTGTTGAAAAGGCTGATGATACTGGCTATTCCGAAGGAATTGGGCTGAAAAACGTCAGGCGTCGCCTTGATCTGATCTATGGAAATCAGTACACTTTAGATATAGTAAGTAACAAAGATACTTTCAGAATAAATTTACAGCTCAAACTACACACCCCAACAAAAGTTAAAACATTATGAAACTCAGATGTATTGCCGTTGACGACGAGCCGCTGGCACTGCGTGTAATCGAATCGCACATCGAGAAATTGGCCGAGGTGGAACTGGTAGCCAAATGCAGCAATGCAGTAGAAGCTTTTGAGCTCATCAGAAATAAAACTGTTGACTTGATTTTTCTGGATATTCAGATGCCGGAACTCACCGGAATCGAATTCCTGAAAAGCCTCAGCAATCCACCGGCAGTTGTTTTTACAACGGCTTACCGTAATTACGCCATCGAAGCCTTCGACCTGGATGTTTTGGATTACCTGCTAAAACCGGTTTCATTCGACCGCTTTCTGAAAGCCATCAATAAATATTATGCGCATCGCCAGTCCTCTCCGGGAAGAGCACAAAACCTGGCAGTTGATCCTACCCCCGAAAAGGATCATCTTTTTATAAGAAAGAATAAAACGATGGTAAAAATCCCTTTCAGCGATATTGTGTTTATCGAAAGCATGAAGGATTATGTAAAAATCCACACAGAAGACGAGGTTCATTTTGTAAAGTATCAGATCAGCCAGCTTGAATCGGAATTACCAGACAACCAGTTTATCCGAACCCACAAATCGTTCATTGTTCCGGTGGCAAAAATTTCTACAGTTGCCCCGTTGGCCATTGGTATTGGCGACCACAAAATTCCTGTTGGCCGTAATTTCAAGGAGTTTGTGTTGAAAAGGCTGAATTATTACGGTGGGTAAAAGGGTGATTGTTATTCTGGAATATGTCATCCGATGTTGATGGTGTTTACCTGTTTCATTCACGTCTAAACTGTGTAATAATAGCTTTTGGGACTGGACTCATTTATTGATATTTATGATCATGCATAATAAAGCGGTTCAATTGTACATCCGCTAACTCAGGATGGGTTTTGGAGCATTTTTCAATGAAACGATTTTTTTAAGAGTGTGCTCAGGATCATAAAACCTACCTGTCATTACACCCAGCCACACTTATTTAGTTTTCAAAACATATTAACTATCAATTAATTAATTTGTCCATTTCGTTGAACATAATTGAAAATCGATTGACCTGGCGCCGTTGTGGTGTACCCTCACCCGGCTGACTCCCAAAAAAATAGTATGAAATGGATGTCAATGAAAATTAATCAAAGAAAGTTTCGGCACTCTGTCCTCCGCTTTCGTTGAAGCGGTAAAAATTACGACCGGCATTGTCTGACATGTCCATAAAATTTACTTTTGCATCAAATTTTTGATGAATGATTTTTCTGATTGGCATTGATGACACTGATACCAAAGAGACCCGCGGAACCGGATTTCACGCCAGACAAATGGCTGCTGAAATCGAAGCCGGGGGAATTGGAAAAGTGTTGGGAATCACAAGACATCAGAATTTCGTTCATCCTGAAATAAAATATACCTCACACAACAGTTCGGCCTGCCTTAGGGTTGATGCTTTGAATATGAATACGTTAAAGGATTTTTGCCGTGATTTTTTGCTCAGGATTGCCCCCGAAGGCTCCGACATTGGTTTGTGTATTGCTAACGAAAACAAAGTTCCTGAAAGCATCATCCGATGGGGGCTAAATGCAAAGCAAATAGTTCTTTATCAGGATGATGCCCGAAAGTTGGCTGCAGAAACCGGAATTTACCTCGAAGGGTTGACCGGATCGCAGGATGGGGTGATTGGTGCGCTTGCTGCTGTGGGTCTAAGAAAATACGGCAACGATGGCAGGTTTATCTGGTTAAGAGGCAAAAAAGAGCTCCGTGAAATCAACACATCAGTTTATTCACGCGAAGATTTGGAAAAAGATTTTGGCATTGAGCAATTGGTGGATATAGAGGGAACATTGTGGCTGAATGATGAACAGGTTCATATCACCGATTGGTTCAGGCCGGTGATGAAAGATAATCAAGTGACGTTAATTGTTGAAAAACAGATAGATAATGGACAACATTTTTGGCAGGTCGCAGGAAAAGACTTTATCAGGGCAAATTCATAACCAGACGCTTCGCCTGATCCTGGAAGCTTTATTTTTGATGGGATTGGGTGCTCTGGCGGTGTTAATGCACGCCCGTTTCAGATCACCGATTTCGGTACCGGGGCACCACGGAATCGAATTTATGGCATTGTTGCTCTTAGGCAGGGTAAGTTCAACTTTGAAATTCGCTTCAACCCTTTCCTCTTTTGGCGTAGGATCACTACTTCTGTTCCCGGTTTTTGGATTTAATGATCCGCTGATGGGATTTAATTACATGTTGCCCGGGTTCATGCTCGATTTCGCCTTTAATTATTCAGGAAAACTGAACAGAAAAGCCCTTTTCCTGGCAATGGTTGCCGGATTATCCTACATGTTGATTCCTGTCAGCAGGCTGATAATCACTACTTTTACAGGCTATCAATAT
>CALFEP010000273.1 GCA_937950125.1 uncultured Bacteroidota bacterium
ATCATCATCGGCGTGCCAGCGCATCCGGAAGTTGCCGGGCTGGGTGAAGGCATCCAGGAGGGTTTTTATCAGGCAACCCTAGAATTTACCTGGCTTCGCTTGTTATTAACGGAAAACAACGACAAACAGTGAAATGGATAATTAATTGACAATGAAATTTTTGTTTGAAATAAAATTGCTTTTTAAATGAATTATACTTTACTTTGTTTGGCTTAAAAATTAAAGTCTCATACAATTACATACCATGAAAAAACTAATCTTTACTTTTCTTTTGTTAGCACTCTTTTCGTTTAAAGCCGGGGATTACAGGAGTGTTTATCAAATACCGGAAGGAGTACGCTCTATTAGTACTACTGATTTTAATTTAGACGGTAATATGGATATTATTACTGGACATCAGGTAACATGGACGAATACAGATCCTTCACTTGCAATTCTAAAAAACATCCAAAATGGTATTTTCGAGATGTACGACAGCTCAATATCCTTTTGTGGTACACAACATAATATCTTTTCCATTAAAATGGACAACGATGAATATCCTGATATCGTCACATTTGGAGCTGATTTCTCTTCAGGCACACAAAGATTTATTCGCATTTTTTACAATAATAATGGATATTTTAGCGAATACAAGGACTTTACACTGAATACGACCAACACTTTTACTTACATTTCTTATGGAAATGTAAATGATGACGAATATCCCGATATTTTAGTTCTGTCAAACCAATATCAATTTTGGGGCATCCTTTACAATGACGGAGAGGGCAACTTGTCAGAACCGGAATATTACGACGTTATCGGAGATTTACCTCACAAAATGGCCTGTGCCGATTTTGACGGTAACGGGAGAGATGATGTGGTAATTACCGGTCAGAATACAAGAATCTATTATAGCAAACCCGAAGGATTTGAGGCTGTTGTGTTAGAAAAAAATTACCCAAAAGATGAAGTGTACCTGGTTGACTTCGATCATGACGGAGAACAAGATATAATCACCTTCGGATGTTTTTGGGGCTATACCTACTCAACATTTTTCGAAAACACAGGCAATCAGACCTTCTCGAGCCATACCGACTTTTCTTTTCAAATTATTACTTCTGGCAATACAATAGCCGATTTTAACAACGACAGCTTGCCCGATGTTTTATTTTATACTGATTCGGATAAAGAACTATTGCTGTTTTACAACACAGGCAATTTTAAATTGGGACAAATGAATGAATTTTACCCAGTTTCATTATCTTTCGCACATTTTTCATGTTATGATTTTGATGGAAATGGATATCAAGATATTGGTTTTGCTGCAGACTATTTTTATGATCAAAGTTATGTTACTTTTCTTTTTAATGATGGAGCAGGCAACTTTCAAAATGACCCTGTTGTTGGTTTAACTGAGAAAAATAAACAATTGAATATTTTTAGTATTTCACCCAATCCGTTTCACGATCATACTACTGTAACGATAACATTACCTGAAACAGGAAGAGCCGAAGTAATCGTTTACGACCCGGCGGGCCGGAAAATTAAATGTATAACCCATCAACAACTGAAAGGAGGTGAAACCTGCCGGTTTACATGGGACGGAACCGGTGCTGACCAACAAAAATGCCGCCCCGGAATTTATCTGGCCTCGCTTGTTATTAACGGAAAACAACGGCAAACAGTTAAAGTAATAATAAAGTAAACAGCTCGATCTTTTATGAACAATTATTGCATTTTACATGAATTATCACTTAATTTGTTTTTAAATTTTAAACCTTCAAAACAATGAAATTGATCAGGAACCAACTAATGAACAAAACTTTTAGTAAAAGAATTTTTACGGCAAATATCATGGTTTTACAGAAATTTAAAAATTCACTGGTATGAAAAAAATCTTTCTTCTCGTTTTTGTGATTTTATTCCTCTGTTTCAAATACTCAGATACCCGAAGCATAATAAATGTTCCCAGGATGGCTCGCTCAATTACCTCTGGTGATATTGACCTGGACGGAGATATTGACATCTTAACAGGGCATGGATACAGTTCCCAAACCCAGTGGAGCGGAATATCAATCTTACTAAATGAAAATGGTACCTTTCATCTTGAAGATTCAATATTTCTGTATGAAACCCAGGCTGATGTATGTTTGGCAAAACTAAGTGATAGCCCTTACCCGTCAATAATTGGCAGATATTATGACAACGAACAGTCATTTTTAGCAGTACTTAACAGGGATTCTGGTGGGTATGTAATTTCAATGTACCCAACTCAAAACACCTATGATGCATATAATATCGGGTTTATTAATGAGGATGAATATCCTGATATTGTTTTGGTTTCAAGCAATAATTTCTGGGGTATCATGCTGAACAATGGTTATGGTGAATTTTTATTGCCTGAAGTTTACCAATTATCGTCATACTATCCTTTTTCGGTATCCTGCGGAGATATTGATGGAAATGGTTTGGATGATATAGTTCTTACAGGAATTGACACAGAAATATTCTTTAATTACGCTGATGGTTTCGAATCCCATTATTTTCAAACGAACGTATTACACAAATACCCTTTTATTCTTGATTTTGATAAGGATGGTGACAAAGACATCATCACGTACGGGTGTTTCTGGGGATACACCTTCCTGACTATGTTCCGGTATTTGGGAGATACAACATTTGAAATGATCAGCAATTTTTCATTCCAACAAAACACCGATGCATATTCGGTATGCGATTTCAACAACGACAGCCTTCCCGATGTGGTTTTTCATTTGGCTGATTATACAGGAATCAGAATTTATTACAATGAAGGAAATTTTATTCTCGGCTCTCCGCAATTTGTTGAGCATTCTACAGGCATCACCTCGGGCTGTTTCATGACTTGTAATGATTTTGATATGAACGGCTATCAGGATATTGCATTTGTTGTAAATCTGATGAGTCAAATGAATGCCGCAGTAATTATTTTTTTTAATGATGGTCAGGGAAATTTCCAGGAAGATCCACTAACTAACATTAATGAACCCATTGCAAACTTGGACCACGGGAATTCTGTCAACTTTTTTTGTTCTCCTAATCCAATAAGTAATAGCACGGACTTTTCTTTTACAACATCACCAAATTCTTATGTTGATGTGAGTATTTACAACATGAAGGGAAGACTTGTTAATAAATTGTATCGAAAAGGTTTTGCATCCAATGGTTCAGACCTCACTTCAATACAAAAAATTCAATGGGATGCTACGAGTTTTAATGGTCAGAAATGCCTGCCCGGAGCCTACCTGGCAAGACTTACGGTAGATAATTCATTTTTTCAGACAATAAAAATAATTATTCATTAAAATTTTTAATCCGGGCATTTACTTTTACACCCTGATTACTAACGGCATACCCACCGAAACCCGAAAAATGATTATCCTCAAATAATCAAAACCAACAAAGGCAAATCAAATTCAAAGGTTTGCCTTTGTTCTATTTGGATCAGGCAAGTAAGTAATAACAAACGATGGTTTTCAAATACACTTCCCGTTTTCTGTCTTTCAACCATTATATTGATAATTCAATGGCCAGAAGTTCTACCCCTGACAGGGTTCTGAACCCTGTCAGGGGTAGGTTGTTTTCTTCACCACTTCCTCACCTTCGCACTCCCCACATTCTGCTCTTCAAACATGATGTTTACAATGTAATGCCCCGAAGGGATTTTTCGGCCTTCATCATCGTCGGCGTGCCAGCGCATCTGGAAGTGGCCGGGCTGGGTGAAGGCATCCAGGAGGGTTTTAACCAGGCGACCCTGCATGTCGTGGATGAGCACCTGGCAATGGCCTTCCTTTAACAAGGTTAATTCGATGGCTGTGCTTTGCTGGAAGGGGTTTGGAATGGCTTTTATTCCGTTGGCGATGTATTTTGGTGGAGATTTTATGCCAATTGTAGTGTCCACAAACTCATAAGCGCCCATATCTATCCTGCCGTAGGCGATGCGCGGGTTGCCGGCCAGATCGGTGGCGGGCAGGTGGATGGTGTCCAAATTGTGGGTGTAGAGGATGTATTTGCCGTTTTCGTGTTTGATGTATGGAGGTTCCATGCCTTCATCGTACATGGGTGTGCCTGTGTTGATGCAGGGGGAGGTTGACATAAGTGAATAAGGATTCGTTCCATAGGTGTCCCACTGCGGGTCTTCATCCAGAATACCGGCGCCCCAGTTGACAATGGTATTGCCGGCGCCATCCATAATTCCTGCCGGACCGTTCTCGAAAAGAGTGTAATGGAAATTTATCTCTGCCGGGTTGTTTACAACATCATCGTTGTAAATATAAATATCCGGCGAGTTGTTGTTGTAAAAAATGGAATTGTAAATGTTAATCTGACTGCCCTGTACTGTGCTGTTCGTACCGGGCAGGTTGGTACTGTCGCGGTTGCCTCCGATGGTGGCGTTTACAATATCCAGTTTTACCCGCTCTGATGTAGCCCAGCCTGCTCCGCAGTTGTTTGAATACCATGTATCCCACGAAATATTATCCGTAATCTCAACATTGATCAGCCTACCTGTTACAATTTCTGAATTATTCTCTCCACTCGCAACAATAATGTTTTTATATCCTCCATAAAGAAATGTACCATCATCATAGTATTTGTTGCCATGAACTTTTACGTTTTGCAACCGTGTAAAAGCAGGAAAATCGTCTTCCCATCGTAATGAAAAAATTCCTTGTGCTGTTATCGAATTCAAACATTGAAAATTGTTCATTATAAGCGTATCCATACCTTGACAAAGTAATACTTCCATTCCATAATTGCAATTATCAGTGGTAACATTATCAATAACAATAAATCTGGAATTATAAAAACAAAATGCCCCGAAATCAATTGCAAGTGGGCTTAAAAGCATACCGGAACCATTGATAATAGTTAAGTTGTTAATTTTAATTATTTCCTGACTTCTTGCATAAATAAAATACCCATTGTGTTGGCAATCAACAATTGTGGTTTCTTTGCTGGTGCCGGAAAGAATAATATTAGACCTTCCGCATAATGGAAAGTTTTCTCCTGTTGCTTCTGGTGAATATGTTCCAGGTAAAATATGAATAGTACGTTGCTGAAGGCTGTCGGGCTGTATTCTCGACATGGCAAAACAAATAGATTGTAAAGGATTTTGCGGGTCTATGCCTGAATTGTTATTATCACCATAAGGGCTTACAAACAGGTCTGCTGCAACGGGTTCAATTTTTTGATTCCTGATGTTTACCGTCAGATCGTTTACCGGGTTGTAATAACCATCTGAGGAAAATACAAAATACACATCCGGGTTTATTACGGTTAAAGTATCTATTTCTAAAATTTGTGGCTGTCCGGTTGATCTTACAGTAATATCGCATCCTCTATGAGCATAGTTTAAATATATACTATTTAAATCAATTGTGTCCAAAAATATCGGTATTTCATCATTTCCATAAAAGATTCCCCCGCCACTAAAATAGGAGTGATTTTCTTTAATAATGTTTCCATAAAGTTTTGCAATACCATTGAGAGAATTTAAACCACCACCTGCATAAGCTTCATTATATTGAATGATATTATTATTTATAATAACATCAGATTGAAACAACATGATTCCACAACCATATTTATCCCAGTTTGCAGAAGAAAAGTCCTTTTTCCCATTTTGAATAGTAAAACCACAAATAACCGATGCCATGGTTTCCTGGTTTTGTAGTGTGATCACACAACCGTTTTTATTCCCATCGATAATGGTGTTGTAAATGTACTGTCTGTCGCCTGTGGTCATAAACAGACTGGCCAATACGAGGTCTTTGCCTAAAAAATTGATGTTTTCGTAATAGGTGCCTGGCCACACGAGGATGGTGTCGTTGTTCCATGACGCCATGTTGATAGCATCCTGGATTTTGGTGTAATCGCCCGTGCCGTCCTGCTTTACGGTGAGAATGGTTGCGAAGGAGTGGGAGGCGAGTAGGATGAAGAAGGTGGAAAGTAGAAGATAGAAGATAGAAATGAGCGGTGAGCGGTGAGTGGATAAGATTGTTTTGTATGTACCATATAAAGTGACTCCCGGAAGTTTTCGGGTGGGGTAAAGATAAGTAGGATTATTTCGGATTGATGTTTTTTTAGTTTTCATTATTTTTCTGCAATTGCGTTTTCTTAGCGCCTTTGAATGATTTATAGATTTGAGTTTGTTTCTACTTTATCACCACCACTTTCTCATATTGAACCACGTTACCGTTCACAACGAACTGTACCAGATAAATCCCATTTCCGGCTTCATTGCCGGGCTGCCATACGCTTTGGTAGGCGCCTTCGGGGTAATAACCATTGACAAGGCTGGTTAGGTGCTTCCCGTTGATGCCGGTAATCCTGATTTCGACCATTGCATCCCGTTCAACCGTGAATCCAATGCTGGTGTAACCAGTGCAGGGGTTAGGGCTGATGTTAAGGATACGGGCTGACACGGCGGTTGTTTGTTCTCCGCTTTTCTTAGCGTTGCAGAATGTAATGTAATAATAGGGCAGTCCCTCACCCGTAAATACCTTCCGTCTTTCCTTTGCACCCGTTCTGATGTTGCTTACCATGAAATTCCGTTTGTTTCCACCTGTAGATTTAAATCCGTCCCAGGTGGCGATTTCAACCGGAGTTCCCGGCGGAACGGCCTGCGAATAGGCGTTCACCTCCACAAGCGTGTCGCCAGAGAGCACCACCGAAGCCCCGATACAGGAATCGCCGGCCAGAAGGGCAATTTCCTGCACACCCTGCAGCGAATCCGTTTCGATGTACCAGGGGATATAATCGCTGTACTCGACGTAGTTGAAGTATTCGGTTTTCGAGCGTTCTTCCTGCTCTTCGGCAGGTTCGGCAGCCATGTTCCAGCAAAGTGTGCAGTTTTGTGAAACCTTAACAATTACGGCATCCCCATACTCAAGCGGCGTAACGTTGTGCGGCCTCATCCATTCGCCGGTGGATGTTTTAATCATTGTCCATTCCTGTGTCTTTATCTCGGTAAGGTAATCCCACACCCCTACGAAAGCATCTTCGGGTTCCAGGGCTATGGTCAAAAAGTAGCCAATCCAATTTTCGGGATTGCCGTTTTGCTGTAAATATAGCTGAATAAGAGTATTCGGTTCCAGGTCGGTGCCAAACATGGTGTGGGTGAAGATACCCTGATCAAAAATGTTAAGCTTATAACCTTTTGTACTTATGATTTCCTCGAATTGAGGCTGCAGCCAGTTGCCATTTTGCCTTACTATAACTTGTTGCAGTCCACCTTCATTACTATAAAATCTAAGATTATACGGTATTGGCATAGTATTTTCCAGCACAGGAATAGCTTCAACAGGATTATTGCCCGTGCGCTGAAGTCTTGGAAATGAGAGCCACTGCCAGGGAGTATTCATTGCTTGGGTGTATGGGCAGGTTATCTTTGAGGATGTAACAAAGCCGTAGTTTGCAGTAACAATCATTTCTCTGTCGGAATTGTAAAATGAAAGATTATGTTCTTCAACAGTATTTATCAGGTACTTGTTACCGGAAACTACCGGTGATAGAAAAGTATTAGTGGAAGCATCCAAAATAAAAGTTTCAACCTCATTAGCGGTATTATTAAAACTCTGTAAATAAAACAGGTTTTTACTCCCATCGTAATGAACATCATACGACTCAAGGTTTTCTGGTAATGTGTATTGACTTACATTGAATTCTTCATCTATTTTATACCAGTAATTCTTTGAGAAACCATAATCATTATCGTCGCTGCCCAATGTTAAATCTGTGACAATAATTCCATTGGAATTTAGGGAATAAGCACCCTCAACAAATCCATTGTATTCCGGATTGAACACCAATAATATGACATTATCATCAATATATTTCTGTACTGTACTTATCAGAATTTTGCTTGCATTTGAGTTAAAAGAAAGGCTGTACGGTGAATAAAAAATTGTATCACCACCTGTTGTAGTGCATAAACCTCTGAAAATAATTATGGAAAGATCATCAGCATCGTATGAGTAAATTTTACAACCGCATCTGTCAAGTGTATAAAGTATTGTTTCGTTTTGATCATATTCAAGGTCAGGACAACTATTTATTATTGTATGTTTAAACGATAACGATGTCGGGGCGTTATAATAAAAATAAACCAAAGGAACTTCAGAACATGCGTTTGGATAAAACAC
>CALFEP010000274.1 GCA_937950125.1 uncultured Bacteroidota bacterium
AATGCAGGCCAAATCTGAAAAACCCGGAACCGGGTAATTTGGAAAAGGAAATTGAAGACATGATTAACCGGGAAAAAACCAAAGGCAGGATTGTAACCAAGCTACTCAGACAGAATACACCGCTCTCCAATAAATCAGGTAAATGATTAACACACATTAATATTTTTAAAAATTAAGATGATGAAAAAGTTAAAATTTTTGTTTACGATTTGCTTCATTGCAATGATCACAACCGCAAATGCCCAGTATCTGACCTGGCATTACATGGGGCATTTTTCATTAGACCCTGTAAATCTGTCACTACAAAGGGCAGATTATGTTTCAGCGGCTTTGTCTGACTCCGACATTCCGTACGTGGCTTATTGTAATTACATTGGTACCACACACTATACTTACATAAAAAAGTATAATGAGCCAGAATGGGAGTTGGTTGGCTCTGTTTTAGAAAATTTTTATTACCCATCATTGGTTATGGACACATTGGGCACGCCCTATGTGCTAATGAATGATAATCTGAACAACGGAAAATCGTATGTGAAATATTACAATGGAAGTAGTTGGAGTAATGTTGGAGCAGCAATTTTGTACAACGCTGATGAAAAATCTACTATTGCCATCGATGCTTCGGGTTATCTTTATATTGCTATTATTGATCCCGGTAATGACTCAAAAGCAATTGTACAAAAATTTTCTTCAAGTGTATATGGATCTTTAACTGGTGGCACATGGCAGACGGTTGGCACAGCCGGTTTTACCCAAAGCATTGACAACAAGATGACATTAAAAGTAGATGACTCCGGAGTGTCTTATCTCAGTTATCTTACGCTTGAGAATGGCGCCAGAATAGCAAAAGTAATGAAATACAATGGTTCATCATGGATTGCACTACCCCAAACGGGCACTCCTTATCGGAAAGTCTCTCTCGCTCTTGATACAGCAGGAATACCATACATTGGCTTTTCAGATTCGACGCAACAGGGTAAACCTACAGTTAAAAAATACAATGGCTCAACCTGGGAAACAGTGGGGCCGGCCGGTATTGGGCCAGACTCTGTTGATATGGTGAATATAGGATTCGACAATTTTAACAAACTATACATTCAAACAGAATCCTGGATGGATGAACCTACGGTTTATAACTTCAATACCAATAACAATGATTGGGAAGAGGTTGGGGACATGATTCTAAATGTTGGTAGCCTTAGCACCAGCCTGGCGTTCGATTCAATAGGAAATCCATATGTTTTTAACCAAAGCTCATCCAATGGCGACGGGTACGCAGTTGTTTACAAGGTTTGTGAAAACCCGGGCTCTGGCGGTACTGTTGGGTCCGACCAAACCATTGCAACAAGTACAATACCGGCACCCTTTACCGAAGTAACAGCACCAACAGGATATTCAGGATTTTTGGAGTATAAGTGGCAGAAAAGCACCAGCAGCAGTACAGCAGGTTTTAGCGACATTATCGACTCCAATACTCCTGGATATGCAGAATGGAACCCTGTAAGCCAAACGACCTGGTACAAACGCCTGGTAAAAGTTGGATGTGAAACAAACTGGCTCGAATCTAATGTAGTGCAGGTGAGTATGGCCACCTTCGATTGGCAACTTGTCGATACAGCTGGCTTCACACAGGGTACAACAGCTTACAACGATATTGCCATCGATGACCTGGGAACTCCTTATGTTGTTTTTAAAGACGGTAATGAAAGTGACAAAGTAAGCGTAATGAAATACACCGGAGGCCATTGGGCTTACGTGGGTTCGGCAGGAATTTCAATTGATGCCCCAAATTTTGTTGGCATACAAATCGATCCATCCGGGACACCGTATATTCTGCATGGGACATCCAGGGTTTATGTAAAAAAATTCGATGCACAGTCAGGCTCATGGGTAGCTGTTGGAGCAGCAGAGGTCGGTTTTGCCCAGGAAGCTTCACTCGCAATCAACAGCTCAGGGATTCCTTATGTCGCCTATAAAGATGGTGGTACAATTTACGTAAAGAAATATAACGGGTCTTCCTGGGAGACTGTTGGAACCGGCGCCATTGATAACTCAAGCGAAAAGCCTTCGCTGACAATAGATAAAGATGATAACCTTTGGCTGGCTTACCGCGATAATAATAATGGTGGAAAAATATGCGTACAGGAAAACACAGGTAGTGTAATCTGGTACTTTAAAGCAAACGGTATTGGGGATGGTGTAACCGATTACATTCGTATTGCCACAGATACCACGGGTACACCCTATGTTGCTTTTCAAAACAGCAATACAAAAGCGACTGTGATGAAATACAGCGGAAGCGGTACAACATGGAATTATGTTGGCTGTAATTCTACTTTTGGTATTGCCGGAAATACCGGAGCATCCTATATTTCATTCAAAATAAATGAATCCAATAAAGGTTTTGTTGCCTATCGCGATGCCGGAGCCTCAAACAAAATCACGGTAAAGAAACTGAATGGCTCATCGTGGCAAGCCGTTGGTTCAGCCGGATTTACAGCCGGAAGTGCCGAGTATGTTGCATTATCCATAGACCCGTTTGATCAGCCTTATGTTTTTTACAAAGATGGCGCAGAGGGATCGAGGGGAACAGTAATGTTATACGGCATTGAATATGACAATCCCACAGATGGTGGAACCATTGCCGCGGCACAAACGATCGTAACCGGCACAGTACCGGATTCGTTAACCAGTACTGCCCTCCCATCCGGAACCACAGCCGCGTTGGAATACAAATGGCAAATCTCAACTACCGATTCTATTTCAGGATTTAGCGATATTTCCAACAGCAATGCTGCGGGATATCAACCTGGAATCATTAACCAAACCACCTGGTTTAAGCGCCTGGCACGGGCAAATATTGCCCCGGGCTGGCTGGATGCTGCCGAATCGAATGTGATTAAAATTGACGTTAAAATCCCCATGAAACTCGTCTTTGCCACCACTGCTGCCAACCAACAGGTGAAAATTCCGCTGAAAGGTACGGTTGATGTGGTTATCGAATGGGGCGACGGCTCGGACAACGACACCATTACCACTGCCGGTAATGTGAGCCACATCTACACCACCGCCGGCACCGATACCGTAAGAATTATCGGAACATTTACAGGGTTTGGTTATAGCAGTGTTTTACCCGAGTACCAGAATACCATCCGTGAAGTCATCCAGTGGGGCAATGTGGGACTTGAGGATTTAAGCTATGCCTTCTATAACTGCGGAAATCTTACCAATGTTCCCGAAACAATTCTTCCCACCGTGACAAATATGGATGGCATGTTTTCGTCGGCAATCGCTTTTAACGACAACATCAGCAACTGGGATGTAAGTGCAGTTACAACCATGGCATCTATGTTTAACGGAGCTGTTTTGTTTATGCAGGACCTCAGTGGCTGGCAGATAGGTGAAGTTACCAACATGGACAACATGTTCACTGGCATAACACTCACAACCAACTATTATAATGCGCTTCTAATAAATTGGGCTGCACAAAGCGTAAAAAACAACGTACTGTTTGGCGGCGGCGGAAGCAAGTACCATTCCGGAGACCCGGAAAACGCACGTACAAGTCTGATTAACAATCATAGCTGGATCATTACCGATGGCGGTTTGCAACCCTTCTTCTCTGGTGGTGACGGCTCACAGGGCAATCCCTACAAAATTGCCAACCTCAACGACCTGGTATTCCTGTCGGAAAACAATCAATTCTGGAGCAGCCATTTTATCCAGACTGCCAATATTGATGCTACAGATACTAAAAACATGAACATCGTGGCAGGCGACACACTTGGATTTTCACCTATTGGTAACCAAACAACAAATTTTGCGGGTGTTTACAACGGATTGGCACATACCATTACCGGGCTATACATAAACCGCGTTACTGCCAATAATATAGGCCTGTTTGGAAATGCAGCCCAAAATGCCAGTATCGACAGCTTGTATCTCGTAGGTAGCAAAATTAAGGGAAATCAATATGTTGGCGGACTGGCAGGATGGTCAGATGCATCCATAAGCTATTGCAGTTCTACCGGGAATATTTTTGGTAATGGTAGTTATACTGGCGGACTTATTGGAGCAACCGGAGCTAATGGTTCAACCAATTGTTGTTTTACCAAAGGAACTGTAACAGGCACAGCCGCTGTTGGTGGCTTGATCGGACAGCTTTATTCTGACATAGCAAACTGTTATAGCAAGGCAAGGGTAACCGGTAGTAGTAATATAGTTGGAGGATTGACAAATACAACCAGCAGTGCAGTCAGTATTGCCAATTGTTATAGCTGCGGTACTGTGAGTGGGGTTTTGCTTGTCGGAGCATTTGCAGGTGCTGCTAACAATTGCACGATTAGTCATTCCCACTGGAATTCCGACACCCTGTCAACAGGTCTTGGAGTTTCAACAAATAGTTCCCTCACAGATGTAACCGGGTTAAATACGGTACAAATGAAAGTCCAAAGCAACTACAGCACCTGGGATTTTACCAACATCTGGACGATCGACCCGACCCTGAACGACGGTTACCCAGACCTGATCATGCCCGAAGTGCAGGAGAATCCCCTCCAGCTCGTCTTCACCACCACCGCTGCAAGCCAGGAAGTAAAAATCCCGCTCAAAGGTACCGTGGATGTTACCGTGAACTGGGGCGACGGATCAACTCCTGAATCCATAACCACCGCCGGAAACATTGGCCATGTTTATGCCACTGCCGGCGAACATACCGTTAGCATTACCGGTACACTTACCGGGCTGGGTTATGATAATCTCTTAGGATATTGGAATTACCTTAAAAAAGTATTAAGCTGGGGCGATGTAGGGCTTGAAGACTTAAGTTATGCCTTTGCTTATTGTACATTATTAACAGAGGTTCCAAATGATCTGCCTGCTACGGTTACTAATTTGAGCTATGCCTTCTATTACGCAACTAATTTTAACGGCGAAATCGGTAACTGGAATACCTCTTCAGTTACCACAATGGAGGGTATGTTTTGTGAAGCCACATTATTCAACCAGGAAATTGGCAATTGGGATGTGAGCAGTACTCAAAATATGTCATGGATGTTTTTAGAAACGGACAGTTTCAACCAGGATATCGGCAACTGGAATGTTAGTAATGTTACCAACATGGCAGGGATGTTCGATTACGCACCAGGTTTTAACCAGGATATTGGTTCATGGAATACCGCCAAGGTAACTGATATGTCGTGGATGTTTGAAGCACAGACTGCCGGTGCAAATGCTTTTGACCAAAACATTGGCAGTTGGGATATTAGCTCGGTAACAACCATGCAAGGAATGTTTGCCAACCTTACCCTCTCCACCCCCAACTACGATTCCACGCTGATGGGTTGGGCTGCACAAAACGTACAACCCAATGTTACCTTCGATGGCGGCAACAGCCAATATACCTGTGGCATTCCAGCCATTGCCCGCGACACACTAACAGAAGCTCCAAACAGTTGGACCATCACCGATGGCGGCATGGCTGCCGATTGCCCCATGCAGCTACGGTTTGAGAATATTGATTGTGAACTTCAACTGCCTTTGAGGGGAACATTAGATTGTACCGTAAATTGGGGCGACGGCACTGCTCCGGAACATTTCACTACATCGGGTAATAAATCGCATACTTATGCCACTGCAGGAAACTATATTGTTACCATAAGCGGAAACTTATCACAGTTTGGCTCCGGTGGGCCATGGGGCGGCCATAATTACCTCACCGAAGTGATTACATTTGGGAATATCGGCTTAACTTCTTTGTTTGGCGCCTTTTGGGCATCTACCAGCATTGTTAAAGTGCCGGTAGAACTCCCTGCAACGGTTACCAACCTGAGTTACTGCTTTCATGGAGCGGGAAGCGGAACCCCACAGGATTCCATCCAAAACCTCGACAAATGGGATGTAAGCAACGTCACCAACATGGAGCACCTTTTCACCGGTAAAAGGGGTATCAATCCTGACCTTAGCGGCTGGAATACAGGGAATGTAACCAACATGATGGCCATGTTTGCCGGTTGCGAAAAATTTAATGCGGATATCAGTGGCTGGGATGTTAGCCGCGTAAAAAACATGCATAGTATGTTTCAAGCCAACTCCATTTTTAACCAGGACATCAGCGGCTGGGCAGTGGACAGCGTTACCGACATGAGTAGTATGTTTAATGTTGCAGAAGCCTTTAATCAGGACATTGGCTCATGGGATGTAAGCAGTGTGACAGATATGAGTGGTATATTTCAAAAAGCAACAAGCTTTAACAAGAATATCAATGGATGGGATGTGTCGAAAGTTACAAATATGAAAAGTATGTTTGAAGAGGCATCTGCATTTAATCAGAATATCGGCGATTGGGATGTATCGGACGTTACAAACATGGAAAGCATGTTCAAGAAAGCCCCCGTCTTTACCGGAGACAGCATCGGCAAATGGGCTGTGGATAGTGTAACTACGATGAAGGATATGTTTAATGGAGCTGCTGCCTTTAACGGAGCCATTGGCAGCTGGAATGTTGATTCTGTGACCCTAATGGACCGTATGTTCCAGAGTGCCACAAGTTTTAATCAGGATATTGGAAACTGGAATGTTAGCAAGGTGGAACGAATGACTGACATGTTTAACGGAGCCACAAGTTTTAACCAGGACATAAGTAATTGGGATGTGGATTCCGTTTCGGATATGGCCTATATGTTCAATGGCGCCACCGCATTTAATTACAGCCTGGGCGACTGGATTTTAAACAGCAACTATGTGGATGTAGAACATATGCTCGATAACTGCGGCATGGACTGCGAAAGCTATTCCTCCACACTTAAAGGCTGGGCCGGAAATCCAAACCTCCCAACAGGACCAACACTTGTAGCTAACGGATTAACTTACGGCACCGATGCAGCGCCCTACCGCGATACCCTTACCATCAACCGTGGCTGGACCATCCAGGGCGATATTGCGGGCACGACCGAATGTATGTGCAGCGACCCCACCGATGGCGGAACCATTGCCACGGCACAAACCATTTGTTTTGGCACTGCACCCGATTCACTCACCGGCACCACCCTGCCCACAGGCTACCTGGGAGAGCTGGAGTACAAATGGCAGTCATCAACCGAAAGCGACAGCACAGGGTTCAGCGATATCGGCAGCAGCAACGCCGCCGGCTACCAGCCCGGAACGCTCACCGAAACAACGTGGTTTAAACGTCTCGCCCGCGTGGATTGTATCCCCGATTGGACCACAGCAGCCGAATCGAATGTAGTGGAAATAACGATTGAACCAACTCCTGTTGTGGGTTCGCTTGCCAAGAGCCCCGATGTAACCAATGTTTGCATTGGCGACAATGTGTCGGCTACCCTTACTGCCGGAAGCGGCGGCAACGGCGCCGACGAATTGGAATACCGAACACATGATGGAACCAACTGGTCTTCGTGGGCTACTTACACATCAGGAAGCAACATTTCCACCACCGGAAAAACCGAAGTTGCGGTACGCACCTGGCGGACGGCTACTTATTGCGACAATTCCGATACAACTGCCGTTAGCTGGACAACATCGCCGCTGCCCGTTGCCAACGCCGGCGTTAACGCCACCATCACCGAGTTTGATACTTACACACTTTCCACAGCATCTGCCGAACATTATACTTCGGTAAGCTGGACAACCGCAGGGGATGGAACATTTAGCAATATTAAAGGCCTCAACCCGGTTTATACGCCCGGCAACTGCGACCTGACAGGCTGTGGAACGGTGGAACTCTGCCTGACCGCCGAAGCCGAAACCCCCTGCACCGTGGCCGACGAGGATTGTATGACGTTGCGAATCTGCCGCTGCCCGTCGGTGGTCATCGTTTCACCCACACAAAAAGAGGTGCTGTACGGAAATCCCGTAACCGTGAGCGGCACATCCTCCGACCCCGACGATAATGTCAGCATCATCGAAGTAAAACTCAACGGCGGAAACTGGCAAACCGCTACCGGAACAACAAATTGGACCATAGACCTCGACCTGCTTCCTGGCAAAAACACCCTCGAAGCCCGCGCTACCGATGCAAGCGATCTTAAATCGGGAATCGAAGAAGTGGAGGTTACCCTCAGCATCCAGGTCATCGAAATCCCACAGGGCTGGTCGTACATTTCATCTTATCTCACACCAACCGATCCAAACATTGTAAACATGT
>CALFEP010000275.1 GCA_937950125.1 uncultured Bacteroidota bacterium
GAACCGTTTTCTTTGATGTTGCAGGCTTTCAGCCTGGGGATTTATTGGGTGATAGCCAGGTGCAGCCTGCCTTGTCTGTCAGAAAGGCACACGGGAAAATGAACTTCTTGCACTATTCATTAAAATGGCTAATTAGACTTTCTTAAAGTAAGAAGGAACACTCAAACAAAATTTTATCCTAAATTTGCATGAATATTAAATTGAAAATTGACCCAATAATGGCTATGACAACAGTTGATCACATACGAAATAACCTGATAAACAGAATTCTGACAATTACGGACAAAGATTTCCTGGTCGCCCTTAACAACCTGATTTCAGTGAGTTCTACCGTAAAGGAAGAAATTCCACTTACAAAGGAACAGGAATTAATGCTTCAAATGAGCGAAGATGATATTCTTGCCGGTCGTATTATATCACAAAATGACCTTAAAGTTAAAACAAAGACATGGCTGGACGGGAGAAAAAGCTGAATATCGAGTGAACTGAAACAGCCGAAATGCAATTATTTGATATCCTGGATTACTGGACCGAAAGAACAAAATCCACAAGCTATGCAAAAAAGTTGGTCGAAATTGTTTGGAAACGAACCAATTATATTGCCAGGAATCCTCTGGCATCTGTAAAATCAAGTTTTCCATTCACAAGAAAAGCTGCCTTAGGGCATTTTAGCATCTTTTACAAAATCACCACCACAAGCATTATAATTACTGCCTTTTGGGATAATCGCCAGGATCCGGAGAGGCTTTTTGAAATACTGAAAGATAGTTAGCCAGTTGCCACAAACCTTTTGTATAGGGTCGAATAATTTCTCATTTCCTAAAACTTTCTCCCATTGCTAATTGGATTCAACTTCCCTGGTTCCATGTTTGTTTTCATCAGGCTCAACCAATCCAACAATAGGACTGAGGATAGAGATATCCATGTATTTCCAGATGCTTTTACTCCCTTTTTATCCTGAAGGCTGGAACAAAATTCCGGATTTCGGTTTGTGCCACCCCTTCAGGGTGATTTGAAAATCCGGGGAACCGTTTTTCTCTGATGTTTCAGGCTTTCAGCCTGGAAAGACCGTTACTTCTTCAACTCCTGTTCAGCCATATAGCGGGCATCTTCCTGTATCATCTGATCGGGGGAAATGCCCCTTTCGACTGCTTTTTTCTGTACGCTTTCGAGCCATTTGGCGTCAGCGCAGATGAGGTCGATGTAAGTTTTCGTTTTTTCTTCCAACAAAGTGTTTTGGCTAAGCTGTTGGTTGGCCATAAACTCGGCATCCACCTGGATCATGGTGGTGGTGTCCATCTCAAAAGAGGCGGCTTTTCCGGCAATTTGCTGCAGCCACGAAGGATCAGAACGGATTGAACTCACATATTTCCTGATCAGGTTGTATTTCTGATGAATTGTGGGTTTATTTTCCCTGAAAATGTAATCGGCATCTTCAGTCAATTGGTCTTCGTAAGATTTTTTATTTTCGGCAGCCTTGGCAATGATGGCTTCATTCCATTTTCGATCGTTGCGGATAACGCTTTCGTAATATTCCTGGCCAAACCAGGTGAGGTAAGTGTCGGTTTCCTGTGCCCAGGCCTGGAAGGTGGCTTCCTGACGTATTGCATCTTCGAGGCTTATCCCGTCTTTTTGCGCTTTCAACACAATGTTGTCGAACCAGCCTGCATCCATCCTGATCTGACGTTCAAACTTTTCGACAATGTTACCTGAATACTGGGGCGTGTAGAGATCATAAACCTCTTCGATAAAATTCCAGCCAAATTTGTAAAGGAACCGTTCGGTAACGCTCAGGATGATGATGTCCTGCTTTTCGATTTCGGCTTTTAAATCAAGGTCTTTTACCCATTTTTCACCATAATAAAAATCGGGGTAAACTTTTGCATTGAAATACCAGAATGCCTCGTTGGCAAAAATGTTGGAAGGAACCGTTGTATTGAAAATATTCCAGTAATAGCTGTCGGCAACCGCCAGAACCAT
>CALFEP010000276.1 GCA_937950125.1 uncultured Bacteroidota bacterium
GACTTACGACTTATGACTTACGACTTATGACTTACGACTTATGACTTACGACTTATGACTTATGACTTATGACTTACGACTTTTTAAACCTATGCTTTCATTTTTTCAAATTCCTTCATGGCATCAACCAGCGCCTGAACGCTCTCTACAGGCAAAGCGTTGTACAACGATGCCCTGAATCCGCCAACTGAACGGTGACCTTTCAAGCCAACCAGGCCACGTGCTGCAGCATGATCGAGGAAGTCTTTTTCGAACTGGGCGTATTTTTCGTCCATCACAAAGCACACGTTCATCAGCGAACGGTCTTTTTTATCCGGAATCGTGCCTTTAAACATCGGGTTCCTGTCGATTTCGTCGTAAAGCAGTCCGGCTTTGTGAATGTTGATTTTTTCCATGGCTGCCACACCGCCCATTTCCTTGAGCCACTTTAAAGTTTGTAAGGCTGCGAAAACCGGAACTACAGGGGGCGTATTGAACATCGATTCCTTGTCGATGTGGGTCTGGTATTTCAGCATGGTCGGGATTGCGCGATCTACTTTCCCTAACACGTCGTTGCGGACAATGACAAAGGTAACCCCTGCAGGCGCCAGGTTTTTCTGTGCCCCGCCATAAATAAGGGCATATTTTGAAACATCCACCGGGCGGCTGAAAATATCGGATGACATGTCGGCAACAAGTGGCACTTTACAGTCGAAATCTTCATGGATTTCGGTTCCGTAAATGGTGTTGTTGGTGGTAATGTGGAAATAATCGGCATCTTCGGGCACCTGCCATCCACGTGGGATGTAGTTGAAATTTTTATCTTTTGAGGAGGCTACTTCAACCACTTCGCCAAACAGTTTTGCTTCTTTAAGCGCTTTTGAAGCCCATTCGCCGGTGTTGAGGTAAGCTGCTTTTTTCTGCATCAGGTTGTAGGGAACCATGCAAAACTGCAGGCTGGCTCCACCACCTAAAAATATCACCGAGTATCCTTCAGGAATGTTGAGCAGTTCCTTGAACATTTTGGTTGCTTCGTCCATTACGGCAACAAATTCCTTACTGCGATGCGAAATTTCCATGATTGACAGGCCGGTTCCGGCAAAATCCTTTATGGCTTTCGAGGTTTCATCCAATGTAAACTGCGGGAGGATAGATGGCCCGGCATAAAAATTATGTTTTTTCATAACGTAAATAATTTAGTTATTAAGTTTTTGTAACGTTTTAAAACACGGGGCAAATGTAAGTTTTTTCGCCGAACTACCCTGCCCTGTAACATTTTGTTGTGAAATAAAAAACAAAGGGCTGAAATTTGAAATTTGATGTCCGTATCATATTGTTATTGTGTATTTTAGAACAGTTTTCCCAATTAAATCAAACCCGATAGCATGTTACCCTCGAAAATGGGATTTTAAAACGCTAAAAATCGACGTTTCCAGGCGACCATACACTTCAAAAATAGCACAAAAACAATGCATCATGATTAATTCATTAACCAAGTCAAATGCATTAATGATGCAGCAAAGATGAAAGGGATTTTTTAGATTCACACAAATACAGATTCAAAAATCAAGAATTTCCTTCGTTTCAATACTTCATATGCTGCCAGTTCATTCAATAATCAGACAAAATCCTGTAACAAAAGCATCAGGCCAACATTTTCCATTTTTTTTGTTCATGGTTTTACGTTAATCCCTACTTTTACCACCTTTTCGCACTACTTGTAGTACTGACCATGACTAATTGTTTTTTGCAAAGCTAAAAACCAATATGCAACTGTTTATTTTTGAGTACATAAAGAAATTTCCGGAGCCCTTTACCGGAAAAACCTGGCTGTTCGTGTGGTTACTCTTTCCCGCTGTATGCTCATTTCATTCGCAGGGCATAGCACAAACACAGGATGAAAACCTGAGAGAATTTTACAACCAAATTTCCACCATTTACAGCACAGACCCCTTGCTGGTAAATGGCACAGTTTACCTCGAAAACATCGGAGATGTAAAAGGTCACCCGTATTTTCTCTCAGGGGACTGGCTAATTGGAGATGTTTTTATCCGCGAACGTTTTTACCCTGATCAAAAGCTGAAATACAACCTCGAGACGGATGACCTGATCCTGAACACCGGAATGGGTGACAGCACATTCACCACCATCAGGCTCAATCGTGCACTGGTGGACTCGTTCAACATCCAGGGTTATCATTTTGTCCATTTCAGGAAATTTTCGGCCACCGACAGCCTCGATAAATTTTTTGAATCGTTCGACGGCAGGGAATTTACTTTTTTGCGTCATCATAACAAAGCGCGGGATGGCAAATATTCTGAAAATTCACCCGGTGGTTCGTACAACGAAATGACCACAACCAATTTCATCTTTAAGCGTGGGCAGCTTTTTAAAATCAACAGCAAACGAGAATTTTACCACTTTTTTGCTGATAAAAAAAAGGACATCCGGAAATACCTGCGAGCCAATCATATAAAATACAGAAAAGCCACAACCCCCGAACTCAAACTCTTAATCAGCCACATCAGTGAAACTACACAACCTTAATAGGATCGACGGCCTGATACTTACGCTGGTTTGTATTTTTTCTGCAATCAGTGTTTCTTTTGCCCAGCAAAAAGGGGATCTGATTGTTGGTCGGCAGTATCACGACCTGAAATGGGAAAACTTTGTCAGACAGATCGAAAATGATTTTCATATCAAATTTTTTTACCAGCCCGACAGCCTTCCTGATTTCAGGATAAAAATACTGCAAAGCAGCCTTACGCTGCAGGAGGTTCTCAGGCAGAACTTCAAACCGCTTGGTTTCCAGGTCGAAAACGATGGTTCTGGAAATTATTTTATCTTCAACGGACAACCCATGCAAACCAGTTTTGCAGACGATTTTTTCGTAGTACGCGATACGCTGAAAGTTGAAACCGTTCAGCTTCAAAATCAGCAGGATGAAAAGCAGGAAGGTCAGTACCTGAACACGTTTTCCGATTATATCACCAAAACTGTAATCATTGGGTCGAAAAGGCAGGGCTTCAACCTGGTAAAAGCTACTGTCAGCGGCTATGTTACGGGATCAGAAAACGGAAAACCCATTGGACAGGCAATGGTAAAAGTGGAAGAAACCGGGAATCATGCCGCCACCGATGACCAGGGATTTTATTCCCTGAGCGAAAAGAAAGGAAAATATACGCTGGTTGTTAACAGCATGGGGCGTTTCGAAAAGAAGTACAGAATCGAGTTGCTTTCTGACGGTAAACTGGACATAAACCTCGATGCCCAGGCTTTTATGCTCGAAGAAGCGGTGATTACCTCCAACCGCCACCACAATGTCAAAAGCACGCAGATGGGTGTCGAAAAGTTGAATGCGATGATCATCAACGAAATACCGGCAGTGATGGGTGAAAAAGACCTGATAAAGGTTGCCTTGCTGCTTCCCGGAATCCAGACGGTGGGCGAAGTTTCGTCGGGTTTCAATGTCAGGGGCAGCCCGGCTGATCAAAACCTGTTCAGCATCAATCAGGTGCCAATTTACAACGTTTCGCACCTTTTCGGATTTTTTTCGGCTTTCAACACCGACGCCATCAACGATTTCGATGTTTACAAAAGCAGCATCCCTGCCATGTACGGAGGGCGGCTGTCGTCGATTTTCGATATTTCGGCCAGGCAGGGAAATGCCGGAAAATTTTCGGCACGCGGTGGAATCAGTCCGGTTACTGCACGGATGGTTGCCGAGGGTCCCATTATCAGGAACAAAAGCAGCTATCTGGTGGGCTTCAGGTCAACCTACTCGGACTGGGTGCTGAAAAACATCAAAGACCCTGACATTCACAACAGCCAGGCCAACTTTGCCGATGCGGTGGCCAATTTTTCGTTTACGCTCGACAAAAATAACCAGCTCAAGGTTTTTACATATGGCAGCCGCGATTACGCCAACCTGGCCATTGGTACCGAAAACCGCTATTCAAATGCCGGCGCGTCGCTCATCTGGCAACACAGGTTCAGCAGCAAACACAGCGCAGCTTTTTCATTAGCCAGTTCAAACTACTTCTTTGAGGAAATAAACAAGGAACAGGTTTCGACAGCCTACAAACAATCCTTTAACCTCAACCACAGCGAATTCAGGAGCGATTTCAACCTGGCTTTGAACGAAAAACACACAATAAAATACGGGCTGAATGCTGTTTTGTACCACCTGAAACAGGGTGATTTTCTGCCCTATAACGATGAATCGCTGGTCATGCGCAAATCCTTTGAATCAGAACAGGGACTGGAATCGGGTTTATACGCTGCTGACGATTTTATGGTTACCAGGAATTTCGAAATCAGCGCAGGAATCCGTTGGAATATGTTTGGTTATTTTGGCCCGAAAACAGTTTTTTCGTATCAGGAAGGGCTTCCTGTAATTTCTGAAAATATCAGCGATACCACAATTTATAAAAACAACAGCCTGATAAAAAACTACACCAATGTTGATCTGCGCCTTTCGGCAAAATACATGATCACCGAGGACATGTCGGCCAAGATCAGTTACAACCGGCTTCACCAGCATTTGTTTCTGTTGTCGAACACCATCACCATTTCGCCTACCGACAAATGGAAATTGTGTGACAGCCACCTCAAACCCATGGCCGGAGACCAGTTTTCGGTAGGATGGTATAAAAATTTTCTGGGCAATAGCCTCGAAGCCAGCGTGGAAGCCTATTACAAAAAGGTGACCAACCAGGTTGATTATAAGGATGGCGCCAATTTTCGGATCAACGAAATTCCGGAAACAGGGATAATACAGGGAGAACTAAGCGCCTGGGGCATCGAGTTCATGCTGAAAAAGAAAATAGGGAACTTCAACGGTTGGATAAATTACACCTGGTCGAGGGCCATTATTCTTGCCAAAAACGAAGCTACAGGCGAGAGTAACAATTTTGGAAAAAGGTACCCGGCCAACCACGATAAACCCCACGCCCTCAACCTGGTGTTGAACTACAAGTTGACCAAACGGCTGAGTTTCTCCGGAAACATGGTTTACAATTCAGGGCGGCCTGTTACCTATCCTACAGCCATTTATTACCAAAACGGCATTGAAGTAACGCAATTCTCAGCCAGGAACGAATACAGGCTACCCGGCTATTTCCGGGTTGACCTGTCGGTGAATGTGGAGGGCAACCTTAAGAAAAAGAAATTTGCCCACGGCTCATGGACATTTTCAGTGTATAACCTCCTGGGCCGCAACAACGTGTATTCCGTTTATTTTAGAAACGAAAACGGTAACATCACCGGTTACAAACTTGCTATTTTTGGCTCAATGATACCTTCGGTAACCTACAACTTTAAACTCGGAAACTATGCGGACTAAAATATTCCTGTTTTTGATGATCCCTTTGTTATTTGCCGGCTGCGAAGAGAAGTTTGACCCGGGGGTTGCCGATTATCAGAACCTGCTGGTGGTGGACGGGCTGCTGCACAACGGGACAGGACCCTATACCGTTAAACTCTCATATTCAAGCCCGGTGGACAATCCTCTGTTTATACCTGCCGGCTTTTTTCATGTCAAAATTGTTGATGACCTGGGAGTATCAACAGCATTAACCGAAAGTGAACCTGGGATTTACACCACCGCCGATAGCCGGCTACAGGGCGAAACAGGCCGTAAATACAAGCTTTACTTAACAAGCCCCAACGGTAATAAATACGAATCGGACTGGGAGGAGATCCACCAGGAGGTGGGAATTGACTCGGTTTACGCACAATACGAGTACCATTCGGACCCCGACCTCAACCATACACCCGAAGGCTATCAGTTTTATATCTCCTCTGAAACTGCACCCGACGACTCTGCCTGTTTCTACTGGAATATGGTCGAAACCTGGGAATTTTTTTCCGATTATACCCTCGATTTTACCTATTCAGGATACATTGAACCATTCCCAAATCCTGATACTGTTTACCATTGCTGGGCTACAGAAGTTGTTCCCCAAATTTTTGTACTGAACACATCGAACCTTTCCCAGCCAAAAGCCACCAACTTTCCATTACATTTTGTTAGTACCGACACCAAGCGGCTGACGGTGAAATACAGTGTCTTGATACAACAGATGGTAATTTCACCGGCTGCCTGGAAATACCGCGACCAGATTAACAGCCTGATATCGGACGACAATTTCCTGTTTGCATCACAGCCATTTCAGGTAAAAGGCAACATACAATGTGTCGAAAACCCGGAAGAACAGGTGCTTGGATATTTCACGGCAGCCGGAATTTCTACCCGCCGGGTTTTCCTTGACCGTCCACCGGGAGTGAGTTTTTACTATGTAAAATGCTATGCCGACACCGACCTGCGGGGACTTGGCTTTATCCCACATACAGCCTGGCCGGCTTATCTTACCCTGCTTGACAATGGCCGAATGGCCATCATTTCAGAAATTTGTGTTGATTGTACACAAAATGGCGGAGTCTTAAACAAACCCGATTTCTGGCCGTAAAAACAACCTGAGAAATGAATAGCTACCTGAAATACATTTTTTTGCTTTCCGCAATAATCGCCGGGTTTATCAACCCCAAAAGCCACTGCCAGGGTTGGGAAAAAAACGGATTAAGTGAACTGATTTCCGAAATTCACGAAAGCATTGTTATCCAAACTGATCGGTCAACCTATGCTGATGGTGAGGAAATCTGGTTCTCGGCCAGTTGTTTTATCAATGGGAGAAAACCGGAAATTATTCTGTCCCGCGTGTTGTACGTCGAACTTTACAACCAGCACAGCGAAAGTATTTTCAGGGGTAAGTACGACATGCCGGGAAATACTTGCCAGGGGAGTTTTACTATTCCTGAAGAAACACGTTCAGGTGTTTATTTCCTCAGGGCATACACGGCCTTCATGCGGAATTTTGCACCCGAAAATTTTTTTACAACCACCATCAACATTGTTAATCCGCAACTCCCGCCCGACTGGGTCATCCATCATCAGGATGAAATAAGGGTGGTGGCAGAAAAAATAGGCACTGGGAAAGATGAAAACCTGCGTTGCGCCTTAAAAATCAGCCCGGCACTCATAAACAAGGCAAAGAAAGTTGAAGTTGCCGGAATACCTGATGCTGCCCGCCGACCTATCGATGCGGAAGAATGTGGTGTTGCTTATTTCACCCTTCCGGCAATGATTGAAAATAAACCGTTTGTAATAGTGACCTTGAACAACGGTGACACACTATCCCAAGAAATTGAATATCATGCCAATCCAGCTTTGACGATTTCCACCAGATGGGACCCCGAAAACCTGGTTGCTGAAATGACCGGGAAACCTCCACTGGAATCTCAGTTCACCCTGACAGCCTATTCGGCAGGGTATATAAAGATGGTAAGTGCAGAACAGAAAGTAACCAACGGGAAAACCATTTTCGTGCTCCCACGCCAAAAGCTTGCTCAAGGGCTCAATTACCTGGCTTTAGCGGACGATAGACAACAAACGGTCCGTTTGACGATCGTTTACAATTTTTACCAGCCGGAGGGTTTCCTGGTTGTAAAAACGAATAAAGATGTTTACCGCTGCCGCGAAAAAGTGGAAATACAACTGGAAGGCATTAGCCATCCTGGTGACGTCCAAAAATCAACATTTTTAATGGTTGTACGTAAAAAAGGCACCGCACAGCGCATTTCTGCAAATCCGATCACTACAGCACACATTCAAAATCCCATCCTTCTATCCTCGCTCCTGATACAGGGTAAATACCCCGGAAAGCCCGACGATGAGCTGATCAGGGCGATATGCATGTTGCAGTCGGCAACCCTTGATATCGCAGATTTTGAAAAAAACACGACAAAATACAGGAACCTGGTACTGGAATATCTGCCCGAAATACGTGGCATCACGATCAATGGTAAAGTTCTGGATAAACCCAGCCATCAACCAGTTGAAGGATTGACGGTTTATTCGTCCGCGCTTTACGGCAACCCACAGGTGAATGTTTACAAAACCAGAAACGAAGGTCGTTTCGTGATACCACTGCATCAAATGGAAGACAGCTATGATGTTTTTATCTGCCCTTCACCGTATGTCTCGGGTAGCGCCGAAATACTGGTAAATCAGGATTTTGCCGGTTCGTATCCTGAATTTAAACCTGTTGCTTTTCCTTTTGATTCAACAAGCCGCCTGTTTCTGAATGGTTTGATTAACAACGCACGGATAAATGCTGTCTTCAATTTACCTGAAGTTCACGAGAAAAATAAGGTGAAAACGGCTCCTTTGTACTTTGGAACTGAAAAAACTGTGATCCGCCCGGACGACTACATCAGCCTGAAAAACATGAAAGAGGTTTTTACTGAAATAATCCCTGTGGTAAAGGTGAGAAAATCGGGAAACCGGCACCGGCTGATCGTTACTGACGATCACGCCAATTTTTTGCCCGGAGCACCGCTCATTTTAATCGACAATATGCCCGTTTTTGATGCCGACCAGGTGCTTCAGATTCACCCTTCGCAGGTTGACAGGATAGAAGTGATAAACAAGGTGTATGTCCTGGGCGATCATCCTCTCAACGGCATCATTATGATTTTTACCAAGACGGATAATTTCGGGGGCATAGAAAGGCCGGCTCAGTCAGTGTTTGCCGAATTTCAAACCCTTGAAAAAACCAAACCATTTTCATCGCCTGAATACCTTTCTGAAAAAGAGCGTTCCTCCCCCAAGCCCGATTTTCGCAATGTGCTTTACTGGAATCCTCAAGTCAATTCATCAGTTCCGGAAAATTCTTTAGGCTTTTACGCTTCAGATTTCCAGGGTGATTATGAGATTATTATCCAGGGAGTTGATAAAGAAGGCAAGATCATTTTTGGAAAAAGTGAGTTTACGGTTGCGAGGTAGGTAAATAGAGCCGACATAGCCTGCTACGATAAAAACCGGTGGAAAAAGCAATGCTATTGCTACAAAACCCAGGCACACAAAAAAACCGGAATTGCCATTCCTGGCAATACCGGCATTTAATCAATCTAAGAAGTGTCCAATATTCCGTCAGGACAAAAAAAACTAATTCTGAAAATTTCCGATGGTTGACAAATACTTTGCTTTCTTCACCTGGTAGTTACATTGCGCTTCGGCAAGGCAGTTGATTGTGTTTTGTTGTTCAGCCTGTGCCTCCAGCAGATCTGACATTCCCGTGATACCGGCCTTATAATTTGAAAGGATCACTTTCAGGTTCTCCTTTGCCTGTTCGACCGATTTTTGTGCGACAGCAATCTGAAACCAGGTTTCGGAAAGTTCGTTTGCGGCCTGCGAAATCTGGAGCTGCAACAATTCGGAGGTTTCGGAAAGCTGGTATTGTGCATGCTGAATTTTGGCCTGGCTTTGTTTCATTTTGTGGCTTCCTTCCCACCACCCCGAGATAGGGATCGACACGGTGGCAAACGCCAGTGCATTGGTGTTTTGGTTGTCCATCATGTCAAGGTAAAGACCGGTAACCCCAACGGAAACCTGAGGAAGGTTTTCCCCGGTTGCCATTTTTTTCTCCAGTTCGCTGGCATATACGGCCTTTTCCAGCATCCTGTACTCAGGCCTGCCCGTTACGGCAGTAACCGGATCAGTAAGTAAAAGTTCAGGATTGGAAGCCTCGGGAACATTAGCCGGAAATACAAGCGCAGTGTCGAAATCAATCCCAATGTGCTGGCACAGGGCCATCTTGCTGATCTCGATGCCATTGCTGAGTTTCAATTTATTTACTTCTAGCTCGTTCTGTTTCAGCTGAACCTTGAGCAGGTCGCTGCGTTGGGCAAGTCCGGCTTTAACTGCCACAGAAACATCATGGTTTAATGTGTCTAACATTTTGATGTAACTCTGGAGTGTTTCCAGCTTTTTTTGCAAGGTGATGATGTTCCAGTACAACTCTTCGGTTTTCACCAAAACATCTCTGACCGTCATGTCCTCTTTTTCTTGCGTAATTTCGAGCCCCGTTGAGGCAAGTTTATTTCCATTGAGAATTCTTCCACCCGCAAAAACGGGTTGCACTGCCATCACATAGCCTGTATTCATGTAATCCATCATATTGAAATCGATGGGCGGAACATAAGCAAACTGTGTGGGATTGGCCAGGTTGGCAGGATTTCCATCATAAACCGGCAAATTCATTTCCGGCGTTGACATTTTCATAAGATAATCGCTCGATTTCATGGCAACAAACCCTCCGCTTACTTTTGGGAAATAATTGGTCAGGGCGGCTTTTTTAACCTGTTCGCTCTGGTACACCTCGCTGGCAGCGGTTTTTATTTTGTAATTGTTTTGCAAAGCAAGCGATTTGCAAGAGTCGAGATGTAATTCCTGAGCTTTTATTTCATCTGTTTTTGCCAAAAGCATAAACCCAACCAGAAATATCCCAGCCACGGTTCCGGGTGACGGCACCGACCAGAAACCAGGCTTTTTAGTCCTGTCGCTGTAAATCGAAAAATACAGGATTGGCAAAATGTAGAGAGTGAGCACCATGGCAAAGATTAACCCGAAACAAATTACCGTTCCTAGCGGCCCCCACAGCGGCGACCGGCTGATAATCATCGGGACAACACCCACCGAGGCAGCAGCCGAGGTAAGGAAAATCGGGCGCATCCTTCGTTTACCGGCGGCGATGGCTGCTTCCTTCACATGAATACCCTTGTTTTCGTGCAGGTCGCGGGCATAATCGATCAGGATAATGCCATTGCGGACAGCCATTCCGCAAAGGCTCGAAATACCCACAAACGCCGTGATGCTGAACGGGTAACCCATCAGTTTGAGGCCAATGGCAGCTCCCGGTAGCGTGAGCAGCATGCTGGACATAATTAGCAGCGATAGCTTTTCCTTTTTGAACTGGAATAAAATGATAAAAAATATCAGGACAATACTCAAGGCCAACGCCCAGGTCATGGGGGTGAATACCTCCACCTGGCCTTCATAATCGCCACCCCAGGTAATGGAAGTTCCTGCAGGAAGCGGCAGGTTGTCGATCTGCGGCTTTATTTCGTCAAAAATCTTTGCAGCGACACCTTCAGCATCGTTGTCGATGAAAATGGTCAGGGTAGGCGTACCGTTCCTGTGAACGATGGTTCCTTCAGTCCATTCGGGTGAAAGCGTTGCAAACGAACGCAGTGGCATGGCCGAAAAGCTCATGGGCGAGGTGATGTACTGATTTTCAACCGTTTTTATCGATTTTGGATCGTTCAGTTCCTCGGTCAGGCGCACCTCTACGGGGTAATCGTCTTCCCAGATGGTGGTGAGCGGAAGTCCGTCGAGACCTATCATCAGTGCTGTCGAAACATATCCTTTCGAATAACCCATGCGGTTTGCCTTGTCGCGGTCGAGGTTTACCCTGACGGATTGCTGTTTCTGATCCCAGTCGGTGCGTGCCCATGCAATGTGGCTGGTCTGTTTCAGAATGCTGTCCACCCAGGTTTCCACGTTCCTAATGTCGCGGATGGAGTCGGAGGAAATTCTTACCTCAACCGGTGCTTTGTTAAGTTGAAGTGCCAGCACTTTAAATTTGATGTGTGCATTCTCGAAAGCATCGGCATATTTTTCGCTATAATCTTTCACAAGTTCACGTGTTGCTTTGTCCGACACGGTATTCAACAGCAGTTGCCCATAGTTGGTTGAAGGCATATTGGGTGCATAGGCCACCTGAAACCTGGGTGAACTTGTTCCAACGAAACTGGTAACGTTGGTCACCCGGTTGTCCTGCATCATCAGGGTTTCAAGGCTGTCCATCACCTTTGCCGTATTTTCGAGCGATGAGCCGGTTGGGAGGTAAACTTCTATGGCAAACTGGTTCCGTTCAAGCTCAGGGAAAAGCTGCTGGTCAGTATTTTTGATGATAAAAATCGAAACAATTACCAAAGTAATTCCGCCTCCAATCACCCATGCCGGGTATTTAAAGGATTTTTCCAGCGAAAGATCGAATTTTTCCTGCAGCCAGTCCAGGAAAGATCTGCCATTTTCTTCAGATTTGTTGGTTTTCAAACCTTTTCTTATAAAAATGAAGTTAAGGTAAGGTACCAGCAACGAGGCTACAACTACAGAAACTGTAAGGGCTGTTGCCACCACAATGGGTATGGTCTGCAGAAATTCGCCTGCCGTTCCCGGTATCATCAGGCCAAGTGGAACATAGGTAGCAATGATGGCCAGCGTTGCCGTGAGAATAGGTACAAACAGCTCTTTCGCACTTTTAATGGCCGCATCCCAGGGCGAAAGGCCATGATCGATCTTTTCTACATGATTATCAATGACTACGATGGAGTTGTCAACAATCATCCCAAGAACAAGAATTAATGAAGCCAATGAAACGGTGTGCAGTTCTACACCAAAAAAATACAGAAAACTGAGTGTAAGAAGCACTGAAATGGGCACCGTGATGCCTGCCACACCTGCAACCCGCAAAGGCAGCAACAACATAGTGACCAGGATCACCGCCACAATTGCGATCAGGAATTCCTGCATGAAATTGTTCACAGAATCGTTAACATATTTGGGCAGTTCCGAAATTTTTGCAACCTGGATGTCGTCGGGACAATGTTGCTGGAATTTTGCGATGGCTTCATCCACATCACGGCCATATTCCACAATGTTGTTTCCCGGCTGCATTTCGAGGGAGAGCAGGATGGTTTTTCTGCCGTTCTGCCTGATGTAGCTGTCGGGGTCTTCGTAGCGCCGTTCGATGGTGGCAATATTTTTCAGCCTGACGACATTTCCACGCGGGTCAGCATACACAATCTGATCGGCAAGGTCGTTTTCCGATTCAAAATTGGGTGGCAGGTGTACAGCCAGTTCTGATTGGCCATCTTTCAAAACACCGGCATAGTTTATCATCCCGTTGGTCTGGTAAGAGCCTAACAGCGAAATGGTTTTGATGTTGTATTCGTTGAGAAGTTCAGGTTTTACATTAACATAAATCTTCTCTTTTTGCAAACCAAAATGCTTTATTTTGGAAGTTGCAGGGATTTTCCTGACCTCAGCTTCCAGCTTTTTCAACTGGTCCTCAAGTTCTTTGTAGGTCTTGGAATCGGAAGAAAGGGTGATGAGCAGGGCCGAAGTATCCCCAAAATCGGAGTTAGCCACCAGTGCAATCACACCCGGAGGAAGGGTCATTTTTAGTTCAGCAAGGCCATGTTTGAGTTTCGACCAGAACTGATCGGCATTTTTCACGTTGTCATTCAGTTCGACGAAAATGTACATGATGCCTTCGCGGCTGTGCGAGTATGTCTTGGCTTTCTTGATTTCCTGAAATCCAAAAATATAGTTTTCAACTGTCCTGGTCAGTTGCTCTTCAACTTCTGAAGATGTAGCTCCAGGGTAAATTCCCACAATTACTCCCTGGCGAATGGTAAACTGCGGAAATTCGTTTCGCGGCATTTTTATCAGCGCCATCACACCAATTGCCATCAATATCACCGTAATAAGGATTACAATATTGCGGTTGCGCATGGCAGCTTCAATTGCATTTACATTAAATCTGGCCATATTAAAGTCTGATTAAGCTGTTGTCTGACAGTTTTTCTTTTCCTTCAACCACAATGGTTTCACCAGCATTAAGGCCACTGGTGACCTCTATTTTATTTTCAAAGAAATCTCCAGTGGTGATGTTTTGTTTTCTCACGCGCTTTTTGTCGGGTGAAACAACAAAAACATACGGTTTTCCCTCAGCATCAGCCGACACTGCTGTGTAAGTTACCAAAGGCGATGAATTTGCGGCGCCGGTGTTTAACTCAACATCGCAAACCATGCCCGGTTTCAGTTCGTAATTCCGGTTCTCAACCAGGATTTTGGCTGTGTAGGTTCTCGAAATCATGTCGGCAACAGGATTTACCGAGGTAATTTTCCCTTCATATTTTTTCCCGTTCAGGGCAGCCACATGAAAAACAGCCTCCTGCCCGGATTCAATTTCTCCGATTTCATTTTCGGGAACCGATATTTTAACATACACATTTTCAATTTTCACCAATTCAAGCGGAGCCAACGGCACACCAACAGATGATTGGCCGGGTTGCGCATTCCTTCGGCCGATTACACCACTTTCAGGGGCGTACATTTCACATTTTTCCAGATTATTCCTTGCAATTTCCAGCGAGGATTTTGCCTGTTCGAGGTTGGTTTCCATCTCCACCCATTTAATCTCGGGGAGGCTTCCTTCATCGTAAACAGTTTTCAACCGGTCGTAAGCATCTTTTGCCTGCTCATATTTCGAAAGTGCGATCTGGTGCATGTTCTTTGCGTTTTCATCGTCAAGTCGGGCAAGCAGGGCGCCTTTTTTAACGAAATCGCCTTCCTCAACCAAAATTTCCCTGATGGTTCCCATATTCTGAAAAGTGAGCGGAACGGTGCGGAAAGGTTCAATACTTCCACTGTAGCGCAATCCTGTTGAACCTGTTGCAGCAGTAACTGTGGCCACTTTTACTTTAATCGCAGGTGGTTCCTGTTTTAGGCCGGCGGTTTCGCTTTTTTGCCCGCACGAAACCATGGTGAGGACAACAAGTATGGCAAGTCCCCGGGTCATCGCTTTCATAATTCTGATCATTTTTTGCATTTTTATTACATAAATATTTGTGCAAAAATGCGTACCGCGGGCTTATCGAAAATGTTAAAATGAGGTGAAGCGGACAAAAACGGGGGTAAATAAGTTATTTCCAGCGTTTGGTTATCATCATACCTTTCGCGGAAAGAAATCGAATCATCCAGCAACATGAAGCACTTTCTCCCGAAATCAGCCTTGCACTTGTAGAAAAAGCGCACCGGGAGGGTGTAACAGGGGATAAGCCACTTTGTTTCAGCCTTTCAGGCTGAGGGATTT
>CALFEP010000277.1 GCA_937950125.1 uncultured Bacteroidota bacterium
CGAAGAGGTGGTTTCAACCGACAAAGGCCAGGCTTATGGTTTTGAGGTTTTTGCACGGGCAACCGATTTCCTGGGCTTTAACACCATTTTATCGTACACTTTTGTCAGGAGCAAATTTGAAGACAAAAACGGGGAATACATCCCGGCAGCGTGGGACAACAAGCACATCCTGAACTTTACCCTGCTCAAAAAACTGAAAAAGAATTGGAACATTGGCGGTAAATGGCGGTTTGTTGGCGGAGCGCCTTACACTCCCTTCGATGAAGTAAAATCGTCGTTTGTGGCAGCCTGGGATGTTCAGGGAGGCCCTTACCTCGATTACGGCAGGTTCAACTCGCTGCGGCTCGGATCGTTTCATCAGCTGGATGTGCGGGTTGATAAGCAATATTTCTTCGATAACTGGTCGCTGATGCTGTATGTTGACATTCAAAACCTTTACAACTTCCAGAGCGACAACCCACCGACATTACTGCGCGAGACGGATGAAAACGGCGTTCCGGTCATTATCAATCCCGAAAAGCCTTACGTTGATCAGATATACGATTTAAAAACCCTGCAAACCACCTCTGGCACCGTCTTGCCCACCATTGGAATTATGGTTGAATTTTAAAAATATTACATTAACACATAACATTCTAAGACAATGAAAACATTCAGGTTAAAATTCTGTCTATTTTTGCCCGCCGTTTTTCTGGTGTTGTTGCCCGGATTTTCAGCAGCACAGAAAAAGGAGAAGGGAAACGTTGAAACGATCATAACAAATATTGAAGGTACCGGGCAGGAAATTATCATTACGATGGTTGGCGGCAAATCGCACAACCACCCGATGATGGCGGCCTGGCTCGAGGATTCCGGTGGCAAATATATCCAGACCCTGTACGCAAACAAGTCTGTAGCTAGTGGGTATTTTGCCTATGCCGACCAATCGGAAGGCAAGTGGAAACCGGGAAAATTGGTCAGGCCTGCCTCACTGCCCGTCTGGGCGCACAAACGCGGCGTTCAGGCGCCCGAAGGTCACTACATGCCCACGCAGGAAAACCCACTCCCCGATGCCATCACTTCGGCAACACCGCCCGGCGATTTTGTGCTGAAAGCCAGGGCTGACAAGCCGCTTAATGGAAAAATCCGTGTGATGTTCGAAATAAACCAGTCGTGGGACTGGAACGACTACTGGAAAAACAACCGTTTTCCCGATGACAGCGAATACAAAAGCTCTGCGCAGCCTTCGGTGGTGTATTCAGTGGAAATTGATTTGCAAAATCCGGCTGACTCCTACACGATGAAACCCGTTGGCCACGGGCACTATTCAGGACTTGACGGCTCACTCAATGCCGATCTGAGCACATTAACTTCGGCGTTGGAAATTGTAAAAGAGATCACTGTTCAAATCAAAAACAAGTAAAACTTCAAACCCTGAAAAGCCGAAATCCTCTTTTCAGGGTTTATTTTTCTCCCTTT
>CALFEP010000278.1 GCA_937950125.1 uncultured Bacteroidota bacterium
TGATCGACAATTTTGCTTTCCGCACAGCTACACCTTTTATTGATGCCCCGGCAGGAATGGAATTTACCATCTCGATTAAAGATCAGAATAGCACCAGTCCTGAAAATCCAATCTGGTGGCAGAACTACACCCTGGCGGCAAACGAAACTTACATTTTGGTAGCAGAAGGAATTGTAAGCCCAAGCGGCTACACCCCAGCCACACCATTTGACATTGCCGTTTATCCTATGGGCAGAGAAATGGCCAACATGAGCGACAAGACCGATGTTTTGGTACATCACGGAAGTACCGATGCCCCAACAGTTGATGTTTTTGAATCTGGAGTAGGTGCAGGGTTACTGATTGATAATTTTGTCTATGGTGGTTTTGCAGGTTATCTTGAATTGCCAGTTGCTGACTATCAGCTTGAAATTCGTAATGAATCAGGCGAGATAACAGTTGCTTCCTTTGCTGCACCACTAAGCCAGTTAAATTTAGGCGGTTATGCCATTACAGTTCTTGCTTCAGGTTTTCTTAATCCGGCTGTGAATAGCAATGGGGCCCCTTTTGGATTGTATGTGGCACTTGCTGCAGGTGGCGATTTGGTAGCATTAACAAATACCTCTGGTATCGAAGATAAAATCCAAACAGAATCAGTGACCATTTATCCCAATCCGACATCCGAAATTATCAGTATCGATTTTATGCTGAATGAGAGCGAAAATGTAAAAATTGAAGTTTTGAATTTGTTGGGAAGCAGTGTTCTTGCTGATGATCTTGGTTTTGTTGTATCCGAAAAAGTTAAACACAGTTTCAACATATCAGATTTACCCTCAGGAATGTATCTTTTGTCTGTTAAAGCAGGTGACTTTGCTTTATCACGTAAATTTCATGTAGCCCGTTGATTTCAATCAATCAATAAATCAAAATCACAATCCTTACTTTAAATAGGGATTGTGATTTTTTTTAATTCAATACTAAAAATTAATTAGCTGGCTCAAGACATCAAATTAATACCTTTGCACTTGTTCATTAAACATTTTTAAATACCGGTTATCGAAAATTTTGCACTATGAATTTAACCACAACCACACAAAATTCCTCAAAAGAAATTCTTCTTGAGATGGCCCGCGAAAACGAGATGGATGGTTACGAAAAAATGGATTTGTACAATCAGGAAACCATCGAAAAATTGGCTTTTCATTATTATGAAATTCTGAAATTAATAGGGGAATACCCTGATAGGGAAGGTTTAATGAAAACCCCTGAGCGAGTTGCCAAAGCCATGCAGTTTTTAACTCACGGCTACGACCTTGATCCAAAACAAGTACTCGAATCGGCAATGTTTAAGGAGGAATATCGCCAGATGGTGCTTGTCAAGGATATTGAGGTTTATTCGATGTGCGAACATCACATGTTGCCTTTTTTCGGAAAAGCCCACGTTGCCTATATTCCAAATGGGTATATTGTTGGATTGAGTAAAATACCGCGGGTGGTTGATGCATTTGCCCGCCGCCTTCAGGTACAGGAAAGGCTAACCACCCAGATTAAGGAATGCATTCAAAATACGCTTCATCCGCTTGGAGTAGCAGTTGTAATCGAAGCGCAGCACATGTGTATGTCGATGCGGGGTATTCAAAAACAGAACTCGGTGACCACAACTTCCGATTTTACAGGTGCTTTTTTGAGTGAAAAAACCCGCGCTGAGTTTATCCATCTTATTGGTTCGGATTTACACTAAGAACAACAACCCGATAATAACAAAAAAGCCCCGCTCACACAGCAGGGCTTTTTTTTTAATCGAGCACCAAAACCATGTATTTTGATGCTTTCCAGAACTGTTCCGGGTTGGTTATTTCAAAACTGTAATATCGTTTGTCATCGTTTTTCCTGATCAGGTAGCTGTCGCTGGGATGCTGTGTAAGCAGGTTAACCTTTTTTGCATCAATTGTAAAAATGTTTTTCTCACGGATATCAATTTCGGTAAATAAGTCAGTCGGAAAATCCTGTCGTAGCTTTTCAACCTTGCCAAGTCCGATGATTCCACCCTTTGTTACAATGATTTCTTTTTCTTTCAATTCTTTTTCATTTCCGATAATGTAATAAGCAGTATGTAATGCTTTATCCTGAGTATCAATAACTGCAGATTTTTCAGCTGTTTCCTGTTTTAAATCTGTTACAGAAGTGTACAAATTCTGTACTTCAACATTCAGGTTCTCTAATTGGGCAACCAACGAAACAATTTCCTCGTCTTTCTGAGCTACCATTTTTTCGAGGTTGGTTATCATTCTCGACAATTCTTTGTTTTCGCCTTTGGCTGATTTCAGCTTTGAGCTCAAACTGGCAATGGTTTCACGATTTTGCTTCATCAGATCGTCGATAGCCTGTATGTCGCTTTTCACGGTTTCGAGGCGATTGCCCTGCAATTCTCCTGATCCTGTTTGTTTTGCAATAATTTTTTCGGTAGCACGAATTCGGGCAAGGTTTTCTTCGATTTCGTTAAAACTTTCCATGAAACTGTTCATTTCATCGTTTCGCAGCGCTAATTGCTGCCTCAGATCAGCATTTGCTTTTTTAAGCTGCTCGATTTCTTCGTTTTTGTGTGCACATGAAGAAACCAGCAGTGCAACGAAGGATAATACATACATTAAATTTCTCATAATCCAATTTTCTTTAAATTTTGTGAATAACGTTTAACAACCTGAAAAATTGACTCTTATTCAAAGATATTATAAATTATGTTGACAAATACCGGTTTTTTTATTAATACTATATTTGCGCGCTAAATTTCGGACATAAAATCATTAAAAAGCGAATCTATGTTTCAACAAAATAATCAGGGATATTTGGATATTTCGCAGCAACAGGTTGATTCTTTAAGCCTTAGCAAGACTTTCTTGTCAAATGTGTTTAGCTGGATGTTTCTTGGTTTGCTCTCAACCGCTGGCACTGCCTACATTTTTTCGGGGAACGCATCGCTCATGGCACTACTTGTTACCGAAACCGGTTTATCGGTGCTTGGTTGGGTGGTAATGCTTGGCCCTCTTGGGTTTGTTTTGCTGATGTCATTTGGATTTCAACGGCTTTCATCCATAACCATGATCGTTTTATTTTTGGTTTATTCTGTTTTGATGGGAATGAGCCTGAGTTTCATCTTTTTGGCTTATAGTTTGGGCTCAGTTGTTTCCACCTTTGCCATTACGGCAGGTATGTTTGGAACGATGGCA
>CALFEP010000279.1 GCA_937950125.1 uncultured Bacteroidota bacterium
AACCGGGCATGGCTTCTTCATAAACCTGCCTGGCTGCACTGTCGTATTCGGGAAGGTTGTAGGCTGGAACCACAATAACATCATTGATAATGATGGAATTGGTGTAGGTTCTCATTTCATCGTTTTGGGTAGTAGCCCAGTTGCCATTTGCTTTTGGTGGCGCCGGAATTCTTTTGATGGTGTAATTTCTGCCTTCAGAGTTGGTCATTCCGGCCAGGGTTTCCGCAAAACTTTCGATAAGGTTGTAATCGGGCACAAAATCAGGGTATTCTGAAATCAGGATGGTTTCCTGGTCAAGTATCTTCATGAACATGTCAACATGGCACCATATGCCGCCTCCGCTGTGCGTCAGCTTTTCGAGAAACATAAAATCAAACAGCCCAAATTGTTCCTCAAGCAGGGCTTTGAGTTGTTCCTGTGTGTAAGAAGGGTTTTGTTCGAGTATGCGTGAACTTCCCCAGGCACGTCCAAGTCCGTCAAAAAGCACATTTCCACCTTCAAACTGCAGTGGGATGTTTTGAACCGGAATTCCCCACTGGTTGGCAATTTGTGTGGGAATTGAGTCGTCCATGGGCCGGTTATAGGCCGAATAGCCGGCATCGCGCATAATTCTCTGTGGCGGGGTTGTGGTCATGTCGTAACCCGAAAATGGCCCGTAATCGCGTATCCAGAGGGTTTCAGTCCAGCCCGGAATAAGGTAAACATGCTGATCGGGAACACCATGATCTCGCAAATAATTCCGGATTTCGGTTGTGTCCATCGGCGCCTGACCGGGGTAGTAAATAATCCAGACTTTGGCCGAAGGCTGCACTGCTTTTGCAATGGCCGCAGTTACAGGATTTCGCTGGTCGTTGTAGTCCCAGGTAAGTAGCAGCCCTTCCTGTTTTTCAAATTCCGCCGGGAAGAAAACATCCTGCCCAAAGGCATTGAATATTGAAAACAAACTCAAAATGAGTAAAATATGCTGTTTCATAATGTGAGATTTGCGGTATGATGATTAAACAAAAAACAAAGGTAACCCAAACATGGTTTAGTAAACAAAGTAAAATTCAGGTTGTTTTTTTTCGATATGGTCGGGGGAGTCAAGCATTTTTTAAAAGGTTTAAGGTATTTAATTGCAATTTGTTGCACCAAAATTGAGTATAGTCTAACTTTTCCTATTTAAAAACTTTGCTAATCCCAGCCTGCAGCAGGCAGGTTTGAGCCCCCGCTGACCAGCCTGCCTGTTTGTAGATGACAAACGGTTGGAAGGTTTGTGGCAAATTAAAATTTTCGACACATTGCCTCTGTACCGAAGCTTCGGAACTAAGAATTAAATGAATCATGCATTTCATGAATTCTTCAAGCTAAAAGAAAACACCATCTTCTCAATAATTTCTTCAATTTCTACTGTCGAAACCGTCAAAGGCGGGGCAATCCTGAAAGCATTGGGCATGAAAAAGAAAGGATCGGTAACAAGGCCATGGTTGAGAAGTTCTTTCATTACTTTAAAATTTACTTCGGTTGACTCCAGCTCTACGCTCATCAACAGGCCTTTGCGTCTGATTTTTTTTATCAGGGGTTCGGCTGAAAGTGCATCTTCAATCATTTTTCCTTTTTCTTCAACCCGATCGATAATTTCTTTTTGTTTCACCAGCAAATTGAGATTGGCCAGTGCAGCGGCACAACTAACCGGGTGACCACCAAATGTGGTGATGTGGCCAAATTCGGGGTTGGTTGTAAACGAAAGCATGATTTTTTTGTCGGAAACAAATGCACCGATGGGCATTCCGCCGCCCATTGCTTTTGCGAGGCACAAAATATCCGGTACCACGTTGTCGTGTTCAAAGCAAAACAATTTGCCTGTCCGGCCAAATCCTACCTGAATTTCATCGAAAATGAGCAACGCACCGGTTTCGTGGCAGCGCTCACGAAGCGATTTCAGAAAATTATTTTCAGGAACAATAACCCCGGCTTCAGCCTGAACGGGTTCAACCAGCACACAAGCGGTTTTTTCAGTAATTTGCTGTAAATCATCAAAATTGTTGAACCTGAGAAAACGGGTATCGGGAAGCAGAGGACGGTAAGCATACTTCATTTCCTCGTTTCCCAACATGCTGAAAGCACCATGTGTGCTTCCGTGATAGGCATTTTTAAAGCCGACAAGTTCAGTTCTGCCCGTGTACCGTTTCGCCAGTTTAAGCGCACCATCGATGGCTTCGCTGCCCGAATTTACAAAATAGGTTGAATTCAGGTTTGGGGGCAAAACTTCCGATAGCAGCCGGGCAAGCTTAACCTGTGGATTTTCGATAAACTCGCCATAAACCATCAGATGCATGTATTTTTCAACCTGCTCTTTTACTGCCCTTACTATTGCCGGGTGACTATGGCCAAGGTTGTTAACCCCGACACCCGAAACAAGATCAATGTATTTTTTTCCTTCTGGTGAAAACATGTAAATCCCTTCCGCCTTCTCAATTTCAAGCTCCATCGGATATTGCGAGGGCAAAGCTACATGCTGCAAAAACAATTGACGGTTGGTTAACATTTCAGTTAGAAATTTTGAAATTCCCGAATTAATGGGCTCTTTCGGTAATTTTTGCTTTGTTTTTTAATTTCATAAATTATCCGCGACTTTGGAAGCCATCATTTTACCAGTCATTACCCTCATCATGGTTGTCTTTCAGTTTATCAATCAACCTTCTTTCCTTTTTTGTTGGTCTGCCAATACCACGATCGCGCACAACCCATGCGTGCTCATTAAACCGTTTCAGTTTTTCGTATTCATCTGGTGGAGTGAGGTCTTCGGAATATAGGGGAACGAGTTTGGCAGCCACTCGGTTTGTCAAAGCATCCAACACCTTCATTGTCCGGGTAAATTGTGGATTGACCGAAATGGTAATAATTTCGCCGGTTTTGATGTTGTGCGACGGCTTCACAGGATTTTTATCAATCTTCACTTTTCCCGAACGGCAGGCATCGGTGGCCATGCTTCGGGTTTTGAAAACTCTAACAGCCCAGAGCCACTTATCGATTCTGACATCTTCATCCATGACGGTTTATTTTTGTCTGAAATAGATTTGCAGCGGAACACCTGTAAAGTTATATTGTTCGCGAAGTTTATTTTCCACAAAGCGTTTGTAGGGGTCGCGGATGTATTGTGGAAGGTTACAGTAAAAAGCAAAAGCCGGAAAATTTGTTGGTAACTGAGTTATGTATTTAATTTTTATCTGTTTGCCTTTTACCATTGGCGGAGGCGATGCCTCAATGATGGGAAGCAGGGTATTGTTGAGTTGTGATGTTGAAATTTTGTTGCTTCTGTTTTTGTAAGCTTCATTGGCAGCTTCCAAAGCCTTGAAAATGCGCTGTTTATTGATGACTGAAGTAAATACAATTTGAAAATCAGTAAAAGGAGCTGTTTTTTCCCTGATTTCATTTTCGAAGGCAAGGTGTGTGTTGGAGCCTTTTTCGATAAGGTCCCACTTGTTTACAACGACCACTACTGCCTTTCGGTTTTTTTCGATAAGATGCAAGATGCTCATATCCTGACTTTCAAAACCCTGTGTGGCATCTACGAGCAACAGGCAGACATCGCTGTTCTCGATAGCCCGTATTGAGCGCATCACCGAATAAAATTCGATATTTTCGCTTACCTTCCCTTTTTTTCGGATTCCGGCTGTATCCACCAGGATAAACTCAAAACCAAAACTATTGTAACGCGTATTGATCGAATCGCGGGTTGTTCCGGGAACAGGTGTCACAATGTTGCGTTCGGCGCCTAACAAAGCATTGATGAGTGAGGATTTGCCCACATTGGGACGGCCAACAATGGCATATTTAGGAAGGTCACCTTCATCAGTGGCGGCAAGGGGGTTAAAATGATTTGTTATTTCGTCGAGCAGTTCACCGGTGCCACTGCCGCTAACCGCTGCAATCGGGAAAATTTCGCCAAGCCCAAGCTCCCAAAATTCAGCCGAATCCCAGGCTTGTTTGGTGCTGTCCACTTTATTGGCCGCTACAACAATCGGTTTGCCCGATTTTCGGAGTAGCAGGGCAACATCTTTATCCAAAACCGAAACACCCTCGCGTGCATCAACCACAAAAAGGATTACATCAGCCTCATCAATGGCCAGCTCGACCTGTTTACGTATTTCCTCCTCAAAAACATCGTCAGAACCAACAACATAGCCACCCGTGTCGATTACCGAAAATTCAATTCCGTTCCAGTCGCTTTTTCCATAATGGCGGTCACGGGTCACGCCGCTGGTTTCTTCAACAATGGCTTGTCGCTGGCCCACCAGCCTGTTGAACAGGGTTGATTTGCCTACGTTGGGTCTTCCCACAATTGCCAGAATATTTGCCATGATTTTTTATTAAATGTTGATTTTTAACTAACTACAACTGATAACCAAACCTACGCAGCGATTGTTCATTATCGCGCCAATCTTTTTCGACCTTCACACTCAACTCGAGAAAGACTTTTTTTCCAAGAAATTCTTCAATTTCTTTGCGTGCTCTAATCCCAAGCTGCTTTATGGCCGACCCGCCCTTACCGAGGATGATGATTTTCTGGGTTTCACGGGCGACAAAAATCCAAACAGAAATTTTTACTATCGTTTCTTCCTCTTTAAATGCATCAACTACAACTTCCACCGAATATGGCACTTCCTTCTGATAAAGCTCAAGGATTTTTTCGCGGATAATTTCGGAAACAAAAAAACGGTAGTTTCTGTCAGTAAGCTCATCTTCAGGATAATAGGCAGGGTGCACAGGCAATACATCAAGAATCTGATTCATTAGGCTCTGCAGGTTGAAACGATGCAGTGCTGAAACAGGAATTACCTGAGAAGACGGATAACTGGCTTTCAGGTTTTCGATGGAAGCGATTACCTGATCTTGTTGGCCATTGTCAACCTTGTTAAGAACAATAATTACTGGAAGATTTTTTTCGATAGCAAGCCTGTAAATCTTTTCGTCGATGCTTTTTTCACCCAGCTCGAGTATGTACAAAATGATGTCAGCGTCCTCAAGTGCCTGATTAATTTCGCTAACCATCGATTCGTGCAGTTTGTAATGAGGATCGAGGATTCCGGGCGTGTCGGAAAAAACAATCTGATATTCGGGGGTAGTACAAATACCTTTAATTCTGTGACGTGTTGTCTGCGCTTTATTGGTAATGGCCGAAAGCCTTTCACCTACTAAGGCATTCATCAAAGTCGATTTTCCAACATTTGGTTTTCCAAAGATGTTTACAAATCCAGATTTGAAATTCATATTTTTTTTCAGAAATATTTGTTTGCAAAGAAACAAATTATATTTTTGCACGCCCTTTCAAAAAGGGACGAGTTCATAAAACATAAAAAATATTGCGGGGTGGAGCAGAGGTAGCTCGTTGGGCTCATAACCCAAAGGTCGGAGGTTCGAATCCTCCCCCCGCTACAAAATCAAAAGCCTGTAAATGAATATTTTACAGGCTTTTTTTATGCCTGGGATGGAGTAGAAAAAAGTTTGAAAACAATTATTTGGTTCGAAATTTAACGACCGGTTTCCTCACCCGGCATTTTTGCAATTGAACCTTGTAAAAAATGTAATGTGCTAATTTATTGACTGTTTCAAAAGGTTCTCCTTATTTTTAAAAAATGGAGATTTTTATCGCTGACAACAAACTTTTCCACCGAAAATTGCCGGCTTTGGTCACGTTGTTATGCCTGAATGTTTGCGACAAGAAAAAAAAAGTGCGGCATATTTACCTTATTGTCAAACAACTACACTACCCAAACTGAATGCTGAATGCTGACCGGAAAATTCCTTTAAATGTGAAACCTTTTAAGATGAAAAGAAAATCGGGGTAATCAATTTACCATGAGGGTAAATATCTTGTAACTGAATGAAAATGCAGCAAAATTTGGAATCATCCCAATTCGTCCTGTCCGCGGCAACGCTTTCGGGTTAAAAAGGATTTTCCAGGTAAAATTGGGGGAACCCTTCACAATCTGAAATTAGAGCAAAGATTTTCCGCCTGTTTTCATTAAAATTCCGAAAATCAACCTTCAGATTTCATAAAAGTCCTGTCTAATACCAACCCCAAATTCCAGATTCATAATTCTTAACCTGTAACTTTTAACTTCAGATTAACAACGCAACACTCATGCATTCCTTGGGTCTTCCATCACCGGCAGTTTCGCCATTTTTTCGACCACCAGGCTCGGAAAACCAAACTCCTCTTCTACCCTGCCCAAAATCAGGTAAACGCCGTGCCCACGGAAGTTCCACTTTTCCAGTGATTTGGGAAAATGTGTGGTGTCGAAAAATTCACCTTCGGCATCGATAAAAGTGCCAAAATGCATGATCTGGTTGTTTTTGGTTTTCACAAACTTACGGGTAACCAGTTCGCCAACCATCCTGACGGTTTTTTTTATGTTCTGCGCCATCTCACGAGCCAGGATTTCGCCCCTGAATTTGGTTTTCAGCAGATCGAAATAGGTCATTGTCACCGGAAAACCAATCAGTTCTATCTCGTCGTAAGCATCTTCAAGATTACTGTGTTCGAGTACCGGAAGTTCATATTTTTTACTTTCGACCCTGAATATTGAACTTTGAAAAGGTTCGTTGCGGTTTCGGCCAAAAAACAGGTGTGCCTCCCAAAGCAGGCGGCCTTTGCTGGTTCCTGTAAAACGCAGTGCACCCGTGCGAACCAGCAAAATGAGCTGTTCCAGCCCCGGATGAACCCGTGTGATAAAATCCTCGAGATCAACAAAAACGCCGTTGGTTCTCCGCTCTTCCACAATCCGTAAGGCCAGTTTGTACTCAAGGTTTTGGATGTGAATGAATCCCACAAAAACCTGGTCGCCGTAAATGGTGGTTTTGTAATCACTCCGGTTGACACACGGCAACTGGATTTTAGCGCCGCAACGGCGGGCTTCGTTGAAGTAAACCCAGGTTTTGTAGTAGCCTCCAAAATTGTTGATAACCGCCACCATAAATTCAAGCGGAAAATGGGCTTTCAGGTACAAACTCTGGTAACTTTCGACAGCATACGAGGCTGAATGGGCTTTCGAGAAGGCGTACCCGGCAAACGATTCAACCTGTCGCCATACCTCCTTGGTAATATCTTCAGGCCGGCCAAGCTGCTTCGATTTTTCAAAAAATCGTTCCACAATCATCTGAAACTCTTTTTTCCCACGCACCTTTCCGCTCATCGCCCGGCGTAAAACGTCCGATTCAGCCAAATCGAGGCCGGCATAATGATGACA
>CALFEP010000280.1 GCA_937950125.1 uncultured Bacteroidota bacterium
GTCTAAAAACTAATTTTAGGCCACTAAATTTATGTTGAGCCTGCCGAAACAACACCAAAACCTGTCTGCCTGCCTTCGTGCCTCTGGTAGGCAGGCGACCAGGCAGGCACAAAATTTCTCAAAATTTTATTACATTGGAATTCATTGTTTTGTGTTATTTAGAGCTATTGTGTTACTTCGACAAGCTCAGTACAGGTTTTTTGGCAACATAAGAAACATGACCTTTTTAGACTGGTCTCAAGTATGAATTTAAAACATTTGGAAAATTCAAGGCTAAAAGTTGTAAACCAATGTGTTGAAAAACAGGTCTCGACAGATTTCACCATTGATATGAAATGAGCACATTGTTATCTTTAAAGTTGGAGTGGCCTCACTTGAGAATTCTGTCACAGGCCGTTTGGTAGATCAGTAAGATGGCATTATCCGGTTTTAAAAAAACGAAATTGTCATTAAAACACCCGACATGTACGCCAGTTTTACCCTTTATTTTCCTTCAAAGCCTGTTCAAAAATTGTAAGCACCCGACCATCCACATTTCCAAAAAACACAATCCCTGAAGCCCCGTTTTGAAGTGAAATTGTTATTCCCTGGTGTATTTCTTCATCCGACTTAAAATCGGACAAAAACAATCCGGCATACAGGGGAACCCGACCGCAAAGCCCATTAACGCCTTCTTTCACCGCATCGCCAATCCAGGAAACCGACTCTTTATAAAAACCGTGGTAAATCATAGGGCAAATGCCATCGAGGTTCCAGTTTGTCCAATCCTGCCTTACCAGCCGATGGGCTATTTCCGGCGTCGGAAAAACGGCTGCTGTTATGGGTTTTTTGAGTTGGTGTGCAACATCAGCAAGGTGATTCACAAGGTTGTTCACCTGGTCGTACCTGAACCTGCGCCACGAAGGGCTTTGATCAGGATATTTCAAATCCAGTGGATCGGCGCCGGTTTGTGCTTTATACTTTTCACGGCATGTGGGGCAGTAACAAAAATCATATTCGGGAAGTTCACTGGTTTGTATTAGGTTATATTTTTCCCACAGGTTAACTGGTAACACAACATCGCAATATCTGATATAATCGAGGTGAATGCCGTCGACATAGCTTTTAAGGAGAATGTTTTTTACCTGATTGGTCAGAAATTCAGTCACTTCAGGTTTTGATGGACACAGCCAGCGATAGTACCCTACATAAGGTGGATTTGTTGCGCATGATTCGCCTTTTCGGTTCATTGAGTACCAGTCAGGGTGCGTTTTCAGCAATTCTTCGTCGTTTCTGTTGAGTGTCCAAATCCACCGGTGGGCTTCCAGTCCGGCCGATTTTGCAGAGCGGAAATGATTTTCGTTGTCCTGTTCGAAAAAAATGCCCTTGATACCAGCTTTTGCCCATTCAAGATATTTTTTCCAAAGCAGGGCAGGGTTTTCCGAAGGATCTGGGCTAACCCAAATCCAGTGTTTCGCATCAGCGGTAATGCCTTTATCCTGTGGCTGAGCAGCAATGGCCGGACGCAAGGTAGCTGCACCCAATGTCGTCAGCAATGACGTTTTTATAAAATTTCGTTTATTCATGGCTATTAACCTCCTTCATTTCTGTAATAAATCCCTGATTATTTACCGAAAATATTTTTCCGGCTTTTGTTTTTAAATATGCGGTGAACTGTGCTGTTGTGGCTTTCATAGCAAGCACGATCTTCTCGCCTTCTATGGTTAAAACATTGTCAGGCATTCCAATTTCTGACAGCGTAAGGGCGTATTTACCCTGATTTATCTTTTGTGCCTCCTGCTTATAATAAATCAACCAAAGGTATTTTTTCAAATTTTCTTCCTTCGGTATCGAAAAAGCAGGCAATTCCTGATTGATAGGCCGGTCAGCAAACTGTAGCAACCCCCATCTTTCGGGCACGTGAAGGTTTATCTCTCCTGTCGGGCTCCAAACCCAGTTATCTTCACGCAAGGGCTTTGCAGTTTTTTCGTCCGTGACCTTTCTATATTTTCCGTCACTCACAGTGGTTTTCCACTGAACCCTCGAAAAGTTGACCTTCCATATCTGTCCGTTAACCGGCGTATTGTCTTTCAGTCCAAGAGAAAGACAACGAAACGGAATGGCAATTTCGATCGTCCAGTTCTTGTCAGTGTCACCTGGATCGTTCAATGTTCCGTTAATGCTGACAGCACTTATAAAATCCTGAGCATTCCAACTGATGAGCGGTACGCCACCATCCTGGTAAGGGCGGGTGAGAAACAGATCGAAAAGGGTATTCAGGGCGTTTACTTCAAATTCAAAATAATTGTGTGTGTCACCGTCAGGATCAAGAAATACCTCGAAATCGTTCTCGTGATATACAATCTGATCCCTTTTATCAAAATATGCCCAGACATGTGGCTCCTCCATTTCAGTGAAAATGAACAAACAAGAGTCATTCCACAGCATTTTCATCCGCGTATTGAAATGAGGCAATGGCTTATTATCACCTTCGATATCAACAAAATCATCTGACCAGGGGGCATCGTTCCACGAAGTTTCATCGGCTCTGCCGTCAATCGTTAAATGTTCGGATGTTTTTGCCACAACATAGGTGCGAGGTTCCTGGAAAAATTTCTCATACCCCGCAAACAGGTTTTGTGCCTGAAGGGCATTTGTTTGAAAAAATGTAAAAAAATAAAGGCTTATCACCATCCGGAAAGTATAAAAACCGAACAACCAAAGTGGCCGGTCTCTGTAAGTTACGTTAAAGAAATTTAATATTAATACCTTGTTTTTCACTAGATTGTATTTTTCAGCAGGTGGTTTCGTTCGTTGTAAATTTTGATGATTAATTCACCAAACAAGGTATTTGCCCAGGCAAACCAGGTGCGAGAAAATTTAGCGGCGTCGTTCATGTTGAAGGATTCGTGCATGAAACCGCTACCTGCATGTGTTGCCCTTAGCATTTTTAGGCAACTAATGATTTCGGCATCGTCGGTGCTGGTCATGGCACGTAAAATAATGCCCATTGGCCAAATGCTTTCCTTACCGGTGTGAGGGCTGGCCTGGCCTTCGGCGGCTTTGCCCCGGAGGAACCAGGGATTGTTTTCGCTTAACAGAAACTGACGTGTATTTTTATACAAAAGGTCGCCAGGCTCATGCACGCCAAGATAGGCCAGCGACATCAGGCTTGGCACATTTGCGTCGTCCATAAAAATCCTAGTGCCGAAACCATCCACCTCATAAGCATACATCAACCCGAAATTCAAATGACCGACTACCGCAAATTTATTAACCCCTGATTCGATTTCGGAGGCCAGCTTCCGGCACCTTCCTGCAAAAAACCGGTCATTCAGCCCTTTTTCAAAAATTTCGGCAAGATGCCTGATTTCCTGCATGGCAAAAAGGTTTGACGGAACCAGGTAAGGGTACATGGTGGCATCGTCAGACGGGCGGAACATCGAGTGGATCATTCCGGTGGGCCTGGTTGGCTGACCTGTTCCGTTAAAGGCCGGGGCATCAATCATCACTGAGGTTTGCCGGATGAAAAAGTACGGACTTGTGCCGTCTTTCCTTTGCTCAGTGATGAAGGTTTCCACAATCAGTTTCATTGCACTTTGCCATTCCTGGTCAAACAGTGAAACATCGCCCGTTAGTTTCCAGTATTCGTGTGCCAGGCGGATGACGTAGCAAAGCGAGTCCACTTCCCATTTGCGCTCGTGGAGGCCGGCTTTCATGGCGGGTTTGTCGTCGGCCCACTCGGCAAGTTTGGTTTCATCCTTGTTAAATGCGTTGGCGTAAGGGTCAAGCAGAACGCAACGTGCCTGCCGGTTCACCAGCCCCTGAATTAACAATTTTAATTCCGGATCATCATTGATAAGCGGCATGTAAGGCCAGACCTGTGCGGTGCTGTCGCGAAGCCACATCGCATGAATGTCGCCGGTGATGACAAAGGTATCTGCTTTTCCATGCAGTGTTCCCATCTCAACTGTGGTATCCAGGGTATTCGGATAACAATTTTCGAACATCCATGCCAGTTCAGGGTCGTTGATGGCCGCTTTCACTTCCAGAATTTTCGCTTCCACAGCCTTACTCGTAAAATTACGTTTTTCAAGTGGTGGTCGCTGGCTGGTAAATCCCACCGGAGGCATCCAAAATGCCGGGTTTTTAAAGGAAACAGCGCCAGCACCCAGCGCAGCCAATCCCGTTGTTTTGATAAATTCGCGTCTTTGCATGCTTTTCGTTTTTTAAAAAAAATCTCCCGATCTTTCAATGCAAAGCAAATGAAAAATCGGGAAGGGGCAAAATGA
>CALFEP010000281.1 GCA_937950125.1 uncultured Bacteroidota bacterium
TTTTTTACAAAAAATCAATTATTATATTGATTGTCTTTTATTTAACTTGTAATAATCTGATGGATCAGTTTGCAACTAAATTTCAAATTAACCTGCAGTTTTACCTTGTCCCCCAGATTGACGACTACCTCCACATTTTCACCTAAAATCCTGAGCCCATTTTCAGGTAACTGAAACATTAACTTTTCCTTAACCTTTGTTAACCGGGCTTTAACTTAATCTGCAACAATCGCACTATAGTTTTGTACCGTGAATAATTCAAATTTAAAAACACAATAAATACAGGAGGATTTACTCATGAAAAAACTTTCGGTCACGATTCAAACAGTTGTAGCAATGGCTTTTCTGTTAATTTTTCTGCTTGCTGCCTACACCAGCATTTTTGGCCAGGAAAAACAGGAACCCTTAAAAAAAGAGCGCTCAAAGATTATCACATTGAAAATGGTTGAAGATGAAAACGGAACTGTTACCACTACTGACACTACCTTTGTTTTTGAAGGCGGTAGCTGGACAGATGAAGATCTTAAACAGTTTGAATTTAATGCTCAACAGATGAAAATCGACAGCATTCTGCAAAATATTCAGGTGTGGGTTGATGATGAAAACAATGTTTTTACCATCAAGACCTTTGATTCATTGCTCTTTAACATGAAAATGGATGAAGATTTATTAAAGGAAGAAGAAGGAAAATTCTATTTCATACAAAAAGAAATGGAAAAGGACATGAAAGAAATGGAAGATCACATGAAAACAATGTCATACACTTACAGCATTGATGAAGAAGGCGCTGGCGACAGCATTCACAAAATTATCATCATCCATTCTGACGATGGGCAAGGATCGCAGGATTCAATCATCGAAAAACACATTAAATGCAGAACAGGAAAGGGTAATTTTATTGTGACAGGCGATAATAACACAATGGAAGTAATTGACAATGATGGGAAAACAGTCATTGTAAAAACAAAGCCTGGCGGTACCTCAACCCTGGAGTATTCGAAAGACACCATTATCGAAAAAGGGGATTGCAAAATCATCGTCAGAACCAGAGATTTGGGCGAAGGCAGCCATTTGGAAAAGGAGATTGAAGTGACGACCAGTGTTGAGGGAAAATCAATGAAAGATGGTGATTCCACCTCAGTGATAGTAACCATGGATGGTGACAATTATACAGTAAAGACAATCGAAAAAGGGAAAAAAATAATTATGGTAACCTCATGCAAATCAATTGAGAACCTTAATGAAACCGAAAAAGAAACCCTTAAAAGCGCCGGGGTTAAAACCAAAAACAACGAACTTGAAATTGAAGACCTGAAGTTTGCACCAAATCCCAGCAATGGGAAATTTACGCTGAGTTTTACGTTGAAGGACAAGAAAAAAGTGACCATTAATATCTACGATTTGCAGGGTAATTTGGTTTACACCGAAACCATCAGGGATTTTGAAGGCAATTACAGCAAAGAGATTGACATTTCGAACCACGGAACAGGGGCATTTTTCATTCAAATCGTTCAGGGACTTTACGACATTATCAAAAAGATCATCATTCAATAATTACCATCTATTCATTCGCATTGCATTAAAAAAGGGGCTTTTGCCCCTTTTTTAATTTTCTCTTTTAATCACTTTTTCAACTTCCGGTCCTATTCTTCAGGTTGCTTGTTTTGCATTTTATTCAAAAAATGATAAATCAGCAAACTGATGCCTCCGCACAAAAAAGTCATCGAAAAATAAGCGACTTCCTGCTGGATGTCGGAAGTTGCTGAAAGTAAGTTTCCAAGAAGGATTCCAACAGCTACGCCAATCAGCAGAAGCCCAAATTTTAGCGAGTCGTTCGATTGTTTGTCCATTTTCAGCATTTTGGCATCTGCGCCGTGCTGGATAAGTGTGAGACGTTCCTTTTTGCGTGCCATGACGTAAACAATCCCAAATATCATAGCAAAAAAGCCAAGTGGTACAAAAATTCCGACAGCATCATGCATAATTTTAAATTTTAAGTGTTAAACATTTTTTGTTTTCTCCCTTTTGACGCACCCATTTTTAAATGGTTACAAATTACAATATTTGGTTTCATGCCCAAATGATTATTTTTGTTCCTAAAAAAATTGGCCATGATTACTTTCGACAATACCGAAATCGCTTTTCAAAGCAAAAGCAACCGTGATTTAAAAAAATCCTATTTCCTTTTTAAAACGCTATCACATCCCATGCTGGTAAAACTGGGCGGATCCTTAACTAAGGCTGCCATCAAAGTGCATTTTCCTGTCAATTGGGTTGTGAAACCTTTTATTTACAAGCAGTTTGTGGGCGGCGAAACCATCCGCGAATGCGAACCCGCCGTTGCACTTCTTGGGAAATACAATGTGAAAGCCATTCTTGATTATTCTGTTGAAGGCAAAGAATCGCCCGAAGACATTCAGGCAGCACTGAATGAAACCCTTCGATCCATCGAAAATGCAGGTAAAAACCCGAATATTCCGTTTGCCGTTTTCAAACCCACTGCTTTCACCACATCAACAGTCCTCACCAAAGTGAGTGCCGGTACAACGCTATCTAAAAGCGAAAAAACCGAGGCTGAGGCTTTTCGCAACAGGGTAAATACCCTTTGCCAGGCTGCTTACGACAACAATATCCCGATCCTGATCGATGCTGAAGACTCGTGGTACCAGCCATTTATTGATGACGTGGTGAACGCGATGATGAAAAAATACAACCGCGAAAAAGCGGTGGTTTTCAACACATTTCAGATGTACCGCATCGACCGGCTCGATTATCTTAAAAAATCATTCGGGATGGCTGTTGATGGAAACTACTTCCTGGGAGCAAAATTCGTCAGAGGCGCCTACATGGAAAAAGAACGCCTGCGCGCCTCCAAAATGGGCTACCCCTCACCCATTCAGCCTGACAAAGCGCATACCGATAATGATTACAATGCTGCCCTCAAATTCTGTATTGATAATATTGACAGAATTTCGGTGTTCAACGGAACACACAACGAATTCAGTTCGCGTTACCTCACTGAGCTGATGGCAGAAAAAGGTCTTGCCAAAAACGACCCGAGAATTTGGTTCTCCCAACTTTTCGGAATGAGCGATCATATCAGTTTTAACCTGGCCCATGCCGGTTACAACGTGGCCAAATACCTTCCTTACGGCCCTGTGAAACATGTAATTCCGTACCTTGTCCGGCGTGCCGAAGAAAATACTTCCGTGAAAGGGCAAACCGGAAGGGAACTCGGTCTGATTACCCGGGAGATGAAAAGACGTGTTGAACAAAATACCGCCTAATAAGTTTATGGTGATCTAAAAACAACCAAAAATGGCAACCAAAATCATCTGGCAGGAAAAAGGCATTTTATTTGTTCATTCCGAAACAGTTACCGTTGAAGAAGTACTTGAGGCAAACAATGCAATGTACGGTGACCCGAGATTTGATTCCATCGAATACCAGATTTCGGACTACACCGGTGTTACCAGCAACCTAATCACTTTTAGTGACGCCAGGGTTGTTGGAAAACTCGACAATACCTCCTCTGTCTGGAATCCCAAAATGCTGATTGCCATTGTATCCACAGATGAGGATTTTCACCCGGTTATCCAAAAATATTTCGAAAGTTTTCAAAAGCAGGGATGGAAAGGCGGAATTTTTAACACGCTCGGGGAAGCCTACAAGTGGATTGAAGAAATGAAATTGTTGACATGATTTTTGGCTAACCAAGTTTTCTTTGCCTGATCCCATTTTCTTCAACAACCGTAAAAAAGTTGGCTAACTTTAAATTACTTAGCTCAGTCTAAAAAGGTAGTAAACCCCTAACCTGGATAAACCAGAAAAGTTACTAAATCCTTCCGATAATCGGAACAGGCTCTAAAGGAGACTTTCGCAACCTACTGATTTTTAGCGCTCTCCCTTTAGGGTCAGAGGTTAAAAACACTAAAAATCACTTGTTCGGAGCTTTTTATACTGGACTCATTTCTTATAAATGAATTACCAAATCAACAGAATCAACAGATAAAGATTCTTATCTCCATTAAATGTCACTCAGGAATTTTTCGAACAGTTCCACTTTTCTGAATCTTTGTTTCCTTAAACCTCTGAAAAGCATCTCATCTCTTGTTAACAATGGAAATCCCGAATCAAGAGCAAGTGAAACATAACTAACGTCTTTTATATCAACTTTTTCACACAATTCATTCGCAAGGACTATTGAATTTTTGTGCATTATGAAAGTTGGTACAAACCGTAAAAATGAAAAT
>CALFEP010000282.1 GCA_937950125.1 uncultured Bacteroidota bacterium
CAGCATTCAGGGTTATGGTTCACCTTGTCGCCACTGATCAGGAACCAGGATTCAGCGTAATGGTGGAGCCGGTCGATGTGTCATCAGCATTCAAGGTTATGGTTCACCTGGTAGCCTCTGATCAGGAACCAGGATTCAAGGTTATGGTTCACCTGGTCGCCTCTGAAACACTAAAAACCCTCAGGCATATAACGTGAATTTTCACCTCGTGTAATTACAAAACCAAGACAGGGCGGCGCGGGCAAAGAAGGAACAAAAAGCAACCTTTTAAGACAATGCACCCCCCTACAAATGCCAAAAGGACAGGATTTAACATGAAAACCCTGCCCTTTTTGGCTGGAAAAACGGAAGAATGTAATTACTCTAAATTTAGAGTATTTGGAGGAAAATAACCAGTTTCAAGTTTGCCTTGCGAATTAATCCAAATGGTTGTAACTGTAGGGTTAACATCGTTTTCGTTGCCGAAAACCGGAAAACGCAAGGGCTTATTATCGAAAAGCCTTACTGTCATCGGGAACTTTTTGTTTACGTCACTTTTCAGAAAAACAATATCCCCCGGCTTTGGCTGAATGATTGTTTCCATTTTTTACAGGTTTTTGGCTCGTGATTGTAAAATACCCCAATCTTGAATTTCCCGATTCGTTTCGCTGCCTTCCCAAATTTCCCGCTCTCGTTGTTCGTCTGTTTTCATCGCTTCATTAAAAAGCCGTTTGGCTCGTGACCGGAAAAGTTCAACATAATGATTTTCAAAGGAATCACCAAGATACGATTCAGCGGTTGAAAAAGAGTTTTCGATTTGCAATTTGGACAATTCGTAATTTTCAATTGCGTTTGCGATTTCTTGCCTGGTTAACTTTTGGGCTCCGTTGTTCGCTTTTACTTCTTCGATTCGCTTATTAATCTCTGCGAACATTCCGAGTTTTTCGCTGGTAAAATTAGCTACTCTTTGCTGGCGGCGAAATTTCTCGGCATCGAATTCGGGTTCGGGTTCTGCAAGTCCCGACATTACATCTATTCGGTGTTGGAGTTGCGAAACTTGTTTTTTTCTTTCGATTTCGCTTTGTTCTAATTGCTTTTTTAACTGCGAAACCTTAAACTGAAGACCATTGATCTGGCTTAAATACCTCTGTGTTTCTGTCATGTCAATTTGTTATTTAAAAGTTATACTTGAAAAATTATTACAATGTGCGTGATATAAGAAGGTGAAATTACCAGGTTGTTCGATTAATTCTGCTTCGTTCCGGGTGCGGAATTCCTTTTCGTGCAGCAGGTTGCTTAGGGTGTTTAATGCCTGTTTACCTGCGTCTGTGGTTTGTATGCTGGTTTTTTCGATTGTGGGCTGCAGGCTGGCCAGTAACCTTTTTATAAATAGGTCATCGTTTTCGATGCTTTTACTTTTATCAACAATAGTTGAAACAAGGTCGATTTTCTTTTCCAAAAATTCCATTTCGAGCTGGAAATTTAGCTTTCGCAATTTTGCGTTTTCAGCGTTTAAATTTTGTAGTAATCGTTCGTGCGTTTGCATTGTTTTTTTTTCGGACAAACATAATACAGGGGGGATAAAGGGACAAAGGACAAAATTTTACGATTTTAACAGGTTGATAATCAATTGAAGTTAAAATTTGCCATTATAAGAAAGAAAAATCAGATGAAATACCGACTGCAGAGAAATTCGTTAAAATCTTTGTGGCCTGGATAAATTCTTTTTGCAAAATCCTCTGTTTTCGGGTGTAGGTTTTGAACCGTGTTTCGGGCTGCGATTCCGGCGCGGTCGTTATCGAAAAACAGGTTTATACCTTCGTATTTCGATAAAAGCGGCAAAACCTTTGGAAGGTGCGATAAGGAGTTTAAAATGATTGTGTCGTGTTTCAATTCCTTTGGTTTTCGGAAATATACGATTGCGCTGACAAAATCGGTCATTCCTTCAAAAAGGTTCAAAACAGAATGATCGTTCCCTGGTATAGTGGTAATGTCGGCGGGGGTGCTTTGAAATTTCCTGTATTTGTTGCGTAAAGCATAGCCGCCACTATCGTTTTTCATTCCAATTGCAAAAGATTGCTTTTGGTGGCCAATGCGAAAATAGCATTCCACTAAAAACCTTCGGGCAACATCTAAAGGAATGCGACGCGTGAATAAATATTCTACCAACGCGCGGTTTTTAATTTCCTGGCTGTGGGTTACAAAAAGTTTATCCCCAATTTTGGCTACAGAAGTTTGTTGATAATAGGTCAGATCGTATTTCTTAACTTCATAGCCAGTGAGCAATTTTATTGCGCCTGCAGTGTCGGTTTTATGCAGGCATTTTGCAAGGTCGATAAGATCACCCCCGGAATTGGTTGAAACATCGTTCCAAAGTTGCTCCCGCACATTGACCAAAAATGATGGGTTCCTGTCAGCGTGGAAGGGTGAACGATACCAAAGGTAATTTTTGTAAACTCTTACGGGTTCAATTCCCTGTTTTTCAAGATAATCCTGAATTGTGGTGCTGGCTTTAATTTGTGAAATGTTCATTTTTCTTTTTTTTATAGTGGCAAAAAAATATTTAATAAAAAAATTACACTTAACACTTAACAAAGTTGGTTATTTAATTGATATTCATTACATTATCTGTTAAGTTTATGTTAAGTCTTGTTAAGTGAATAACTGTTAATTTAGTTGATGGCTTAACAGCCACTTAACAGATACTTAACAGCCACTTAACAAGTATTTAATTGATGTTTAGTTATTTATATCATTTTGTTAAGTTGTTAAGTCATTTTCCGGATTGTATTCTTTTTTTATGCTCAAATTGAGTTTTTCGTAATCAAAACAAAATGCCCAAGGAGTGAAATCACCAATTCTAATATTTGTTGCTTTAATAAACTCAGGTGTATTTTTAAGGTAGGATTGGAGCGTTTTCTCATTTAACGGAACGTTACGTTGTTTTATCATGTGTTCCTTATATTCAGGATATACTATATTCCAATGCAGGGCAATGTATTCTTTATTGTTTTTATCAATTTTTATGGCGAAATGCTTATCTGGTATCAAAACATACTTTTGAAATAAGTGATAAAATGTATTCCAGAAATTTGATACATCGGTGCTGCTTTTCAGTAATTCGATATAATCGGAAAACTGTTTGTTTAGTATGGTTTTGAATTCATCCAATGAAAATGGCAGGTCTAATTTATCTTTCAGGGTTGCAATTGCAGCCAGCAAGATAGCGTAATTACTGAATGAGCGTTCGGTTCCTTCTGAATTTCTGAATTGTGTTTTTAAATGATTTACCCACAATTTATGGGAATAGGCAAACGATTTCTGAAAATGTTCGCGATGCGCCAAAATATCGAAAAGCACATTGGTTAATCCATTGCGCTGAAAATGCTGCAGGCTGTCGAAATTGTTTTTTTCTTCGATGCTGTAGGAATCGCGTTTGTGAAAGTTCAATGGCATAATCCGGCTGAATAGTGCAGCATCGTTTGTAGGTAAGTCCTGCCCTGCAATAATCATTGATGATCTTACTTTGCCTGTTTGCGTCCGGTTGTCATTCGATTTTACACCATATTCCCGGCTTTGTCCGTCATAAGTTGCTTTTAACAATCCTATCAGTTTTGGTTCAATGGTGTTCTTGTATTCATTCACCGCGATAATAGAGTTACTTACTTGTTCCAATTTCCGGAATGTACCTACTGCGGTGCTGCCGGCTTCGAGGTTTATCGGGGTTTGTGGAAGTCCGAAAGTGTATTGAATGCTTTCGCTCAACATCGACTTTCCCGACTGTGGGGGCCCGAATAAAAACAAGTGTGGAAAACAATGAAGGTAGTTAAAAACAATGTCCCTGAATATTGATGCAATTAGATAGGCTATGGCAATAGCAGCATTTTCACCGTACACATTAAAAAACATTTCGCTCCAAACCTTGAAATTGACTTTAACATCGTTGATGTGGCGAAACTTCCGGAAGTTTTCAAAAGTATTATTGTCGGTGTACACGTTGCTGTAAAATGGCAAAAAATAATGTTCGTCACCCTGACCACAAAACCCGTTTTCGTTCACTTCCTGAAAATGGCCAGCTGGTTTGATTATTCCATTTGAAAAAGCATAAACGCCCTTGTCAGAGTGCCAGCCCAAATAGTCTATTTCGGTTGCCGATTTGGCCAGGCTGAATAATATGCTTTTAACACGTTGAAGGTTTTGGTTTGACCCATAAAACATGAAATTGCCAAGACCTTCTGTTAATCCTTTGAATTTTTGCAATGATGCGAAGTCAGAAGCAGAAATTACAAATTCCTTTTCCTCACCAAATTCATTAATGATTATCAGGAACCGTTTGGGGTCGGCTCCTGCAATCAGGTAAGGGTTTATCAATACGAAATTTGAACCAAGATAGTAGCTATTTTTGTCGGAGTCTTTACTCTGAATTTTGAAATAGTATTTATTACCTTCTTGTTTGAAGTCATTAAAATCATTGTCTTGCCTTAAATCAAAAATTTCAGCTAAATCAATATGAACTTTCGGAATCAGGCGGTCGTTTGCCGCAATTTCTACGTAATCAATCATGTTATCTATTTTTTGAATTGTTAGTTAATAAAAAAGTCACCCCCGGCGATGTGTCGGGGGTGGTTTGTTTTGCTGTTAGTGTTCCTCTGTAATTACGGCCAAATGTTGGGCTAACTTTTCATTGATCGAAGTCAGCGTTATTAAATGCCCAAAGGCAACATCACTGCCGTTTTTTTCCAGTGCAACCTCTGCCATTATCCAGCCAAGGGCTGCAATACCTTCAAGCAGTTCGGTTCTGTCCAGTTCGATGGTGAACGTTTTCTGTTTTTCCATTTTTAAAATGAATTTTTGATGAATAAATATGTGAGTTTGTGCACCTTCCCCTGAAAAAATCCGGGTGTGGTGCTTGTTTTTATTATATCAAATGAAAATCCTGTTTACAGTGAATAATGATTTTGTCTGTCAACTTGCTAATGCTATAAATCGACACATTTAAACTCTCGTGAATCCATTTGAAATCATTGAGTTTGATCATGAAGTTTTCAAGATTGTGGCTGTTTAATTTTTCCATTGTTGGATTTACCCAATTTCCGGCTTCATTTTCTTTAAGCATTTCCGAAAACATTTCTTCTGCTGTTAGTTTCATATTGTTGATTTTTTCGCACCTTCCCCTGAAAAAATCCGGGTGTGGTGCTTGTTTTTCCGAGTTGTAGTATTACCTTTGCCGTGATGAGAAAAATTCCCATTGTCCCGGTCAAACGGGTCTATTGTTGAATCACACTCGTCGCGGCAAAAAACAGGGTGTTGGCGCACCCTTTTTTTATTTCTGTCTCCTGTACTTTCCATCGTTAACGGCCTCCAGGTTTTGATCAATTTCAGCGATTTTGTAAAGGATTCTTCCCCCGATACGATAGCCTTTTATTCTGCCTTGGCGCGTGTACTTGTCAAGGGTGCTTAATGTTATGCGATATTTCCGGGCGGTTTCGGCACGGGTTAACATTCCGGTTTTTGGCTCTTTGGCTGGTGGTAGGCCAGTGGTTAACAAGCTGCTTATGGTGGCCTGCAAAACATCTATCTTTTGATGAAGCTGCTGCAGTTCCTGTCGGGTAATTACTTCGATTTGCATTTTGAGTGAATTAAATGTTAAAAAAACGCTTAACTTCAGTTTCTAAAATTCTACCATCAGAGGTGGTTTTCAGCAAACCCGATTCAACAAATCGTTTAATGGTGGTGTGAGCGCGGCCAGTACGTTTGGCAACCTTATTAATGGTGTGACTTTCAAAGTTTTTGGTTTGTGCATCTCTCCGGTTTAGCATCTCGTTAAGTGCATCTTCCAAATCTTTTTTCGTTGTAATTACAAGTGATTCCATGTTTTTGTATTTTTGATGTGAAATAATATTAAATCATTAAAGTAATTCTTTTGCAATATTAAACATTTACTTTAATTTAATGCAAGAAATATTTTATTTTTTTATCAACATTTTTGTTAATAAAATTTTATTATGGTAGGTCAAAGAATAAAATCGCTATTGGATAAAAAGAAAATATCGGTAGCCGAATTATCTAAACAACTGAAAACCACTCAACAAAACGTTTATAATATTCTTAAAAAGGATAACATTGATACAAAGTATCTGATTCCCATTTCAGAAATTTTGGAAATTCCTGTGAATGTACTTTTAGATGAAAATGCTGTTATTGACTTCGGAAAAAATTCAATGGGTTGGGTTTCGCCCAAAATTGAAAGTGAAACGTTGAAAAGTAAAATTGCTGAATTTCAACAAAGGATTATTGACCTCGAAAACCAGTTGAAAGACAAAAACGAAATCCTGGACTTCGTGAAACGTGAAAATATGTTTGCCTTTGCCAACGTCATCAGGCTACTGGTTGAAAACTTGCAAGGGACTGATAAAAGCATCGCACCCGAAAAGCTTAATGACATTACAAGGAGTAAAATTTTCGATGAATCGTTTTTAACAATGCTTTTGGATAATGGCCTAATAACAGAATCGGATTTTCTGTTTTTCAAATCAGCAAAGAAGTAAGCCTAAAAAGAATTTCCATCACCTTCGGGAATGCCTGTGTTTTCGCTTTTGGCCGTTTCAAATAATTTCCCATTTTCCGGGCGCACCCTCTGGAATGCCAGTATTTTCGTTAGAATATTCGCCATTATTGGCCAAAATTATATAATCAATATTTTCATTAAATGATTGAAAAAAAGCAAAGTAGTTAATCCGGGCAATGGTTGGCAGGTGGCGGTGGAAAAAACTTTTTAACAGGTGGTTTCGGGTTCTACTGTTATGCTGCAGGTGACGGTTCCCCGGTTTAGTTGTTGGGCTTAACACCATAGTTCACCCCTTCCATCGAAGCTGTAAGCGTTGATCAGGAACCTGTGGTTCACCATAACTGCAGCACTATTGTAGGCCAAAATCCTGATAAAAAGAATTTCCCGCACCTTCTGGAATGCCAGTGTTTTCGCTTCGTACCTTTTCAAATAATTTCCCATTTTCCGGGCGCACCCTCTGGAATGCCAAAGTTTTCGTTATCGCCGTGGGGATTATTACCCACGGTGATAAAATCGATATTCTCCGTAAAATACTGAAAAAAAGCAAAGTAGTTAATCCTGGCAATGTGTGGCAGGTGTTGGTGGAAAAGTTATTTATCGGGTGGTTTTGGGTTCTACTGTGGTGCTTAACACCATAGTTCACCCCTTCCATCGAAGCTGGTAAGCGTTGATCAGGAACCTGTGTTTCACCAAATCTGCAGCACTATTGTAGGCCAAAATCCTGATAAAAAGAATTTCCATCACCCTCTGGAATGCCAGTGTTTTCGTTCCTTGTCGTTTCAAATAATTTCCCATTTTCCGGGCGCACCTTCTGGAATGCCAGTGTTTTCGTTATAATTATTGTGGTTGTCCACAATAATTATGTAATCAATGTTTTCTGTAAAATGCTGAAAAAAAGCAAAGTAGTTAATCCTGGCAATGTGTGGCAGGTGGTGGTGGAAAAGTTATTTATCAGGTGGTTTTGGGTTCTACTGCCATGCCTGGGGTGACGGTTCCCCGGTTCTACTGTGGTGCTTAGCAACATAGTTCACCACTTCCATCGAAGCTGGTAAGCGTTGATCAGGAACCTGTGGTTCACCATAACTGCAGCACTATTGTAGGCCAAAATCCTGATAAAAAGAATTTCCATCACCTTCGGGAATGCCTGTGTTTTCGCTTTTGGCCGTTTCAAATAATTTCCCATTTACCGGGCGCACCCTCTGGAATGCCAGTATTTTCGTTAATACCGTACCCTTTATTGGGTATGGTAATATAATCTACATTTTCGTTAAATGATTGAAAAAAAGCAAAGTAGTTAATCCGGGCAATGTGTGGCAGGTAGTGGTGGAAAAGTTATTTAATAGGTGTTTTTGGGTTCAACTGTCATGCCAGGGGTGACGGTTGGCCGTAACGGTTGAAGCATTGCCCCCAGTGCCGGGCGCCGGATCGCTGCCGGTTGTTGTCGTGCCTAAAAAAAAAGCTGGAGTATCTCACAGATACGTCAGGTCAGGTTGAGCACACTATTATTAAAGGTGCACGGGTGAAACATTGGGTTGAGCAGTTCTTCAGGTCTGCCAACATTTGATATGTTTTGAGGGTAGTTTTCCACAGTATTGTGGGAAATTCCAGAAACAACAAAATCAATATTTTCTTTAAATGCCTTGATATAAAGCTGTTTTCTTATTTTATGGCATGAATTGAAAATAAGTTTTCGGGGGTGTGCTCAAATGGCCTGGTGGGTGTCAACTGTAATAAAAAAGCAATCAGTTTTTATTGATTGGTCAAAAATTCAATCAATTCCTGTTTATCGGTGTTCATTGTGCGAAGGTTGGATTTAATTACAAAATCGGGGATCGGGTCGATGTGGCTTTGAATGATAACTGGCCTGGTAAGGTCGGCACGGCTCCAAACTTCGTGGCCGCCTGTGGTTCGGATTTTTTTCAGCCCTTTAAATTCAAGGAATTTTTGAAACGTTGAGAGCTTTATGTTTTTCAGGCTCCTTTGCATTAAACCAGTGCCGGGATTGAAATGTTTGTACTGGCTTTGCGATAATCGTAATTATCGAATATTCTTTTAAAGTCTTCATTGGTGCTTAACAAATAACTCATGTCCGGGGGTGTAGCAGGTTTGCGCAAATTTTTCAGTATTTTCCAGCCCAAATTTTTAAGGTCTTTTGAAAGGGTGTTTTTGTTGGTTGTGTAGTGGAAATACTCATTTATCATAACATCAAACGATTGCATCGCTTCGGCTTCGGTGGCTCCATATCCTGTAAGGTTTAAAGCTGGGCAAAAAACAAGGTGTGTTTCATCTTCTTTAAACAGAATGATCGTAAGTTTTACGTCAATGTTTTTTTTGCCGTCCGTCCATGTTCCTGTTATTGTGTTTCCCATAGCCGAATTTTTTTTACAAAGTTATTGTTAGTTTTTAAAATAGCTGTGTTTTAACATCATTTCAGCGTGTTTCTGATCGCTGGTTTTTATGTATTTCAGAAAACTTGCCAGTGTTTTGTGTCCCGTAATTTTCATAATGCTTAATGCTGGTATTTCATTTTCAAACATAAGAGATGCACCAGTGCGGCGGCCTGTGTGGTTTGTTATCAACTCATATTTTTTATGTACTGTCTCCATTATTTTTCCGCCTTTTGTTTTGGATATTTTAACAATGTCGTTCAAACCAGCAAGTTCACCAATTTTTTTTAAATATTCGTTCGCGCGCTGGTTTGATATTTTGCGTGGCAAATGGTAATCATATTTTTGCAAAATAGCCTTTGTTTGCCAGTGAACCGGAATGTAAACATTTTTGCGGCCTTTAATTGAATTAATCTGTAAAATTTCGCCATCCTTTGTAGTAATAATATCTGTGGGCTTAATACGGGTAAAATCGGAATATCTTAGGCAGGTACGACAACTAATGATGAAAAGGTCACGAAATTTTTCATGTCCTGGATAATGTGACAAATCGGTCTGGTAAATTGCGGTTAAATCGTCTTCAGTTAAATAAATGTGATCAACATCTTCCTTGAATTCTTTCAGGCTGCGAAGTTCTTTAGTGTCTTTTACGAATCCCTTATCCCTGGCTTCGTGCAGAAATTTGAGAAACACACCTACATTTTTGCCTATGGTATTGCTACTTTGGTCTAAATCGTTCTGCAGGTACATAATAAAACCCTCATAAAAATCCTGGTCGATTTTATCAAAAGTAGCTTTGCCGTTTCTTTTCAGATTGACATAATTAATAAGGTGTTTTTGAGCAATCCGATATTTTCGTATCGTTTCGGGGCTGATGGGGCGCGGTGGTTTGCTATTTTTGGCGAAACGGGTGTTTTCAATACATTCATCAATAAACTGCAAAAAGTCAATCTTAGGTTTATCTTCTTTCTCTGGTGGTTTTGGCCTGAATTCCTTTTCGAGTTCGGATTTTAAATATTCAATCGTAAAAGGAATTTTTTGAAATTCACAATGTTCCTCGATTTCTTTAGTCCTGGCGGCAAATCTATTGAGAAACAAATCAATTTTCTTTAATTTGGACAGCAGTTTTTTATCTTCAATGTTAGAAGTGTCGGGGCGTTGGGTTGCTTTATTCCAGTAGTCGGGTTTTATTTTTAAGCTGGTGGAAAATTTCAGTCTGTCAAATTTGATATTGTAAAGCAGATGAATCAACGTTTCATTTTTTGCTTTTGGATTTTTTAAAATGAAAATAGGTTCCGACATTTAAAAGAAATTTCTATTTTGCAACTGCAAAGATAATTTTTCAAAAAGCGGGGCACTATTTGGGGCACTATTTTTTTAGGTTTTAATAGGATATTTTAACATTTTTAACTACACTACTTAAAACACAAATCTATCATTATCAACTAAATAAGCATATCGAAAAGCATTAAAAAGTAATATGGTGGTGTCCCTTCATCCGCACAAATTTATTAGCATAACCGTTTGTTAATCAGGATTTTAACAAACGGTTTTTGTTTGGGGGACTATATGGGGGACTTCCTTTTATGATCGAATAGTTTTCATAAAAAAAACCCCCGCCAAATGAATGACGGAGGCTCCCAGCAAAAAAGATTTCCTCTAAAAGGAAGAAAGAAAAGCAAAATTTTTATTCACTAACATAAATGATCATTTCTGCAATGTGCGAATCAGGTGAATGTTTAGTAACCCTTATGTAGCGCGTTTTTTTATTGATTACATGGCCTGTCCAGGCTTTGTACAGTTTACAATCATCAACAAATTCAGGTGTCCAGGCACCAGGTTCACCACTCGAAAAAGTTACATCACCTACCCCGTTCAGATCTCGCAGGTAAATACTTGTAATATCATATTCGTTACCAAGATCGATGTAAACATGGCAGGGATAAGGTGCACTGTAACCACCAGTCCAGCATGTCTGAGGCGCAGTATCAGGATTGTTCAACGGGTCCCCTGAAATGTCCTGTTCATCAACCAACATGGCAGCATCCCCATATCCCGACTCATTGACCATCATTTCGGGGCTTAACCCTAGTTTTACCTCCTGTTTGAATAAGGGAAAAACAAACCCCTCATTTGCTACAATAAGAATCACCGGGCGTTCCGAAATATTAAGTATCACTTTATCGTCAACCGTTGGAATGATATTTTCGACACCATTAATACTACCTTCTGACAACTCAACCAATTTGGCTTGCTTTTCATTAGGGTGTAGCTGAAATGCGAAATCATCAACTGTCGTCTGATTGCTTGTTGGACACCACAAAACATAGGCTGAATAGTTCGGGTCATTGGCGTGTTTAAATTTGTAAATCATTACATCGGGATTTCCGGAGGCAATTTCCTGGTCAAAATACATGTCAGTAAGCCGGTTTTTCAAGGTGTAAACATAATACCAGGATGTTTTGGAACGGTATCCCTCGGCAGGGACACAAATCAAGCCTGAAGTTTGAAATTTGGTTTTATCAGTCGGGTCAACATCCGACAACATATACATGGCGGCTTTGTCAACACCTGCTGCGGCTAATGCCAGATACGACCTTACAAGCCATTGCCCCTGAACTTCTTCCTGGCTAAATGTGCCAATTGCCGGAGCCCGCTGAACCGATTCAGGATGCGTGTCGTACCCAAATTCGGTTATCCAGACTTCTTTTCCCGGAAGGTATTTGTTGCGGTAACTGACAAACTGTTGCATCAACCCTTTTAAATTATCAGCTTCAGGACTTATTCCAACCGAACCCGAAGCCTGGTCAGCGCCATCATTACAATAATGGTGAACATTGATTACATCAAACGGAACACTCCCGTTTCTGTGAAAATCCGACCATAATTTTATCGCTTTTATATAATTAATGTCAGGTTTGGCAATTCCACCCATCACCAGTTTTGCATCAGGATCGGCATTTTTTAGTCCTAAGGTTTCTCCCAAGATACCTAAATGACCATCATAGTCAGCGCTAGCCATTGCAGCATATTCATAAGGGGTAAAAAAAGCACCCCGTGATTCCCACCATCTGTCCTGTTCGTTCCAGTTTTCTATGTATTTTATTGAATTTGCTCCTGTAATCCGGGGTTGTCCGGGTGCTAATTTCAAAAGATTATCGGGTAGCGTTTTGCTTCCATATCTGGCGGTGTATTGAAAAATATGATCAGCATGTTGAATGTATGAAGAAGGTAGTAACGGATCCAAACCTGAGAGTACCGGTTTATCGGCCAACCTGTTATAATTGAATCCGTTAAGCCACAATACAGTATTTTGAATCGCCGGGCTTATGGTAATTCCAGAATTGTTCAGGTTGCTGTAGTAAACATCAAAATTCCATCCCAGGGTAATAAATTCGTTTTGATTATTCGGATAACCCGGGTAGGTAGTACTCCTGTTTCCCTCGCACCACATCCAGTTGTGATATTCTCTTACAAACCCAGCACATTTCATCTTTCCTAATGGTGAGGTGATAAAGGCATTAATACCAATTAATTGATCCATAGTCACTTTTACAGCAGGTTGTTCTACGGGCTCCTGAACCGGGTCCTCAATCCGTGTACCATAAACAAGTAATTCAGACATCCTGGTTTCCGGTGAATGAATTTTCACCCTTAAGTACCTGGTCTCAAGATTGATGTTATGTTGGTTCCAGACACCAGAGTTTTTCAGACTATCAACAAACAATGGCTGCCAATTAAAGGGCTCACCATAGAAGAACGTAACCGGTGATGTTGAATCCTGTCCGGAGTCATCGTCATCATAAACAAAAATGTCGGTAATGTTGCACAATCCTTGCAAATCAATAATGGCAAACGCGGGATATTTCCATAAGGTTGAACCTATTTCCCACCGATTCACTGGATTTCCTCCTGCGTCTTCCCTGGGATTTCCCGATATGCCCTGTTCATCAACGAGTAGTGTTGCATCACCCTGTACCCATTCGTTTAATATCATTTCGCTCCGCAAATTAAACTTGTAGGGCAGGCCACCTATCTGATAAATTGTAGATTCGACAGCAATGTTCGAAATTGTAGAAAAATTTTGTGCATCATCCATCGAAACGATAGCGAAGTAGTAATTGGTTTCTGGTGTTAAAGACTCAACCAATAACGCTTCCGGCATGCCAGCCTGACCAGGTATAGGAATACCAGGAACACTTGCCGTATTGTAAAAATTTTCAACTGTGATTGGGTTCTGGCTGTATTTGATCATGTACTCAGAGGCTTTACCAATTAATCCATCATCACCCGGAGCAGTCCACTCAAGTAAAACTGAACAACACCCTTGTTGCGTAGCCACCAGATTAACAGCTGAGGGTGGCACTGTATCGGTGTATCCTGGCATGATATCATATCCATACAGTACGATTTCCGAAACATTAGATCTTGCAGATTGCTTTTCGAGTAATAAATAGCGTGTGAACACATCTGCATCATGCTGATTCCAGGACAAATAACCGGTTAGGTTATCAACTGCAAGTAAATCCCAGTTTTCGTGATACCCTCCCCAAATTGCAAAATTGCCATAATCGTTAATATCCCTTAAAAACATTTTCGACAAATGGTGTGTTTTACCCAAATCGATCAAAGCAAATAGTGGGTAATTAATGTAGGACTGAAAACCCGTTTGCCAAAATGTAACCGGATTACCACCCGGACTGTTGGCTGGGTCTCCTGCAAGCTCTTGTTCATCAAGTAATTTCCATGGTTCACCATAATTGGAGAGATTTGTTATCATATCGACCCCCAATGGAATTTTAGTTTCAACAAGTAATTCTCCAATCCCGTAAATAACGACTTCATTAAATTCACTATCCGGTGATGTCTTTGTAAATCTTAAATATCTGGTTGATATTCCCGCATAGTGCTCGTTCCAGTTTTGAATGTTGTTTAATTGATCGATAAATAAAAAGTTCCAGTTACCAGGAGATCCATATTCAATTATTACCTCACCATTAGAAATCGCATCAAAAAGGAAAATTTTTGCAATCGGCAATTCAATATCCAAATCGATGTAAGCACTTGCAGGATAATATGTTGAAAAGTTCCCAGGGTTCCATCCGTTTATTGGCACTCCTCCAATTCCCGCAATTACATTCCCAGATATCGCCTGTTCATCTACCAACATTTCTGCCACACCATAACCCGCTTCATTTGTAACCATATCAGGAGTCATATCAACCTTAAAAATTAAGTGATTATGCAGATTTGTCGTTGTCAGGCTAACCACATTTGAGAGTGAGGAATTTGCTGATTCACCTAATAATTTCAGTCCAAAATAGTATTTTTTATCTGCCTCCAAGCCACTGATAGTAATTTGCTTTTCCTCACCAGCGGATGGAACTAATTCTGTAGGAAATTGATGTGCAGTTCCAAAACTCTGTTCATCAATCGGTTGATCACTGTATCGAATATCGTAGGATAAAAATGTACCTGTTGTACTATTTCCTGCAACATCTGTCCAATTCAAAGTAGCCGAAAAAGGTTTTGGATTTGATGCTTCGAGATTAGATACAATTGGCGGTGGCAACACAATGTTATCAACATAAATTACAATTTCACTGAAGTTCACATTGGCGCTTGTCTTGATAAAATGAAGATATCTTGTGTTTACATTTACAGTATGCTTGACCCATTTTTTATACAACACCAACGGATCAGTAAAAAGATATTGCCAACTGCCTGGTTGTCCATACTCCACTATCAAATCACCAACATTGTGGCGATCGTACACAAAAATGTGTACAACTTTCATCATAGAGCCCAAATCAATCCTTGCCGCCATCGGGTATGGTTTACCATAAGGAGTTGCCCAGGTGTTTACCGGATGTGTACTTGGAGTTGTAAGCGGATCTCCTGATAAAACCTGTTCATCAGCTATCATCCCGGCATCACCAAAACCGCATTCGTTTATAATCATCGAAGGTGATAATTCAAACTTAACTACCTGCCCCTTAACATTTCCCAAAATGTTGAATACCAGAATGCCTAATAATACTACTTTGAAATTTGTAAAATATTTGCTTTTCATGTCATTTAAATTTGCCGGATTAAACAAAACGTATCATTACGAAATTTATTAAAAGATGCAGACTTGCGTTACCTGATCAATACCTTGCCTGTCAAAGTATTACTTTCTGAAACCAGAGACACAAAATAATATCCTGAAGTGATTCCAGCCAGGTTAAGTTTGAATTCACTACCAGAAAAATGCTCAACATGAGTCGAAATTAATTCTTTTCCTGATGTGTCAAAAACTTTTAATAACGAAAAGTTTCCATCAGGAATTTCAACAAAGGTGTAATCAGTTGCTGGCGAAGGATATATTCTCAGCTCTGAAGAGCTCTCAACCATCGTTTCTGGTTTTTGAGGATCAGTGCCCTTAAAAAGTTCAACATTTAATATAGAAATCTGGCCTTCAAACTTTTTTCCGGGATTAACATAAAATAATAAGTAGGTTTCTCCGGCAAGATCAATGTCTGACAAAACCTCAGAGAAATCAAAGCTAACTTCGGAAAATGCCTCAGATGAGGTAATATTTTGAGATAAAATAACATTTTCACAACTTACAAAAGCCCCATCTGTAACATCTATTCTTAAAACAATATCCTGATTCGTTTTTATTTGGAAATTTAGAACCGGATTATTCATTAACTCGATGTTGTCTATTTTTAAAGAAAATGATTCCCAAGGGTTTTTATTAATCAACACCTTTAGTTCTTCCTGATCTTTAGAGAACTTAAAATTTTGATTTCCATACCATTCCATTATTGAATTATTGGAAAAAAGTGAGAATGAATACATGAAAAACATTAAGTTGATCAAAAGAACGGAAACTGTTTTGCTGGTAGTTGTGTTCATAACTTAAACTTTTTTTTAGCAAATTTATCATGGACACAACCTTTTGGCAAGATTTTTATTAATTTCTCATTTTAAGACATTAATCCAAATAAGCACGCTGATCAAATTTCTTTTTAATAGCATTCCTCATTAACCTACTTTATCAGTTAATAGTGGTTTCAGGGTGATAAATTCAATTTACAATCTTTACAAAAATGAACCCCAACGCGAAAAGACTTAAAAAAAAACCAGCAATTAATTAGTTATTAAGAGAGATTTTAAATTTGGTTCAAAAACAAAAATGAATTGGGCTTTTTGAAATAAAAATCTATTATAGTGCTGTTTTATAATTATTTAAATAATTTTCCATTTTTGGAATTTTATTGCATTAACATTATTTATGCCATAAAAAATCTTTTAAAATCGACATTCGAATCCTTGAAGAACTTTGTAATGCCCTATTAAAGATTTTAAATGAATAAAATGCTAATTTTGCCGACCAAATTTCAAATCATTAATTTAATGAATATTACACAAGAAAAAACAGGTGAATTAACTGCCAGATTGAACGTTGAAATAGTTGAGCAGGATTATCAGGAAAATTATCAGCAAGAATTAAAAAAATTTAGAAAACAAGCTGCTATTCCGGGTTTCAGACCAGGAAAAGTTCCACAAAGTTTGATTGAAAAAAAATATGGCCCTGCAATTTTATCAGAAGAAATTAATAAATTGATTACCAAATCTTTGGACGATTTTTTAAAAAATGAACAATTAAATATCCTGGGGTATCCAATTCCAGTTGAAGATCAGGAAACCCCAGATTTTGCATCGCTAAAAGATTTTCATTTTTCATTTGACTATGCAGTTTCCCCTATAATAAATATTAATTTAACTCAGGATGAAAGTATTGAGTACCTCTCAGTGGAAGTTTCTGAAGAGATCATCAACAACACTGTTAAAGATATTCAGAATCAGTTTGCCAGTACCATTGAAGTTCAGAATGTAGATTCATCCACAAAAATCCAGGTTTACATAAAAGAAACGGATATTGAGGGAAATGTAATTGAAGGGGGCATCAGTACAACCACTCATATTGATTTTTCTTTAATTGCCAGTGATGAGATTAAGAATCTTCTCACCGGGTTGCAGGTTGGTGATAAAGTAGTTTTCAATCCTTTGAATGCATTTGGGTCAGATAAAGCTTCAAAAATTCTCGGTATCTCGGTTGAAAAGGCCAATGCAATAACTACCGACTTTGAATATGAAATTCTAACAATTACACTCAACGAACCTGCTGAGGTTAACAAGGAGTTATTTGACAAGGCATTTCCCGGTGAAGATATTGCTGATTATGAAGGTTTTATTGAAAAAATAAAAAAAGTAATCAAAAATTCGTACACTTCTGAAGAGGACAAATTTTTCGTAAACCGGACATTACGTCACCTAATGAATAACACAAATGTAGAAATACCTGATGATTTTACAAAAAGGTGGCTATTAATAAGTAATGACGGAAAAATTTCTAAAGAGGTTATTGAAAATGAATTTCCGCAATACCGACAGTCGATGATCATGCAGTTAATCGAAAAAGAATTGATGAAACAATATCCTGAAATCGTGGTTTCTGATGAGGATATTAAAAATGAAGTCAAAAGATTTTACAGTCAATATTTTGGTTTTCAGATTGATGAGATGGATGAACAAAAAATAAACCTTGACAAAATCGCTGAAAATCTCCTAAAAAATAAAGAGGAATCAGGAAAGATTTATGATATGCTTTTTAATCAAAGACTGGTCAATCTTTTCAAATCAAAATTCACGATAATCGAAAAGGAAATAACGATCGAAGAGTTCAGCGAAGAATTGAAAAAACTTTACACTCATGAACAGTTAAATCCTCATGAACATGAGCATGATGAACACTCCCATTAAATTACGCTTTCACATTTAAAGCCAATAATCGATTCAGGAAATTTTATTTAATTAATTTTATATCAATTATTTATGAACCCTTACACAGATTTTTCTAAATATGCTATCAGGCACCGCGGAATCAGCAGTACGACATTGCAAAAATTCACCTCCGCAGTAAGCGGCTATATTTCACCAACCATTATAGAAGAGCGGCAACTCAACGTTGCCCAGATGGATGTTTTCTCAAGGTTGATGATGGATCGAATTATTTTTCTCGGGGTGCCTATCGACGATTATGTTGCCAATATTATTCAGGCACAGTTGCTTTTTCTTGAATCAGTTGATTCGTCGAAAGACATTCAAATTTATCTGAATACACCGGGAGGATCAGTGTATGCAGGTTTGGGAATTTACGATACCATGCAGTACATTTCATCAGATGTAGCGACCATTTGCACTGGAATGGCGGCTTCGATGGGTGCTGTTTTGCTTTGTGCAGGAAAAGAAGGCAAACGTACAGCACTCCCCCACTCGCGGATATTGATTCATCAACCCATGGGCGGTGCGCAGGGACAAGCTTCTGATATTGAAATTACTGCACGTGAAATTCAAAAATTGAAAAAAGAACTGTACGAAATAATTGCCAAACACTCAAATCAGAGTTATGAAAAAATATGGGCTGATTCTGACCGTGATTATTGGATGACTGCCCAGGAGGCAAAAGATTATGGGATGATTGATGAAGTTCTTGTTCAGGTAAAAAAATAGCAAATTAGTTTTGATTTAAATTTTAAACGGCCAAAAGCAAATGGTTAAAAGAGCTGACAAGTGTTCATTCTGCGGAAAGAACCGTAATGAAACCAAAATTCTGATTGCCGGAATCGATGGGTATATTTGTAATGATTGTGTTGATCAGGCACAGTTAATTCTCAAAGAAGAACAATTGCACGGGTCATTTGATAACCTGAAAGAAATCAAGCTTTTAAAACCACAGGAAATCAAACACTACCTCGATCAGTACGTTATTGGACAAGAAGAAGCCAAACGGGTACTTTCGGTGGCTGTTTATAACCACTACAAGCGTATTTCGCAAAAAAAATTCAAGAAGGAGGATTATGATGATGTTGAAATTGAAAAATCTAACATCATTATGGTTGGAGAAACCGGGACAGGAAAAACCCTTCTGGCCCGAACCATTGCTAAAATGCTGCATGTTCCGTTTGCTATTGCCGATGCCACCGTGTTGACAGAAGCCGGCTATGTTGGCGAAGATGTGGAGAGTATTCTTTCGAGGTTATTGCAGGCTGCCGATTATGACGTAAAAGCCGCACAGCGAGGTATCGTTTTTATTGATGAAATTGATAAAATTTCCAGAAAAAGTGATAATCCATCCATCACACGCGATGTGTCAGGTGAAGGTGTTCAGCAAGCTTTACTTAAATTACTCGAGGGATCCATCGTGAACGTACCACCACAGGGAGGTCGAAAACACCCTGAACAAAAAATGATTCAGATTAACACCGAAAATATTCTTTTCATAGCAGGCGGCGCCTTTGACGGGATCGATAAAATCATTGCCTCGCGCATCCGTACCAATGTGATTGGCTATTTAAGTGAAAAAAACAAAAACCAAATCGACAAAAACAACCTCATGCAATATGTTGCCCCGCAGGATTTGAAAAAATACGGCCTTATACCTGAAATTGTGGGAAGATTGCCTGTTGTTACTTTTCTTAATCCGTTGGACGAAACAACCTTACGCAGAATTTTAACAGAACCCAAAAATTCGTTGGTAAAACAATTTACCAAACTTTTTGAAATGGATAAAATTGCTCTCACATTTAATGATGACGCACTTAATTACATTGTTGAAAAATCGATTGAATTCAAACTTGGAGCGCGTGGATTAAGATCGATTTTGGAAGCGATACTCAACGATGCGATGTTTGAGCTGCCCTCACAAAAGTCGGTAAAAGAGTTGCACATCACCAGAAGCTATGCCAGTGAAAAGCTACACAGCAATAGCATTGCAAAACTTAGGGTAGCATCCTGAACAGAAAATTGACTTTCCATATTTTTCATCAACTCCAAAGTCCGGCTGGATTATCATATTGACGCTTTGATTGTTAGTAATATCAATTGTCTTAAAGTCCGAATGCAACCTGATTTCCTATCATCGAATTTTATTCCTCACTTCCGCAGATAGTTAAAATGGAAATCAACAACATCGCCGGCCAACAATCAAATATCAGGAAGCAGGCATCGTTATTTTGTTTGTTATTTACAAACATTTAATGAAATTTTCAGGCATTACAGTACTTGGATTTCTGTTTTTTACAAGTAAAATATTTGCACAGGATAATTCTATTAACCTATTACCACTTAAAATTATAGGTCAGGATACAATTCCCTATGTAGAGATACCTGGGATTGAGGTTTTTGCGTATAAAATTTTTAAAACCAGTCATGAACTGCGACAAAATACCAGATTGATCAGAAATGTAAAAAAAGTTTACCCCTATGCCAGGCTTGCCGGCGAAAAACTCAGGGAATACGAATTAATCCTTTCCAAAGTTGAAACTGAGCGGGAAAGAAATAAGATCATGAAAGCATTAGAACAGGAAATTAAAGATGAATACGGCAAAGAGCTTGAAAAACTAACCATATCACAAGGCAAAATCCTCATCAAACTAATCGACCGCGAAACCGGAAATTCATCCTATGAACTTGTAAAAGATTTTCGTGGCAGTTTTCTGGCTTTTTTTTATCAATCGTTTGCCCGAATTTTTGGATATGACCTTAAAACAAGGTACGATCCCGATGGTGAAGATTATAATATAGAGGTTATTGTACGAATGATTGAAAACGGCGTTATTTAATTCTGCACGCTGGGACTCACGTTAATAAATTGATAATCTGATACTTTAAGAACCTTCCACATTTTATTGGTAAAACCATTATTTCCGGTTTTCTCAAAACTGTAACCCGATTGTAAGCCATCAAAGGCAAAATTTTCGACACATTCGCCAAAATCCCTCCCATATTTCATAAGGGCATTTAAAAAGAATGATGCAGCATCGTATCCATCGAAGGCGTAGGTCATCGGTTCAGTATCATATTTCTGTCTGAAATTCCCAACGAATCGTTTAACCTCCAATGAATTATAGTTGATAAAATCGGTAACGAGCAGATGGGTTTGCAAATTAATAAGATATTCTATCTCAATATCTTCCATTTTTTTCCAGTTTGGTAACCCGACTACTGTAATTTGAAACTTGTCTCTGATTTCGTTCAATTTTCTCAACATATCGAGAATGAATGCCTTATTTTCGGAATAAATTATTATGACTGATGGTTTCATTGAAGAAGCTCTTTGTAAGAACGATGCAAGACTATCATTTCCATAATTAATTTCACAATATGGCTCTAATGAATTTTTTATCAGTCTGTCATCCAACACCATTTTCAGTTGACTGATTTCATTTTCATCGCGATATTGATTTTGCCTAACAAGGTAAATTTCGGCAGTGGAATATCTATAATTCAAAAAGTTGGCTAAGGTTTCGTATTGTTGCCCCAAGGATGATTTCAATTTGAAAACAAAAGGATTGTCAAATGTTATTTCATTTCTTACCGAAAATGGATTTACGATGTTAATTTCATGCTGTTTGGCAAATGCAGCCACAATTGAAAATGTTTTGGCAAATACCGGACCTACAATTAAATCCATGAATTTCAGATCAGGATTGTTCAATATTTTTTTCACCTCAAAAATGTCATCTTCAACATTAAAAACGTAAAGTTCGCAGTTTAACCCAACCCGGCGCAGTGAGTCCACAGCCATCAAAAAACCTTCGTAAAACTGGATGAATGTAAAAGATTTTGAATTTTTTGGCGCCATTGGCGTACCTTCTGGCATCAAATTGTTTTCGGTTAATGAATCGGCATGGTCAAAATAAAAAGGGATCATCAAGGCTATTTTAAATATTTCATCTCTGTGGTCTTTTTCGCATTTTACCTCAACCGGTGCAACCATATCGGTTTCTTCGTTTTCGTCAACTTCAGCAATAGAAGGTAATAATTTGTCCGACAATTCATTTTCGGTATCCATAATCATAACAGGAATTCTCACCATTTGTCCCGATTTTAAATCTTTCGAAATGTAAGGATTAACCGCTTTTATTTCGTCAACCGAAAGGTTATAGTTTTTGGCAAGTTTGTTAATTGTAAGGTCATATCGCAAGGTATGTGTAATGTACCCTTTTGTATTTTTCACCAGCGGGATAAAAATAATCTGATCCTTTGCCAGGGTTTCCGAAATTCCCGGATTGAGTGCAAAAATGCTGTCAATACTCACCTGATAACGAACTGCGAGCGGGAAGATTTTCTCCTTACCACGCGCCTGATATTCAAAAGATTTTGCCAACATAGGTTCTATCTGTTTTTCGGGAGTGCTGGTTTGGTCTTTTTGAAAACTCCGAACAGGAATTTTTATCACCATTCCTTCTTTTAAACCATCGGGTAAACCACCGTTGGCCTGCCTGATTTCATCAACTGTAACATTGTATTCTTTTGATAATCCATACAAGGTTTGTTGTTTGGCGACACGGTGCAAGTTGTAACTTTTTGTTGACGAATTATCATTAACTTGTGCTGAGCCATTTAATACCAGCAGAAACAAAAAGATACCAAGCAACATCAGCTTATTGATTGTCATGATGGGGAAGTTCAAATTTTTCTTAATACCCATATTGATAAAATATTCATTATCAATCATTTTAATAACGATTGTTTATTATTCCCACTCAATGGTTGCAGGAGGTTTTGAGCTGATGTCGTAAACAACCCTGTTCACTCCTTTTACCTTGTTAATAATGTCGTTCGATACCTTGGCAAGAAAGTCATAAGGAAGATGCGACCAGTCAGCAGTCATACCATCGGTAGAGGTTACTGCCCTTAAAGCAACAACATTTTCGTAAGTTCTTTCGTCACCCATTACACCGACCGAATTAACTGGCAATAAAACAGCCAGCGCCTGCCAAACTTCGTCATAAAGCCCATGACTTTGTAAACCCTGCACAAATATATGATCAACTTCTTGTAAAACATGTATCCGTTCGGGTGTGATTTCCCCCAAAATTCTTATGCCCAATCCCGGGCCTGGAAAGGGATGCCTGTTAAGAATTTCGTGTTTCAAACCTAACTGTAGGCCTACCTTCCTTACTTCATCCTTAAATAAACTGCTGAGGGGTTCAACAATTTTAAGGTTCATGAAATCGGGCAACCCACCTACATTGTGGTGCGATTTGATGGTTGCCGATGGGCCTTTTACCGAAACCGATTCGATAACATCGGGGTAAATGGTTCCTTGTGCCAGCCATTTTACATCCTTAATTTTATGGGCTTCATCGTCGAAAACTTCAATGAAGGTCTTACCAATGGCTTTTCTTTTTTCTTCGGGATCGGTTTTGTGTTTTAGTGCTTCGTAAAACCGGGCGGAAGCATCAACACCCAATACATTCAACCCCAGGTCATGATATGTGTGAAGTACGGTTTCAAACTCATTTTTGCGCAGGAGGCCATTATCCACAAATATGCAATGCAACTGATCTCCGATAGCTTTGTGCAACAGCAATGCTGCAACAGATGAATCGACACCACCGGACAAACCAAGAACCACCTTTTCGCCCTTGATTTTATTTTTCAACCATGTCACTGTAGTATCTACAAAAGAGGCTGGCGTCCAGGATTGATTGCATCCACAAATATCGACTACAAAATTTTTAAGCAAAATCATTCCTTCTGTCGAATGGTAAACCTCGGGATGAAACTGGATTCCAAAAACCTGTTCGCCGACAGCCTGATAACCAGCAATTTCGACATCAGCTGTACTTGCAATGATTTGAAAACCAGTAGGTAATGATAATATTGTGTCACCATGCGACATCCAAACCTGGCACCCTTCTGTCATTCCCTTCAATAAAACATTGTTTGCAACAATTTTGGTAAGATTTGCGCGCCCATATTCCCTGATTTTCGACTGTTGAACCATACCCCCACCCACTTTTGCCATGAACTGAGCGCCATAACATACCCCCAAAACCGGGATTTTCATTTCAAAAATGTGGTCAAGCTGAGGTACTGGTGAACCTTCATCAAGGGCTGAAAATGGACTACCCGACAAAATTACACCCATGATATTGTCGAGCGCAGGTATTTTATCGAAAGGATAAATTTCGCAATAAACATTCAATTCGCGCACACGACGGGCAATAAGTTGTGTGTATTGCGATCCGAAATCGAGGATAAGTATCATCTGTTGCATGCCGCAAAGATAGTGATAAGCCCCAACATCATGGAAAGAATTGTTAAGAAAGTGTTTCGTGCGGTGGTATGATTTTGCCTATTCGGCTTCAAAAAGATCGCGATGTTGCGAGTAATGTCGCCATTTTTCAACAACTTCGGTCATATCTGGCGGGAACGGTGTTTCGAAGTACATCTTTTTGTTTGTAACGGGATGAACAAAGCCAAGCGACCTGGCATGCAAAGCCTGCCGGGGCAATATTTTGTAACAATTGTTAATAAACTGCTTGTATTTGCTGAAAGTGGTCCCTTTTAAAATCTGGTCGCCACCATAACGTGCATCATTAAAAAGCGGATGACCTATGAACCGCATGTGCGCCCTTATCTGGTGTGTTCTTCCAGTCTCAAGTCTGCATTCCACCAGGGTTACATATCCAAATCGTTCAACCACTTCCCAATGTGTTATAGCATGTTTTCCCTGTTCGCCATCAGCAAAAACAAACATTTGCAGCCTGTCGTGCGGGTTTCGGCCAATGTTTCCGGTTATTGTTCCCTGATTCTCTTTAAAGTCGCCCCATACTATGGCTAAATAATTACGATGAATGGTATGCTCGAAAAACTGTTTCCCTAATACCGACTGTGCGAACTCATTTTTTCCTATCAGCAAAACCCCGGAGGTATCCTTGTCGATCCTGTGAATCAATGAAGGTGTTACATCGTTTTGGCCGGCATAATAGTATGCAAGTCCGTTTAATAGCGTACCCGTATAATTTCCGTGTCCGGGATGCACCACCATACCTGCTTCCTTATTGATTACCAGCACATCATCATCTTCATACATGATTTGAAAGGGGATATTTTCGGGTATTACCTCAAATTCGCGCAGGGGCTGTGGCAACACTATTGAAATAACATCGAGTGGTTTTATTTTGTAATTGGGCTTTACAGGCAGGTTGTTCACCAGGATATTTCCTGCATGGGCGGCATGCTGGATTTTGTTGCGCGAAACACCTTCGATGCGATTGAAAAGAAATTTGTCAATCCTGAGCAGACTTTGCCCCGGATCAACGGTTATCCTGTGGTGTTCATACAAATCTTCGGATTCTTCAGTAATTTCGGGAGTATAATTTTCGGTCATCGCATTGGTGGTATAATTATTTATTTGTAAAGATATTCCGAAGACACTTTTGCCAGAACATCTCAGAATAAGCTAAGAAAAGCGGATCTTGCCCTATTTGGTCAACACCAGTTTTTCAGTCATTGTTTGCTGGTGGTAATAATCGATTATCTGCACCAGGTAAATTCCCTCATTTAAGGCTGAAAGATCGATTTGCGGCTGATATTGAGACTGATAAACCTTTTGCCCAACCAGGTTGTAAACCACTATTTCCATTTGCTGCAGAACTTCGTCTTTAACGCCTACCTGGTAGGGGGTGGCATTGTATTTTGGGTACTGAAGAAATTTAAAACTTATTATCCCTGAATGGTTTGGATTGGGATAAAGATTGAAAAGATCGATGCTGGCACTTTTCTGAACGGGCGATTCTTTGAGCTTTTTACCCATTACCGGTCTTATGAGTAATGCACCTTGGAAAGATGTGTTTTCCCATGATCCGGTTGTATTGTAAAAAATACGATTTCCGGCATTGTTGTTTGCATCAAAACCAATATTCAAATTATGATTGGTTTCCTGAATCCAACCAACATAAAATGTTCCCAATACGGGGACAGCGGTATCGAGGTGATAGGTAACAAACCGAAACAGACTATCACCAAAAATTGGTTTTTCACGTTCCTGCAGATAGGCCAGATCACCTGGTTTTCCGTTTAAGTCTTTCCAAACAGCAAGACTGAAATACTGCTCGTTGGCATTGGAAAATGTCTTATTAAAAAACATTTGGACGGCACGCAAGGTATCGCGCTTACTTAAGTTAAACTGGTATGCAAGCATTGCACCTGCAGGTGTCAGTCCATAACCCAACTCCGGAATTCCATCGTCGTAGGCATAGTAATTTTTAAAATACTGCCTGTATGTTAATGTATCGCCAAGGTTGAGTTGAGTGTCGGTTCCTAACAGGTAATGCGTAATATCAAAATAAACGCTGTCGCGGTCACCAAGTGGTGGAAAAATCGCTTCTACAGGTGGACGGGCGAAGTTGATATCGAAACAATATCCGGCTTCTGTAAACGGGAACAAGTCGCTTACCCCGCCATTGTAAGTATAAACCGCTCCACCAACATCATTCTTTACTTCATAACGGTATTCGGCTGTTTGGTTACCATTGTCGAGGTTGCTAATCAACATATCTACTGAGTCGGTCATCGCACTGTTCGGATCGTCACGGTATTGGGCAAAAGGCATGCTGGAATAATCTTTTAAAAAAGAGGGTGCAATCCCAGTGAAAGTTATATCACGATGTGTGGTTTGATCAAAGCCTCTGTTGATATCCAGCAAAATATAGTCAATGTTCCAGTAATCGCAGTTGCTTTGCCAGCTTTGAAGGCCATCGTCGGCAATGCTTGCGTAACCCGTAAACCTGAACTGAAAACCATTTGAAAACCAGTTTGTATCCAGCAAAGGAATCATAACCTGAGCAAAATAGGATTCGTTGTGTAGCTGCCTGAATTCGTCAAGGGTCATTCCTACATGCGACCAAACTGATTTCCATCGGGTTTGTGGCGGCACAAAAACCGAGTCGCACGGAAGTTTCACTACATCAAAAGGAAGAAAGGTTTGATCGCTGATGATAATCCAGTTTGGATCGCAGGGCGAATAAAGGGTATCACCCGGAAAAACCGTGTCGCCGGGAGCAATAAAAATTTCTGTCGAGTCGATGTACGAAAAAACCGGATCACCGTCGTAATAACCAAATTCCAACACCAGTGAATCCTTTAGCTGTGGATCGTTGCCATAACCCTGCGGTTGAAAATAGAAGCTAAAATACACGGAGTCGGAAGGCGACAAAGCTCTGGGAACCGGACTAAAAACCGAATCGAGCCGGATTGGTTTTGAGGTCAGGTAATCAGCGACAAACTGAACTGAATTGGCCTGGCTGTAAATTTGGCCGGTGGCATCGAGCGCATCAAATGTAGCAATGCCCCATGTTGGTGGAAAAGCAGCAAAATTACTGTTTATGAATACATTGGCATCAATCCAGCGGGATGTATCCGGAAAAATGCTCAGCTGTTTGAAGTCGTCAAAAAATGGAAGTGTCAGCGATTTGGGATAAACAATTTTTGTGGATTTTACCACTTTGTTTTCCTTATTGAAATGATAAATCATCGGGTTCCCTGCCAGTCCGGTCAGGTATTCCTGTGCAAAAGACTGAGAACCAACGATTGTTAAAATAAAGAATATTATTATGTATCGTTTCATTAACATCAAAATAGTTCATCATTAATCATTAATGTGTCCGACATGACGGAATCTGCCTGGCTTGCTTTCATCAATGAATCGAAATCGAACATCAAATCAGACCTGAACCACAAATCAACATAGCTTCCAGGTTCAGCAAAAGTACCTGAAGAAGCTTGTGGCTGCTGCATAAAAACCCTTGAATGAAAATCATCCTTTCCATCAAGGTGCCTGATAATTCCTGGGTTTAGCGCCGATTGATAAAGCAAAGCAACTGCTTCTGATTCATCTAATCCTGTTAGTACTGGAATTGGCACCTTTTGATCGTCAACGCCTGTGCCCAAAACCAAAGTGATGGTGGTACCCTTCAGCAATTCAGTACCCGGATTAACAATTTCTCCGTCAACCTTTTGATCTAAAACAGCATTTTTTGCAAAATTTTCGATGTATTCAAGGTGGCCGATGGCAAGACCGGAACTCTCAATTTTAATTAATGCCTGCCGAAGCGAAAGATCCACAAGATTTGGCATGTGAACCATCTCTGGCTGGGTAGAAACAATGGTAACGTAAATTTTCCTGCCCTTTTTTACCTTTGAGCCATGAGGCGGGTCCTGCAGAACTACCGAACCAATTGGGTATTCATCGTCGAACATCGAATCGATAACCACAATTCCAAAATCATCCGAATTATCCATCCATCCAATTTCATCAATGGTTTTACCCCTGAAATCCGGGACTTCGATGGCTTGTCCCTTGCGTGCATAAATGTTGATTGCCTGAAGTACAAGCCAGAAAACAAGAATACCGGCAACCAAAGCGATGGTTAAATGTTTCAGGAATAGTTTACTAAAAATCAACTTTAAAAAATCCATTCAGGACAATAAATTTATTTAAACAATAAAGATTTTCGCGCCAAAGCCATCTTTTAAAAATGTCACCCTAATAACTTCAATCACCGCATTTTATTGCCGGATGGCGGCAAAGATACGAAAAGAATGTATCCTGACGGCAGGATATGATGTACGGACAAACATGGGAGGGATTTCATTACGTAATTGGAGTCAGAATGGTTTTAATTGCGATCGAGCACCCGGTAATAATTAGGTGCGGCATTTTATTTTTCACCTGAATTAGCTTTCGCGAAAGATTTTACTTTTGCCAGCCTAATTTCTTTGAAAATGAAAACAAACATTGCAATCGTTGCAGGCGGTGATTCGGGCGAGTACAAAATTTCGATGAAAAGCGGCAGGATGGTTCTTGAAGCCTTGGACAGGGAAAAATACGAACCATTTCTCATTGAAATAAAGGGAAGTGATTGGTTTTGTAACGTTGATGGTCAATCAATCAAAATTGATAAAAACGATTTTTCACTCTCATTAAATAATCAGACCATCCATTTCGAGTGTGTTTTTTGCGCCATTCATGGAAGCCCGGGTGAAAACGGAAAACTGCCCGCCTATTTCGAAATGTTGCAGATTCCTTTTACCTCTTGCGATTCTGCGGTTTCGGCATTAACGTTTAATAAAAATCTCTGCAACAGGGTGGTGGCATCGTGGGGAGTGAATGTTTCGCCTTCCATGCACTTTTTTAATGGCGATAAAAACATTGCTGGCCAAATTACCGGCAACCTTGAATTTCCTGTTTTTGTAAAACCCAACGCGAGTGGTTCGAGTGTGGGCATGAGCAAGGTAAATAACCATGATGATTTAGATGCAGCTATTGAAAATGCTTTCGCAGAAGACTCCGAAATACTTGTCGAACAATTTGTTAAGGGACGTGAACTTACCTGCGGTGTAATTGAATCGAAGAATAAACTAACAGTTTTCCAAATCTGCGAGGTTAAAAGTAAAAAAGAGTTTTTTGATTATGAAGCCAAATACGATCCAACGCTTTCCGAAGAGATTATTCCAGCTGATGTTTCTTTAAATGTTGAATTGCTGGTTAAGGACACTTCGGCTTTTCTATACAAAAAGCTCAACTGCAAAGGAGTGGTGCGGTTCGATTATATTTTAAGAGATGACAATGACGAATTATTTTTTTTAGAAGTAAACACAGTTCCCGGACTTACCGGACAAAGTATTGTTCCCAAAATGGCTTTCGATATGGGTATTTCATTAAAGGATTTGTTTTCGATGATGATTGAAGATGCCCTGTGGAGAGGTGGGCAAGCAAACGAAGTAAGTAAAAAATCATAATTCATAAGTCAGGAATCAGGAGTGAAAATGATGCTAACTGCAGGGAATCCTACTACTGGCGCGTCCTAACGACCTGACAGACGGCTTGCCAGCCAGTGATACCATGGTGGGCAGACATGCTATGTACTTTGAAAAATTTAATGAGGAATACCGATATTACAAACAATCAATGCATTCTGGCAATTTAATAGGTTGCAAAACGATTGAGAAATCAATGAATGCGACAGAATAAACTGCCCTTCACTTCTTAGTCAACAATAGAAGACCAACCAAGGGCCATTGAGTTAAAAATTTATCCAAAAAAAAGACCTTGCAAAATTTAAGGCCTTAAACTATTGATGCAAGGAAATTAAGGGCATAAAAAACCGGGAAAGGAACGCACCTAATTGGTTATGGCAGTCAAAGTTCCCTTTTGACAAAATGCGCGCCCCCCCCGGAATAAAAATGTTATCAGAAGTGACCTTAAAACCTATTCTTCGTCATCTTCGTATTCAAAGTCAGCACCCCAGCTAACTACTGTAAGGATTTCATCTTCAAAAAAGAAGTCCATCTGAGCTTCATCGAACGATACTCGTCTTTCGTTTTCGTACTCCTCATCTTCAAGGTCTTCCACCTCCATTTCCGAAAAGCCATTATCGTTCATCAGTTTGATGATTTCTTTTTCTTTCATGGCAAAAACGCGTTTACCAAACAGCGTTGCATCAGGGTTATCGGTTTCGAGGTTAGTGAGTACCGGGTCTTCCGGATCATCGAAGAAAGCAGAAACAGATTTATTCCAAAAGCTAAGCACTTTGGTGTCACCCATTTCATCATCTTCCAAAACTTCTTCTTCGTCGGGTTGACCGAGATATTCGTAAACCTCGTCTGGTGTCATTCCAAATTCAAGCTCACCGAAACCTTCAAGCGGCTTGATTTCTAAAGTTAAGTCTTTCATAAAAAAATTAAAAATTTATACTTTATTTAAATGGTGAATCCGATTCTTTGGCCAAATGGTTATATACCAATTTGTCGACAAATTTTGGGAAAAATTTATTCAGAAAAACAGTCAATTTTCCTTGTGATGTTAAAATCAACGATCGTTTTTTTCTGTGTATGGCGTGGGCAATTCTTACTGCTACTTCTTCAGCACTCATCATTTTATCTTCATCACGCGGTGTTTCACCCTGTTGCGATCCGTCGGCGGCAAGGGCTGTGTTTCTTATGTTGGATGATGTGAAACCAGGACAGGCAATGAGCACATGAAGTCCTTTTTTCATGTTTTCGATTCTTATAACTTCCAGAATTCCCTGCATTGCAAATTTGGATGCAGAATATCCAGTACGACCTGGCAGGCCTTTGTAACCAGCTATTGAGGAAATTCCTGCAAGCGTGCCTTTGGTTTTCAACAGATATGGTAAGGCATATTTGCTGCAATATACAGTTCCCCAAAAGTTTACATCCATCACCTTTCGAATCACATCCAGATCTACCGCTTCAAAAAGAGCCCTCATCGAAATTCCGGCGTTATTAATCAAAATATCGATTCTTCCAAACCTTTCAATGGTGCTGTTAATTAGATTTTTGCAATCATTTTCCCTGGTGACGTTGGTGGCAAACGTGAAAATTTGGATGCCCTGTGTTTGCAAATCCTTGGCAAGACTGTCGAGTTTATCCTCAGACCTGGCTGCTGCAACAACTGTGGCGCCTTTCCGCCCAAATTCCTTTACCAAAGCTTTGCCTATACCAGATGATGCTCCGGTGATTATGACGATTTTGTCGCTAAAAATCATTGTTTTATGAACAAATACACGGCAATACTAAACCAAATTTATGGAACAGTTGTAAAAAACTTGTTAAATTTTTATTAAAAACATATTTTTAATAAAAAACATGGCAAAAATACACTATTTAGTTTCCAAAAGTTTGTTGGATTGTGTTTTTGCGTCATTTCTGATTTTGTCGGCCTGTTTCCTGGCAGCGTCAACAATTCCATCCGATTGTTTCCTGGCTTCGGCAACTGCAGCATCGGCCTTTTTTGCAGCTTCGGTTTTCACTTTATCAGCTGCTTTTTTAGCGGCAATTTCGGCAATCGGTCCATTTTTCTTGCCCTCATCAATGAGTTTTTTTGCCTGTACGTCGGCTTCTTTTAACGCCTTTTCGGCAGTTTCGGCTGCGGTTTTGTTCAGTGCGTCGGCTTGTTTCTGAGCTTCAGCAATTATTTTATTGGCTTCTTTTTCGGCGTCAGCCAGAATTTTATCGGCTTCCTGCCTTGCATTTTGTTTTTGTTTTTCGATTTCCTGCCGAGCCTCTTCTTCTAATTTTTGTTTTTGTTTTTCAAGCTCTTCCATTGCTTTTTTCTTCAGGTCGTCCATCAGGTTTTTCCCTGACAGGTCGCCCAGACTTACTTTAACCACCGGATCTGTCACAGTTCCTGTTATGTTAACATTCACATCAACGGTTTGACCAAGGCTGAAGTTGGTTCCAATTTTATTTGCCTCACTCACAAGGTTTTCGAGTACCGCATTGGCTGCGCCGCCAAACTTTGAGCGTGGCACTGTAAGTTGCATAAGGTACTCCATGGTTTGATCAAAAGCTGTCCAGCCCCCAAGGTTGGCTTTAATATCCTGATATTTAATATCGAATGGTTTAACGAAAACTTTTCCGTTTACAAATTCAAAAGAGGGGTTGACAGGAGCCAGATTCAGTTTTTTCAGATCAGGCATTTTTAAAGCATCGGCAATTTTTGTTAACGTGTTCACATTTTCGACAATGATGGAGGAGGTTTTAAGGTTCCCGGCTCCATTCATCGAGTTGTAAACCGGCATTAATTCATTGTCCAATAACGTATTGAGCCTGAATCCCAGTGAAATTTTACCCGAGGTCTTTTCAGCAATCGGTGCAAATGTTTTGATGGTGGCAAAAGTTTTCCAGGCGTTCTGAATATCAATTTCGTTGATGGCAAAATCCATATCAGCCTTTGGACGGGCAGGTTCCTGGGTATCGAAACTTCCGTTCGCGGTAATACTTCCTTCCAAAACATTCATTTTCAAATTATCCAGGATTAGTTTTTTATCCTTTACCACCATTTGACCGGCAACTTTGTTCAATTCGATGTTATCGTAAATCAGTTTGTCAAAACTGGCTTTTATCGTAAAATGAATATTTCCGGGAATCTCAACAGGTTCTGATGCTGTTGTGTCGGACTGAATTTCGGTAGGATCACTGTCCACTGCTGCAATTGTGTCGGATGTCATGAAATCGGAAACATTAAAATATTGCGAAACCAACTCCAGATTTCCCTGCAATGTTCCATCAGCCAGGGCATAAGGCAGGAAATTTTCGATTTTCCCTTTTGCCGCAAGGTCGTTTTTGCCAAGTATCATCCTGAAATCTGGCAGATCGAGGTATTCGGGTGAAAAATTGAGGCGTGCCACCTGAATGTTGACCGGCATCGGCAATTCAGGCGTGTTGTATTTCAGATTTTCGAGCAGCACAGAGCCCAAAAATCGAAACTCATCATATTTCTCATTTTCGATCGACGACATTTGTCCGGCCATCGAAACGTTGGCAGTAATTTTCCCTGAAAGATCATCCCCATTTTCCAGGGGATAAACCTCTTTCACTTTCGAAAGGTCAAGTATTCCGTTAATTTCAGCTTTCAAACCGGGGTCCGACATTGGGGTTTTGATAAAAAATGACGCTCCGAATCGGTTGCCTGCCATTGCGAAGTCGAATTTTGATACATCAACCGTCAGCAAATCCAGGTCACCGCCGGGAAAAGAAATCTTGGTGAGGATGTTAATTTCCTCAATTGATTTTGGCAAATCAGGATACTGCACTTTACCATTTTGAATGTTGAAGTTTATGTCGAAACCAGGATAGCCTGCATCGTTGTAAATTCCTTTCACAAATCCATTGATTCCTGCGCTGCCTGAGGCTTTCAGTCCCTCGAAACCAACAGTATAAACTGCTGGTACCAACGACAGGAAGTTCTTGAAATCCGATTTTGCCGTAGCAAATTTCAGGTCCATTACCATGTTGCCATTATCAGGCATTTCAACCGAGCCTTCCATGAGAATAATCAAGTCGTTTAGCCTTAACTCATTCTCTTTCAACGTGTAAATATATTTTGCCAGATCGGCGTCAATTTTTGCATCCAGTTCAACACTGGTTTTATTAAGGTATTTTACACCTTCATAAAATACGGTAAGATGCTGAATGGTAGTATAAGTGTCCAATGAAGTGAAATCGAGTGTGAAATCGCCCGAAAGGGTATGGTCCAACCCATCGATAATGGCAAGTGTAGCCAGGCTTTTATCATCATAAATAAGTCGCCCGCCCGAAATGGTAACTTCTTTTAGTTTGATTACAAAGGCAGAAGTTTCGGCCTCAGGTTCAGCCACTGTTTCCGGTTCTTCAGAGGGTATTGTAATATCCCAGTTTGCCGCCCCGTCTTCTTTTACCAGCAGGTTGATAAATGGATTTTTCAGGCCAATTTTGTTCACCTGATAGGCCTCGCCCCTTATCACGCTCATCAAATCGAGTGTTAACTCAAAACCAGGAAGGAAAGCAAGTGTATCGCCGTTGAAAGGTTCCTTGTTGACAACCGACAACCCTTCGATACGAAAATTGAAATCGGGAAAGCTCCGAAACAACGAAAGGCCAAAATCGTTGAAATCGACGGTTGCATTAACATTTTTATTGATTTCTTCCTTGATCTTTTCAACAATCTGATCACGAAAAAAATACGGAATGGCTATCATAAGTACCAAAATTACAGCCACTACGATTCCAAATATTTTGAAAAAAAGTTTCATTTTGATTTTATTTACTGGTTTAAATTTGAATGTCAAAATTACTGATTTTTGAATGTTTACCTATAATTTATCTTAATTTTGAAAATGCCGGGATAGGTTATTGGCTTTTGAAAAGTTTCGAATAGAATGTAACATCATGAAAATAAATACTATGGCTAAACGGAGAAATTACCAGACCTTTACAACGTCAGCCAAGCACTGTCTTTTGCCCGCGTTGTTACCAGCACTTGTACTTGTCGTGATCACCTTTTCAAATTTAGCTTTTCAGGTTAAAAATGAGTCAGGTAATGATATGCATGGCTCATGTCAACAACAGGTTGAAAATGAAACAAATGCGAAAGAAATGGTTATCGCACTTATGGGCAGGTGGATTGAAAGTTGCGGTGGCTTTTACCTCGAAGAGTGGTCAGCAGATGATGATACCCTGATGGTGGGTGCCGGCATAACGCTGAAAAATGGTGTGAAAACCATTGAAGAAAAACTGGCCATTGTAGCTGAACCAACAGGTTATTATTATCTTGCAACGGTATCAGGCCAAAATCAGGGAAGGACAATCAGGTTTGGTCCGGCATATTTTTCGGCAAAAGAAGTGGTCTTTCAAAACCTGGAGCACGATTTCCCAAACACTTTGAGGTACTATTTTGAAAATGATTCATCTTTGATGGTTGCGGTGGAAAGTGTAACCGATACGACCATGAATTTTGTCCTTAACATGAAGAAAATCAAAGGATTTGAACATTGAAGAAATCCTGATTGAGATTTTTAATTAAAAACCGTCCAGTGTTAAAATCAGTAATACGGTGAGCCGGCAAGCTAAAAAAAAGCGCCGGTTTTGCCGGCGCTGTTTTGATCAATTTTATTGACTATTCAAAAATTTGAGCTTTGCTTCGAGTGTTGCTACTTCGTTTTTTGCTTTTTCGATCTTCTTTTCGAATTCGTCTTTCAGCAGGTTGGCTTTTTTCGAATCGGCAAGGAAACCAATGTTATTTTCCCAAAGCATGATGTCTTCACGCAATTTGGCTACCTTATTCTGCATAAAAGTACGTTCGCGGTAAACCTGTCGGTCGCCATCGGGTGTGTTTTTAATTACATCCAGTTTTGTTTTGTAATTGGCCAGGTTCATCTCGGCATTGCTGATATTTAACTTATCAAGCTGCTTGTTGATAGCATCCCTGAAAGCATTCTGCAGACGGTCTTTGTCTCTGAACGGGACATGCCCGGTTTCAGTCCACTGGCGCTGGAAGTCCTTGAGTATTGTCAGGTTATCGGCTTTGCTGCCTTCAAAAACATAATCCTCAACCTGCTTTATCAATTCTTCTTTTTTCTTCAGGTTAGCCCCTTCCTCATCGCGAATGCTGGTGAAATGTGTTTGTTTTTTCTCGAAAAATTCATCGCAAGCCGAGCGGAAACGTTTCCAGATTTTATCTGCATTTTTTCGAGGAACAGGACCAATTTTCTTCCATTCCTGTTGCATTTCAATCAGTTCGCGGGTGGTTTCACGCCAGTCGGTACTGTCACGGAGCGCTTCAGCCTGAACACACAAGTCGAGCTTGAGGTTGTAATTATTGACCTGTTGATCTTTCAGTTTTCCAAAATAATCTTTCTTTTCGGTAAAGAAATTGTCTAAGGCTGCCTTGAAGCGATCCCAAATCTCATCGTTTTGTTTTTTGGGTCCGGGTCCAATGGTTTTCCAAACTTTGAACAGCTCGTTGAACTGTTTGGTTTTTTCCTGCCATTCCCTGATGCTGTTAACCTCTTCGGTAAGAAGCTTTTCGGCCTTTTCGCAGAGGGCTGTTTTTGCAATAAGGTTGTTCTCCTGGTCTTCCTGCAGAATTTTGTAATGTTCGCGGCGGCGCATGTTGATTTTGTCGGTGGCCGATTTGAAGCGATCCCATATTTCGTCTTTTTTGTCGTCAGGAACAGGACCAACCTCTTTCCACATCTCGTGATAACGCTGCAACTGCTTGAACGACTTCAAAATGGAAGGCTCAATGAGCAGCTCTTCTGCTTTTTCGCAAAGTTCAATTTTCTGTTCCAGGTTTTTCTTCAGGTCAAGGTCCTTTAATTCCTTGTTTATCTTTACCTTATCAAAAAATTTCTCAACCAGAAAATGGTAGTTCTGCCATAGGTTGTTTACCTCGGTTTTAGGTACCATGCCTATGTTTTTCCATCTTTCCTGAAGTTCCCTAAACTCGTCATAAGTTCTTTTGAGCGTTTCTTCCGAATTGATGAGCTCTTTGAGCTGGTCAAGGATATCCTGTTTGAGTTTCAGGTTATTTTCTTTTTCATTTTCGAGGTCGTCCAGATAAACTGAACGTTTTTGCTTGTATATCTCAAAAATCTCGTTGAATTTTACTTCAAGTTCGTCTTCAACAGGTTGTTTTTCTTCAACCTCAGCTTCTTCGGCTGCTCCTTCTTCTTTTTCCTGCTCGTGTTTTTTAAGGTGAATTTCGTAATGGGCTTCTTTTTCCAGTTTTGTTTTTTTGAGGAAGGAAACTTTGATGGCAGCAACCTTAGCTTTTATCACATTAACGTCTTCTTCCTGAACAAGTTTATCCAATTGTTCAACCAACTCTATGCGCGTCAGGTTCTCGTAGTCGATTTTAACATCCTCATGATCATCACTTTCATGCACCTCTTCTTCCTCTTCTTCTGTAGCTTCAATTTCAGCGGGTTCGGCAACCTGTTCAACTTTTTCGGGTTCCTGGGTTATTTCCACAGGTTCTTCGGTTTTGCCTTCTTCGGCTACCAATGTTTCGTCTGAGGCTTGTTCCGTGGGAATTTCCTGCAATTCTTCTACTGATGGTGCTTCCATTTCAACAGGTGGTTGTGCAACCTCTGTTTGGGGTTCTTCCACAGGTGCTTCTTCCTGCTGCAATGCAGTTGCTTCAACCTCTTCAACTTTCTCAGCCTGAGGTTCATGATCTGCTACTACGTCTGTACCTGATTTTGTTTCCTGCTCCTTAACTTCGGCAGGTTCGTGAGATGCTTCAATTGTTTTGGTTTCTTCTTTTGAAGTCTTCTCATCCCGCGGTTCAATTTCGCCCTCCACGGGAATTTGATTGAGTTGATCCTTGTTTTCCATTACAAAAAATTTTGTTTATAAACGTTAAGTTAAAAGAATTCCGGTTTTACGTAAAAACCTGATTTATAGCATTTATTCAAAAAAATGGTGTGCAAAAATAGCAAAATAATGGTTGGTGGTGCGGTTTGGAACAAGTTCTTAATGAAATTTAAAGGAAATACAAGCAATGATTAACCACAAATCTCGATGGAATTGTGCTCGGGGTCAAGTAATACTGCTTCATAATAACCATCACCTGTAACACGGGGACCATCAACCACAGGAACATTATTTTTTATCAGATTACTCACAAAATCATCAACATCCTGCCGACTTCCAAGATGAAACGAAATATGGGCATAGCCCGTGTGCAGCGGCATTTTATTGCTTTCCACATCCTTTTGTTTCATCAGTTCGATGCGTGGTCCTTCCTTAAAGGCAATAAAGCAGGATTCGAATCCCTTTTGCACGTTGTGGTATCTGGTTCCTGCATGGCCATCGAAAAAATGAACATAAAAGTCGATCATTTCATCGATGTTGTTTACCCAAATGGCGATGTGTTCAACCTTCATTTTGCTCATGCGTTGTGTTGATTTTAAACTCCGGATTCGATTTGCTTTTCAGTACCTGAATTTAAAGGAAGTTCGATAAATTGAAATTCGCCATGTTTTTCGATACATTCAGTGATTTTCTTTTTCAGTTTCCAGCAGGTCATCTGTCGTTTTTCGAGCTTGCGCGAAAGTTCCCAGCTCGAAATTTTGGGGGTGCTGCAAACAGCGTAGGCCAGATGAAATGCTTCGGTCAACTGAATTTTGCACCGGTGAAAAATCGTGTGCGCCGTGGCCGATTCGTCGTGCTTACAGCGCGTGCATCGTCTCGAAAAAGGTGTTTTCCCGCTGCAAAAGTTCGTATGACCACATTTTTTGCAAACATACCCGTCTTTCCACTTTTCCTCAGCCAAAAATCTGAGACAGTCCTCATCAGTCGAAAACATGTTTTCAAATTCAAGTGGTTTAAAATGAAACAAGGCGTTTTTCATGTTTGATTTTTTTTTTGCAAAAATAGTTAAAAAGTGATACTGAAACGATTCAAATTAAAAAAAATGTTTATTTTTGTCGCCGGAAATTTATTCAGAAATTAAAAACTTAACAAATATGAAAAAAACAAGTTTAGTGGTATTAGCGATTACAGTTATGATGTTTTCGGCATTTGCATGCAACAATGCAGGCAGCGAAACTGGCTACAGCAACAAGAGTGGAAAGGCAGAAACGGTTGCTATGGCTGGTAACCCTGCCGGAGGCGATATGAAACCCGAGTTTTTAACTGCCGAAACCTTCAAGAAAAAAATATGGGATTATGAAAAAAACCCTGAATCGTGGGTGTATGAAGGCACCGAACCGGCCATCATCGATTTTTACGCCGACTGGTGTAAACCGTGTAAGATGGTTGCACCTGTGTTAGAGGAAATATCAAAAGAGTATGCTGGTAAGATTAAGGTGTACAAAATCGACACGCAGAAAGAAAAAGAATTGGCCGCAGTATTTCAGGTATCGAGCATTCCCACCTTTCTTTACATCCCGGTAAACGGAAAACCTCAGATGGACAGAGGTTACAAGGACAAGGCTGCTTTTGTACAGATCATCGATCAGGTTTTGATTTCAAAATAAGTAAAATATTGATTTTTAACATTTAACAAAATATAACAATGGAACATTTAACCAAAGAAACGTTTTTGCAAAAGGTTTTTAACTACGAAAAAAACAGTGAATGGAAATTTGAAGGAAAATTGCCATGTCTGATCGACTTTTACGCTGACTGGTGCGGACCATGCAAAATGGTTGCCCCGGTTCTTGAAGAATTATCGAAAGAATACGATGGTAAAATTAACATTTACAAGGTTGATACTGAAGATCAGCAGGAATTGGCTGGTGCATTTGGCATCCGCAGCATTCCTTCGCTTTTGTTCTGCCCGGTTGACGCTCAGCCACAAATGGCGATGGGCGCTCTCCCCAAAGCCACACTCATTCAGGCTATCGAAGATGTTTTATTAAAAAATGTGACACCCGAAAAAGTTTCAAATAACTAATTTCAAATTCACGAAATACAATCCAGGGCGCTGTAAAATTTTGCAGTGCCTTTTTTTTTATCCATTATTTTTGTGAAAAAACGTATGACAAGTTTCCAAACCGTAGTGCTACCAACGGCTTATGTTCCACCTGTTCACTATTTCAGCTATCTTATTGCTGCTGAGTGTGTTTTGATAGAACAATTTGAAACCTACCCAAAACAAACCTATCGCAACCGGTGCGAAATTATGACTGCCAATGGAAAATTTTCTCTTACCATTCCAGTGGTTAAAACTTTTGGAAATCATACAAAAACCAGCGACATCGGCATTTCATCACACCAAAACTGGCAACTCGTGCATTGGCGAACCATCGAATCGGCCTATGCCAATTCACCATATTTTTTGTACTACAAAGATATGTTGTTACCTTTTTATCAGAAAAAATATGATAACCTCTTGCATTACAACACACTACTGCTAAATGTTATCCTCGAAATGTTGGGTTTGCACAAAAAAATTGAATTGACCACCACATACCTGAAAAATTTACCCGGTGGACATGATCTTCGCAATACAATTTCTCCAAAAAGACCCGTTCACGATTTTCCATTCAAAGAATATTATCAGGTTTTTGCTGATAAACAGGGTTTTCTGCCTGGGTTAAGCATCCTCGACCTGATTTTCAATATGGGTGGGCAGGCAGTGGAAATTCTGGATGTGTTTTAGTTTTCGGCAAAGTAAAATCACGAAAATCAACATCGTGTGAGAATAATCCAGATGATGCAATTTGCTTAAATTGAAATATTTACCTTGCCCGTTTATGCAGGATACTCAATTCTGATGTGGTAAATGTTCATCAGCTTTCGTTTCAGGATTTTCTTAATGATGGTGATGTCGCGCAGGGTAATGTTGGAATTGATAAACTGGCCGGTATCCATTTGTTTGTTGATGATGCGTTCAACCAGGTTGTTGATGGTTTCTTCGTCGAACACCTTTAAACTTCGTGATGCTGCTTCCACCGAATCGGCCATCATTACCACCGAGGTTTCCTTTGAAAAGGGGATGGGGCCGGGATAGGTGTATGGCCTTTCGTCGATGGATTCGCCAGGATTATCTTTTTTTTGAAGGATGTAGAAATAATCTACTTTCCGGGTTCCGTGGTGTGTCCTGATGAAATCAATAATTTGATCGGGCAGGTTGGCTTTGCGGGCTTTTTCGATACCTTTTATTACATGATCGATGATGATGCGTGCGCTTTCTTCGTTGGTCAGCTCGTCGTGCGGGTTTACGCCAGTTACCTGGTTTTCGATGAAGTACATCGGATGATCCATTTTCCCGATGTCGTGGTACAAGGCGCCAGTACGTGTAAGCAGCGCATCGCCGCCAATGGCAAAAATAGATTCCTCGGCCAGGTTGGCCACCTGCAGCGAATGTTGAAAAGTACCTGGGGCTTTCATCGAAAGTTCACGCAGCAACCTGCTGTTGGTATCCGAAAGTTCCATCAGGGTAACATCGGTCACCATTCCAAAAAGTTTTTCGAACAGAAAAATCAGCGGATAGGCAAAAAGCATCAACAAGGCCGATCCGGCAAACATAAAATAGTTCATACTTTTCAAGCCCGACAAATTCCCATCCTGAATAAGATTAATTCCTGTGTAAACAGCTGAATAAGAAATAAATATAATGAGCGCTGAAAAGAAAAACTGCGATCGTTTCTGCAAATTGGCAATACTGAAAATGGTGATGATTCCAGAAATTAGCTGCATAAAAACAAACTGAAAGCTGTTGGGAACCAAAAACCCGATCTGAATTATGGTGATGATGTAAACGTACAAAGCCAGCCGCGTATCGAAAAATACCCTGATAAGCACCGGGGCAAGGCACAATGGTACCAGGTAAATGTACTGAAAGCCAAAACGGATGGCAATGCTTGTAAAAAACACCATCAGGATAATGATGATGAGAATAAGCAGTACCTTTTTATTATCGGCCAAAATATCTTTTCTGAAAAAATGCAGAAAAAAAACCAGTACCGTTAGCGAAATTGCTACCAAAAGCACCTGGCCGGCAAGAACATACCAGTAGTTTGAATGTTCATCCATCCTGTTTTCGTATTCAGTCTGGAGCGATTCAAGAATCTGGAACTTATTTTTTGTAATGACTTCCCCCTTCGAGATGATTCTTTCACCTTGTTGAACCATTCCGCGGGTGGTCGAAAGTTGCTCGAGGTTTTTTTCCTGTTCAGCCTTCGTCATACGGGCATTGTAGAAAATATTTTGGGTTATCGATTCCTCCAGCATTTCTTTTAACAGTGCTTTATCTACATTATCCGAACTTTCAACCAGCTCATTCATCTTTTCGTAAGCGCCCTGTATAGTGTAAAGTTCAGACAGTTTTACCGGCTCGGCAAGGTTCTGGATGATAAGAATAATCCGGTAGTCCAGCGGTCGGTTTTCTATTTCCGGGATGGTTTGAATTACACCTTTAGTCAAGATTATCGAAATTATTTTTTGCCCTCTGTCAAGCGTTCGTTCCCTGAGGCTGGAAAGCTGATTGGCAGAGCCATATTTTGAATTCCAGGCCAGTTCGAAGTTTTCATTAAATTTTGTCTGTGTGCTTTCGATCCTGGTGAGATCGAAATCGAAATACAATAACCGGTTGGCGTTAATTTCGTTTCGCTCGGCATCTATTTCGTCCTGTGCTTTCAAAATGGCAAAATCAAAGGGTGCAATCAGGTCTTCATGCATCCAGGGCCGGCCTTTCAAAAACTCGTACTTGAATTTTGTTTCCTTCGGAAAGAAAGATACAAGAATCACAAGGCTTGCCAGCAGGAGCACACCTTTGTAAATATTCGAAAATTGTGTTCTGAGAAAAGAATTAATGCGGTTCATATCTTCATCTGAATGACAGGCTAAAGTAGAAATAATTTAATTTTCTGATCATATTAAACCAGTTTTCAGCAAGTTTTGTTAAAATTGTCGAAAAAAAATTCGCATGAATAATTTTGGTTTTTGTCATTTAACCATGGTTCCCGTAAGGGCAAACCCTTCACACAAAGCTGAAATGGTGAGTCAATTGCTATTTGGGGAAACTTTTGAAATTACCGACAGGCATGCCGGTTGGAATCTGATCAGGTGTTCATATGATGATTACGAGGGCTTTATCGAGTCAGCACAGTTTTTACCTCTGAGTCACCACGAATGGCTGCATTTGCAGGCTGCCAGCCAGTTTTATGTGTCCAATCTGGTGGATCAAATCGAAGAATCAGCCAATAACCAAAAGACATTGATCGTGGCTGGAAGTTCACTGCCAGGGTTGGAAAATCACGAGTTTTCGATGGGTGGAAAAAAATACCATTTCACTGGGCCGGCAACGCAGGGTACCTCTGAAAACCTGCGTGAGAAAATTGCGGGAACCGCCGAAAATTTCATTGGAATTCCATATTTATGGGGAGGCCGTTCACCATTTGGAATCGATTGTTCAGGATTCGTTCAGGTTGTCTTTAAAATGAATGGAATAAAATTGTCGAGAGATGCGGCTTTTCAGGCTCAGATGGGTGACAATGTGCATTTAACCGAAGAATCTTTGCCCGGCGACCTGGCATTTTTCGATAATCAGGAAGGCAACATTGTTCATGTTGGGATTTTGTTGAAAAACTCCACCATCATTCATTCTTCAGGTCAGGTCAGGATAGACAAAATTGACCATCATGGCATTTTTAACACCCATCTTGGAAAATACACCCACCAGTTGCGGCTTATCAGGCGGGTTTTGCCAGATTAATTCTTTATTCGATAATTGCAGCCCAACCGCCGCCCGGCGCCATTTCCACCAGAATTTTATCCATTCGTGTTAGCATGCGGTTTTCAACCTTGAAATCGGTGGCTGTTTTATCGGCATTTGCCCCATCTTTCCAGAGGGTAATTTTATGCATTCCTTCGGTTAAAAACGTCAAGGATATTTCTATCTGGCGTGCCGAAAAATCTGTCATTCCACCAATGTACCACTTGTTTTCGTTTTTGCGAGCAATGATCACGTAGTCGCCCACTTTGGCAGCCAAAACGCGTGTTTCGTCCCAGGTTACGGGAACCTGCTCTAAAAAAGTCATGGTTTCCGGCTCTCTGTAATAATTTGAAGGGTTGTCGGCCAACATTTGCAGCGGACTTTCGTAAACCACATACATGGCTAACTGATGGCAGCGGGTTCCCTGGCTCATGGGTCTGTCCCACACCGGAGTGAATTGTTTTTGTGTTGCATTGAGCATGGCGCCCGGGGTGTAATCCATGGGGCCAGCCAGCATCCTTGTGAACGGGATGGTTACATCATGTTCGGGCGTGACGGTTTTTGCCCATTTGTCGTTTTCGAGTCCGTGAACCCCTTCGCGGGTCATCACATTGGGGTAAGTACGGCGCAGGCCGGTTGGCTTGTACGACCCGTGAAAATCGACCATCAACTTACGTTTTGCTGCTTCAACCGCTACCCTCTCGTAATAATTCACCATTTTCTGGTCGTCGCGCTGCATAAAGTCCACCTTTATTCCTTTCACACCCCATTCCTGAAATTTATTGAGTGCTTGCTCCATTTGCCTGTCTAAGGTGAGCCATACCACCCAGAGAATAATACCTACATTTTTCTTTTCTGCGTATGCAAGCAATTCTTCCATGTTGATGTCAGGATTTACTTTCAGCAGGTCTTCGGTGTCCGACCAGCCTTCATCCAGTATGATGTAAGGTATTTTGTAAGCTGCGGCAAAATCGACATAATATTTATAGGTGTCGGTGTTGAGTCCCGATTTGAAATCAACTCCATAAATATTCAGCGCATTCCACCAGTCCCAGGCTACTTTTCCGGGTTCAACCCAAAAAAAATCGACAAGTTTGTTGGGTGTGGCAAGTTTGTACACCATGTTACTTTCCAGCAATGCTCCATCGTTGTCGGTGATGATGAGCACCCGCCAGGGGAATTGCCTTTTGCCTGCGGTTTTGGCGATGAAGTCAGCACTTTTCGAAACCGCAACTGTGCGGTCGTTTTGTTGGGTTTCTTCGAGCGGGAAAGGCGGGAATTTGCTGAAAAGCATGGGTTGATTTCTGCCTGAGCCGGTAAGGTACATTCCCGGATAATCCAGCAAGTCCGACTCGGTGATGGCAATTCTGGTTCCGTCGGGTTGGCATACAAGGGCTGGCATGCAGCTCATTTGTTCGTTGGTGATGTCTTTGATGGCCAATAATGGATATTGGCGTTCGGAGTGGGTTAAAAAACTTTTCTCTTCAGGAAAATAAATACTGTCGGATGGATTGAACGAAAATGAAGCCAACTCGCTCAAAACCGTTGATTCTGTTTTAAAATCGGTGGCCCAGCGCCAACTAATGCCGTCGTTGTATGCTCTGAACAGCAGGCTGAAACGGTCACGAAAGGAAATGGTGATTTCGTTGCAATGGTTTCGTATTTCAGCATATTTTTCTTTCACAACCGGAAAAATCGTCTCATCAATCAGGTTGTATTTGTACGATTTAATTCTGGGTTTGGCTCCTGTGTTGATGCCATTGTCGAAAGCCAGCGAAATTTCGGATGGATGAACGATTTCTTTGCCTTTGAACAGGATGTTGTATTCTATTTTCTCCTCGATATTTATCCTGACAACAAGATTTTCGTCAGGTGATTTCACTTCCAGTTTCTCAGCATAGGCCAACAATCCCGTGAACGTCAGCAAGGTAAAAATGATGGCTTTGAAAGTTTGTTTCATGATCAAGCTCACATTGGTTAATTGGGAGCGAAAGTAGAATTTTTACCGGATTTTCGGAATGAACGAAATCTCATTTTATGATTGAAACATGCTTCATCATGATAATCAATTGATTATCAATTAAGGTAGGGTTTCTCATTATCCAAATATCTTAACATATTCCCACTTTACAACTCCCCGGAAATAAATTACCTGAAAACAAATAACCAGAATGGTACAAAGTACTCGAAGAATTTTAATGAATGAAGAAAAAAATTAAATCGCTTTAATATCACCAATTCAATTTTTTTTCTACTTTTGTCGAAAATTTTCAAACAATAAAAACTTTTAAAAGTATGATTTTACAAACAAACCTGAAACACGTAGTTACCGACACCGAGTTCAATGAATTGATTCAAAACAAGGAAAATGTGATGATTTGCTGTGGCCGGATGGGGCCAATGTGTATCCCGGTTTACCAGTCCATGAAAAAAATTGAAAATGAATACAGCCATGTTGAGTTTTACGACATGCTATTCGACAATCCACATTCGCACGTCATCCGCAACCTGCCCGAATGTCGTGGATTTATGGGATTGCCTTTTACTGTTTATTACAAAAACGGAAAACTTGTGAAAGCAACCGGTAGCATACAGTCAGAAACACAAATCAGGCAAATCCTTGATGCAGAATTCAAGGATGAAAAATAAATGGCACCTTCATTTTGATAAAAAGGCCGCTGGTAAATACCGGCGGCCTTTTTTATTCATGAAGCAAAGTTTTACTTTTTTAGAATTGCATCCAGGACTTTATCCTTGTCGAGCTTTCGGGTGCAGAAGAACCAGTCATAACATTTCATGTCGGGATCAGTTGCATCCATGCGATCTTTTGCCGTGCCACACGAACCGGCCGGAGGAACAATTAAATCGTCACCCGGACGCCAGTCAGCGGGGGTTGCCACACCAAATTTATCAGCTGTTTGCAGAGCAATCAGTACACGGTACAATTCGTCGAAATTGCGGCCAAGGCTGAGGGGATAATAAATAATGGTGCGGATGATCCCTTTCGGGTCGATGAAAAACACAGCTCTGACGGCTTTTGTGTTGCTTTCACCGGGCTGGATCATGCCATATTTTTTGGCAACATCCATGGTGATGTCTTCGATGAGAGGGAATTTCACCTCTACGTTTTTCATACCGCGGTACTCGATCTTTTCCTTGATGGTGCGGAGCCATGCAATATGGCTGTAAAGCCCGTCAACCGAAAGACCTACGAGTTTACAATTTGCCTGGTCGAATTGTTTCTCCATCGAGGCAAAAGTCATGAACTCTGATGTACAAACGGGCGTAAAGTCAGCAGGATGGCTGAAAAGAATTACCCAATTTCCGGTGTAATCTTCCGGGAAATTAATGTTACCCTGCGTGGTAACTGCTTTGAATTTAGGCGCTGCATCGCCAATTCGTGGCATCGCAACTACTTCATTTAATTTATCTTCCATGTTAATAAAATTTAAAGATGAATATTAGATTTAATTTGTTGTTGGATTGTTGATAGAAAGGTTTTTACTGCGCTCAATCGATTGCAGGGCGAGGTATTTATCCCCGAATTTTTGGAGGTTGTCCATCTCGATGTCGTACTGGTCGAAGTGACGTTCTTCGTCTTCCACAAGAGCTTCAAAGAGTTTTTTGGAAACCGAATCGGCGTTTTGAGCACATTCGTTTGCCCAGCGGTTGTAATCGTTGGCGCTCGATTCTTCCATTGTACGGGCTATTTCCAACATTTCTTTGACATCGTGAATTTTTTTGACGTTTTCGGATGCCACAAGATTTACTTCGCCTTTCAGGAAAAGAATGCGCTCGGCAATCCTTTCGATGTGCAGCATTTCTTCGATGGCGGTTCTTTTAAAAAGATTTGCTAACAGGTCGTAACCCTGGTCGTCGCAGTGAAAGTGGAAATACATGTACTGGTGCACAGCTGATAATTCGTCACCTACTGCCTTGTTCAACAGCTCAATACTTTTGGTTTTCATTACAATGTTTTTTAATTAGTTAGTGAATCGTCCAATAATCTGGAGTTTAATATCTTCAATGGTAAAACCATCAATTGTTTTCGTACTGAAATAGTTGCTGATCAGGGTGTTTAACTCGTTATCCTCATAATCCTCAATTCTATCGGAACCGGCACAGTAAAGATGATGATGATTGGTAAGCACAGAATCGTAACGCATTTTGTCTTTGTCCGTTTTCACCATTTTTATCAATCCTTTTTCGACGAAATTATCGAGGATTTTGTAAATCGTACCAACGGCTACGTTGGGATGGTTTTTCCTGATGAAATCGATAATATTGTCGGCGGTGGGATGGTTTTTCATCACAGAAACTGCCTCTAACACCAACATTCGCTGTGGCGTTACCTTAAGTCCGGCATTTGAAATTTGTTCACGAATTCCGATCAGGTCCATCATTTAATTACTATATGAGAATAATTCTTAAAAAAGAACTTTGCAAAAGTAAATGTTTGAAACAAACCGGCTCAATTAAAATTGTTAAATAATATTAAGCTTCTGCACTATTTATAATGACAAAAAATTGCTGAGAAGCCGGAGGAATTTTTATTAAAACAATATTTTTGCCGCCATCAAGTAAACAACGTTCTTCAGGTATTAAATCATGGTTTCTTCGGGGCAGGGTGAAATTCCCGACCGGCGGTAACAGCCCGCGACTCGCTTGCTGCTTTGCAGTTTTCGACTGATCTGGTGAAAATCCGGAGCCGACAGTAAAGTCTGGATGGTAGAAGAAACAAGCCTTTTTCAATAATTTGCCAGGTGAAATGATACGATCATTTTGCCAGGTTTGGATTACGATTTGTGCAGAACGTGGTTTTTCTGTGCAGGTTGTGATTTTATTAAGGCTTTGTTCGTAAATTCTATCATTGCGCTGCCCCGGGGAGATATCCTTTGGGGTTTTTTATTGCCTGATCGTTACAAAATTAGATGTATGAAAAGGTATTTTTTATGGCTGATGATGGCGGGTTTTTCACTTTTCTCCTTTTGCCTGCAGGCACAAATAAAAGTGACTGGAATAGTTGCAGACAGTTTGACAAATTCAGCAATTCCAGGGGCAAATGTTGTAATCGCAGGTACTAACATCGGAACTACTACCGGTATTAACGGGCATTTCAGCCTTGATTTGCTGCCTGGAAATGATCAGTTGAAAATTTCGAATGTTGGTTATCTGACCAAAGTTTTAAAAATCGAATGTACCAAAGACACTCAATGTAATTTGGGCAGGATCTGGTTACAGACCAACACAATCACCCTACAGGAAATAAATATTTTATCCTCCGTTGCAGGCGAGAACACAACACCTGTTGCACTTTCAACTGTTCAGGCGAAACAAATCAGAGACCAGTTAGGCGATCAGCCATTTCCTGACATTCTGAAGATGACGCCCGGGGTGTATGCCACCAGGACAGGGGGCGGAAGTGGCGACGCTGAAGTGACCATCAGGGGTTTTCAGCAGGAAAATGTGGCTGTCCTGCTCAACGGAATACCTGTTTCGAGTGTCGAAAACGGGTTGGTTTACTGGAACAACTGGATCGGGTTGGCCGATGCCACGCAATCAATTCAGGTGCAACGGGGATTGGGGGCATCCAACGTGGCTTTGAACTCAATCGGAGGAACCATAAATATTGTAACCAAATCAACAGAGGCAAGTAAAGGAGGTTCCGTGGGTTTTTCGACCACAAATTATGGAAATTCAAAAATGTCGTTAAGCTTGTCATCGGGAAGAATGAACAATGGGTTTGCTGTAAATTTTCTGGGCGCACATACCCGCGGGCCTGGCTACGTTGATGCTACCAATGTTGAATCGTGGGCCTATTTTTTATCGGTGAGCAAAGAATTCAGCAAAAACCATAAAATTGTATTTACCATTTTAGGGGCGCCTGAACGACATGGGCAGCGAAATCTAAAACTGTCGAAAGCAGAAATTGACAAACACGGGATTACCTATAACTTAGATTGGGGCAGCTACAATGGGGAGTTAAACAATGCCTCCGAAAATTTTTACCACAAACCTTACATCACCCTCAACGATTACCTCCACATCAGCAACAGACTTTTCCTGGCTACCTCTGCCTACTTTTCACCCGGCTATGGCGGCGGAAAATGGACCGAAACATACGGCTACGGAACGCCAGGCGTTTTTGAATACCGGAATCCGTCGGGTCAGATTGATTGGGAAAAAATTTATCAAAACAATTTTTATCATACCGATACCGCCGTTTTAAGTACTGGCGAAAAAGTTACCGGATTTTCAAAAAATGTGCAAACCCATTTCTTGGCAAGCCATTTATGGGGTGGATTGCTTTCGCGGCTTGAGTTTGAAAAATCAGAACATGCAAAGTTCACGGCTGGTGCTCATTTCAGGCACTTCACCTCAAAACTGCAGGAAAAAGTAGCCGATTTGTTGGGTGGTAATTACTTTATTGACGATTATGCCTGGGCTGTGGATGGCGCGTCTGGCCGCGACCAGATTAAAACCGTGGGTGATGTGATAAAAATCAACAACGGCGCCTGGAATCCTTCGGCAAGTATTTTTCTTCAGGCTGATTTTAATTACAAAAGGATTAACGGATTTGTAAGTGGTACACTGACCAATACCTGGTACAAGCGGTGGGACAAATACAACTATGTTGAAAATACCATCAGCGAAATTCTCAGCCGAACGGGTTACGATATTAAAGCAGGGATAAGTTACCGATTGCAGCCGGATCTGGATGTTTACCTCAATGGGGGAAATTTTTCGCGTACACCTTATTACAAATATGTGTTTGGAAATTTTACCAACGTTGCCACCAAGGACCTGGCCAACGAAACGGTAAGAATATTCGAATTGGGCTGCAGGTTTCGTGGCGAATATGTTAGTATGAATTTAAACGGGTATTATTCGCAATGGCTGGATAAAAATTTCCTTTCAAACGAGTACATTCAACTCGAAAACAACACACAGACCCGAGCATTGGTTACCGGACTTGATGCATTGCACCAGGGAATTGAGCTCGAACTTTCGTCTTCAGTCACCAGTTATTTAAAGCTGGGCGGATTACTTTCAGCAGGCAAATGGAAATGGCAGAATGATGTTTCGGCTACCCTTTTCAATGATCAGAATCAGGCCGTTGATACGGTTAATGTTTATGCAAAGGGACTTTTTGTTGGAGGCGCGCCTCAGTTTCAGGCAGGCTTGTTTGGAAAAATCAGGCTCATGAAGCAGGTTGAGGTTACCGGCAACTGGATATTCAACGATAAAATTTACAGCAGTTTCGATCCAACCAACCGTAAAAACCCTGACGACCGCCGTCAGTCGTGGCAATTACCCGCTTATTCACTGTTGGATGTGCATGTTTCGGTACCGTTTAGGTTTTTGGAACAAAATGCTGCTTTCAATGTGAGCTGTTTCAATGTTTTTGATAAAGCGCACATTGTCAGGGGAGAAGATGGTGCTGAGCATGATGAGGCAAGTTTTACCGGTTTCTGGGGGTTTGGCAGGAATTTCAGTTTTGCACTTCATTTAAGTTTTTGATAATCAATACAAACTTTTAGCTTCGTTTGCCGAAAACGACTTTTAAAGCTTCATCAGTTAACAAAAATTTAATCATTGCTTAAACCTTACTTTAGTACATAAAACTATTTTTGCCGGAAATTTTTGGATTATCTGAGATAATGGAAGGCCGAAAAAATGTTAACGTTGCAGGATAAGTATTTTAATATTAATGTTTTAGGTTGTTAATAACATGTGGGTCGGCCTTTGATCCAAACCACATAAAAATTTTAGTTTTATTGCTCGAAAAGAACCAGAATTTTCACTAATAACAAAATTTAAATTTATGAAGAAAACGTTACTAAAAATGTTCTTTGCAGTGTCGTTACTCATTGTAAGCCAGTACATCAGCGCTCAGGTGACCACTGCAGGTATCAACGGACGAGTTCTTGGCACCAACAAGGAATCCTTACCAGGTGCTACCGTAGTTGCAGTTCATGTAGCTTCGGGTTCACAGTATGGAACAACCGCCGATATTGACGGGTATTTCCGTATTCTCGACATGCGTGTTGGCGGTCCTTACACAGTAACCGTATCCTACGTAGGCTACAAACCCTTTACCAGGGAAAACATTTACCTTAACCTTGGTCAGACTTACGGAGTAGATGTAACGCTCTCGGAGCAGTCGGCAGAAATTGCTGGGGTTGAAGTAGTGGGTGTACGCAACGATTTGTTCGATGGTAACCGCACAGGTGCTGTTACCAATGTCAACAATCAGCAAATTAGCGCCCTTCCTACCATCAGCCGCAGTATCAACGACTACACCCGCCTTTCACCATACACCGGCGTTGGCAATAGCTTTGCCGGTCGTGATGGCCGTTACAACAACATTACCATTGATGGTGCAAACTTCAACAACAACTTTGGTTTAAGTTCAAAAAACCTGCCTGGTGGTGATGCACAGCCTATCAGCCTCGATGCCATCGAAGAAATTTCGGTGAACATTGCTCCCTTCGACATTCGTCAGTCAAATTTTACAGGCGCTAACATCAACGCTGTAACCCGCGGTGGTGACAATACTTTCAAAGGTTCCGCCTATACATTTTTCAGGAACAAATCACTCACCGGAAAATACGTAGGGGACGATACGCTCACACTATCAAAAAACACAACCAATGTGTTCGGAGCCAGAGTTGGTGGTCCAATCATTAAGGATAAGCTTTTCTTTTTTGTAAATGCTGAAACCGAAAAGTCAATTTATCCAGGAATTCTCTGGAATCCAAGCGATCCTGAAAACGGGATAGAAGCTGATCCTGACAATTATATCTCAAGAACCACTGTTACTGATCTTGAAACAATGCGTCAGCACCTGATCAATACTTATGGTTACGATCCGGGAAATTATCAGGGTTTTGGCGACTTTGAAAGCAAAAACAATAAATTTTTGGCAAAAATTGACTGGAACATTCACAAAAATCACAAACTGACTGTTCGTTACAACTATGTTAAATCAACCAATAATCAGGAAGTAAATGCTACCAGTGCACCATTGCCACGTTCAAGCTATGGACGTATCGGAGCCTATTCTATGGCTTTCGAAAAAGCAAACTACAACTTCCTCAACACAGTTTCTTCTTTAACCGCAGAATTGAACAGTGTTTTGGGCAACAAAGTATCGAACAAATTCCTTGTTACCTATACCAAAATCAGGGATACCAGAGACAGCGACAGTGAAGAATTTCCGTTTATTGATATTTACGAAGACGGTAACCCCTACATGAGCTTTGGATATGAGTTGTTTACTTATGAAAATGATGTTAAAAACAACATTTTCTCTATTACCGACAATGTATCCTACTTCCTGGGTAAACACACCCTCACGGCAGGTTTTTCTTTTGAGCACATGTACTTTGGGAACAGCTACAAACGCTATGGCACAAGCTATTACCGCTATGCATCAATGGACGATTTCATGACAGGAGCCGCTCCGATAGCATTTGGTTTGACATATCCATATGAAAACGCCGGCGACGGTTACGCTGAATTGAATTTTGGATGGGGAAGCCTTTATGCACAGGACGAATTTCAGGCTACCGATAATTTAAAACTTACCGGTGGATTGAGGTTTGAAACCCCATTCTATTTTGATGATTTGTTGACAAATGCTTCAATTTCAGAACTTACTTTTAAAGATAAGGACGGAAATGATTTGAAACTGGATGTTAGCAAATGGCCTGATTCAAAAGTAATGGTATCACCACGTATCGGTTTCAACTGGGATGCTTTGGGCGACAAAACGTTGCAGGTTCGTGGAGGTACAGGTCTGTTTACAGGACGTTTGCCATTTGTCTGGTTCACCAACCAGCCAACAAACAGCGGCACATTGCAGAACACCATCGAAATTACAGACAGTGCTACCTTATCAACATTGATTTTCAACAAAGATCCGCTGGCCCATCTGTCAAAATTCCCGACTCAGCCGGGAAGCACACCTCCGGGTAATATTGCAGTTGTTGGCAAAGATTTTAAGATGCCTCAGGTTTGGAGAACCAATCTTGCCGCCGACTACAAATTGCCGGTCTCGGATCTCGTTTTTACATTTGAATTCATGTACACAAAAGACATGAATCCTATAGTACAGTACAATGCCAACCAGGTTACTCCAACTGATAAATTTAACGGCCCCGACGACAGGTATAAATTCCCCTCAGGAACAGCCAACAGACGTATCAATCCAGGTATTGCTACCGCGATGGTTCTCGATAATGGAGATGAAGGATATGGCTATTCACTTACCTTCCAGTTGGCCAAACCATTCAGAAAAGGATTCTTCGGCACACTTGCCTATACCTACACACTGTCGAAAGACTTGTCGGCAAATCCTGGTTCAGCAGCCAATTCAGCATGGCAGAGCAACCCATCCATCAACCACCAGAACGATCCTGAGCTGAGCTACTCACAATTTGCTGTTCCTCACCGCATTGTTGGTGCGCTTTCGTACTACCTCGAATATGCTAAACATTTAGGAACTACCTTTTCATTGTACTATTCAGGAAGCAACCAGGGACGCCTTACCTATATTTATTCAAACGACATGAATGGCGATGGCAATACTGCTGACATTATGTACATACCAAAAGATGAATCTGAAATTCAATTTGTTGATATTGTATCAGGTGGTAACGTTGTTTACACCGCCGCTGAACAAAGTACTGCTTTCTGGGCTTATGTCAATCAGGACGATTACCTGAAAGAACACAAAGGTGAATATGCAGAACGTTATGGTACCTTAATGCCCTGGTATCACCGTATGGATTTAAGAATCCTGCAGGATGTTTTCACCAATGTAGGTAAAAACCAGACAAAACACTCATTACAAATCAGCCTTGATCTATTGAATTTTGCCAATTTACTCAACAGAGATTGGGGAATTTACAAACGTCAGGTGCTCGGAACTTACGACATCACCTTGTTGAGATACGAAGGTGTTGACGACAACGGTACTCCAAAATACACCCTGAACCGCACCGGTGGCAAATTGCCAACCGAAACTTTCACAAATGTACTTTCCACAAGCAGTACATGGGGTGCACAAATTGGGATCAGGTACACATTCTAACGAATTTTTAACACTTAATAAAAAAGTCCTTCCTGCGCAGGAGGGACTTTTTTATTAAATAAATTGCTAATTGAAAAGGATTTATGAAAAAAGCAACATTTCTTTTTCTGTTTGTTCTTTTTGTATTCTCGTGCAAACAGGTTGAGAAAGAAAAAAGCTATCTCGTCATTCTGTCCATGGACGGTTTCCGCTGGGATTACACAACCAAAACCCAAACCCCTAATTTTGATAAATTGGCCGAAATGGGTGTTAAAGCTGAGGCCATAATCCCATCATTTCCAACCAAAACATTCCCAAATCATTACACTATGGCCACCGGCCTGTACCCCGATCATCATGGTATTGTGATGAATAGCTTTTACGACAGTTTGCTGAAAAAATCCTATTCAATTGGAAACAGAGAAGCCGTTGGAAATGGCGATTTTTATGGCGGAGAACCTGTGTGGGTAACCGCAGAGAAACAGGGACTTACTACAGCTTCTTTGTTTTGGGTAGGCTCCGAAGCCGAAATCAAAGGCATGAGACCAACCACCTGGAAACCTTACGTCCCGAATATGCCTTATGGTGACAGGATTGACACAGTGATTTCGTGGCTAAACCGTCCTGACGATAAAAGGCCGGACCTGATTATGTGGTATTTCGACCAGCCCGACAGCGACGGCCATGACTTTGGCCCCGACAGCCCGGAAATGGTTGCACGAATTGAACATCTCGACAGCCTGCTCGGCGTATTCCTGAATAAACTGGAAAAATTACCTCTTGCTGATAAAGTTAATCTTATTGTGACTTCTGACCATGGGATGGGTTCGATCAGCGATGATCGTGTTGTAATGCTCAATCAATATCTTGACACAGTGTGGATAAAAAGAATCAAAGGCAGCAACCCTGCCTTTCTGATTGAACCGAAACCCGGCTTCGACGATGAAATTGAGCTTGCTCTTAAAACTGTTGACCACATTAAAACCTGGCGAAAAAACCAAATCCCCCAAAGGCTGCATTATGGCAATAATCACAGAATCTCTGAATTTATTGTAGTTGCCGACAGTGCCTGGAGCGTCTTCTGGGATAAAAAAAGTAAATACTTAGGGGGAACCCACGGTTATGACAATCAAAATAAAGACATGCACGCCATTTTTTATGCTTTTGGACCGGCTTTCAAACCGGGATATCAGCACAAAGCCTTTAACAATGTTGACCTGTATAATTTAATGTGCAAAATTCTCAAACTTAACCCTGCGCCCAATGATGGTGAGGTGTCGAATATTTTACCGATGTTAGACTAATTTGCTGATGACCAACAAAATTGCTCACCATTTCAACCTCATCCTTGCTTCCAGGTCTCCACGAAGGCAAGAACTGCTGCACTCACTTGGCTTTGATTTCGAGATAAGGGTGAGACCTGTTGACGAAAGTTTTCCCGACTATTTATCGATGCAGGAAGTAGCCCTTTACTTATGCGAAAAAAAAGCAGATGCATTCAATAAAGGTGAATTAGCCCCAAACGAACTGGTCATAACTGCTGATACAATAGTTTGTGTTGATAATGAAATACTTAATAAGCCAGACGATCGAATTCATGCCATCGAAATGCTGCAAAAACTTTCTGGAAGAAAACACAGTGTAATTACCGGAGTTTGCCTGAAATCATCTCAAAAGCAGCATTCTTTTTACGATTCAACCGACGTCTATTTCCGTAAAATGAGCCTTGAAGAGATTGAATTTTACGTTGATCATTTTCAACCATTCGATAAAGCCGGCGCATATGGAATTCAGGAATGGATTGGGTGTGCTGCGATCGAAAAAATTGATGGTTCGTACTTTAATGTTGTTGGATTGCCTACAGCCTTGCTTTACAAGGAATTGCTAACGTTTTAGTCGTTTATCCAACAAAACCCATCCAAAAATTGTTTATTCTGTAATCATTACTTTTGCGCCCAAAAAACATTTGATGGAACGAAAAAGCCTTTTCAGAATTTTGCTCAACTATTTTCTTCAGGGATTGCTCTACATTGGGCCGCTCACAGTTACAATTTACGCCATAGTGGTCACTTTCCAGTGGTTGGATGGTCTTTTGTATCACTATATTGAAGAATATTTTGACGTGAAAATACCTGGACTTGGAATTCTTACGGTTTTTATTGTCATAACCGTTGTAGGATTTCTGGGCTCTACCATACTTTTCCGGCCACTTGTTGCCCGCATCGACCGAACCATTTCGGGTGCTCCACTCATCAAAATTGTTTATACCTCAGTAAAAGATTTGCTCTCGGCATTTGTCGGGCAAAAGAAACGGTTCACACAACCTGTTCTGGTTAAAGTAACCGCCGATGGTGAAATGGAAAAAGTGGGTTTTATCACCAACGAAGATCTTACAGAATTGGGGATTACTGACAAAAAAGTGGCCGTTTACCTGCCACATTCTTATGCCTGGTCGGGAAATCTCTTTATTGTGCCTGCCAAAAATGTAACCAAAATAGAAGCTTCATCCACAGATGTGATGAAATACATCATATCGGGGGGAGTGACCAAATTAAATTAATGATATTAAGTAAATTAAGATGAAAAAACCTGTGATATTGGTGACCAACGATGACGGAATTCATGCACCAGGAATAAGAAACCTGATTGATGTCATGCGCAAAATTGGCGATGTTGTGGTGGTGGCTCCCGATAGTCCCCGTTCAGGGCAGGGTCACGCAATTACTGTTTCCAATCCGTTAAGGTTAAAAAAGATAACCGAAGAAGATGGATACCGGGAGTATAGCTGCAATGGCACCCCGGTTGATTGCGTAAAATTGGGCACACAAATAGTCCTCAGGCACAAACCCGATTTGTTGGTTTCGGGAATCAATCATGGTTCCAACGCTTCCATCAACGTAATTTACTCGGGCACAATGGCAGCAGCATTGGAAGCAGCCATCGATCAGATTCCTGCCATTGGATTTTCGCTGGACGATTATTCTGCCAAAGCCGATTTTAGCCATACCCTTCAGTGGATTGAATTGATTACCCGCAAGGTTCTGGACGATGGAATTCCCAAAGGTGTTTGTATCAATGTTAATTTTCCAAAAATCAGACAAGAGCCAATCAGAGGTATTAAGGTTTGCCGGCAGGCCATGGGCTCGTGGGTGGAGGAATTTGATGAACGTAAAGACCCTCATGGTCGGGATTATTACTGGATTACAGGGCTTTTTAGTAACCCCGACCATGTAGAAGGAACCGACACCTGGGCCATGGAAAACAATTTTGCGGCACTCGTTCCCATGAAATTCGATTTTACGAGCCACGAAACCATACATGGGCTGAAACATTTTAACCTTGATGTTGTTTTTGCACCATCGGCTATTGCAAATAACTAATATTACACAACTTACATTTAGCACCCGACTTTTATCTGATGAACAGATTTCTGAATTATTTTAAAAAAGACGATTATGCCTTCGGGGCTTTCCTGGGGTTGATTGCGCCTGTTAGCCTCCTGGCAATCATTCATTTCGCTACAGTATATTTTATCAGGATTTTTGATGCTGGCAATTTTCAGGTTGGCAAATTTTATCCTTTTTCAATCCTGCTTAATCTGCTTTTTATCAGGCTTTATCTGGTAAACCTGAAAATGGAAAAAACAGGCAAAAGTGTCGTGGCTGTTACCTTTCTTATCATTATACTTTATTTCGTTTTTGTTGGTAAACCATGAAATACTACATCATTGCCGGTGAAGCATCGGGCGACCTTCACGCATCAAACCTGATGGCAGAATTGAAAAAACTTGATGCTGACGCCGATTTCAGAGTCTGGGGTGGCGATTTGATGGAGAATCAGGGGGGCGTTGTTGTGAAACACTACCGCGACCTTGCATTCATGGGTTTTTTGGAAGTTTTTATGAACCTGCCGGCAATTTTGGGAAACCTGAAATTTTGCAAACAAGATATTTTAAGCTACAAACCCGATGTGCTGATTCTTGTGGATTATCCTGGTTTTAATCTGCGGATGGCCGAATTTGCATCAAAAAATGGCGTGAAGGTATTTTATTACATTTCGCCCCAGGTGTGGGCCTGGAAAAAATCGAGGGTGAAAAAAATCAGAAAGAATGTTGACAGGATGTTTGTAATCCTGCCATTTGAAAAAGAGTTTTATGCACGCTATGATGTTGATGTTGATTTTGTTGGCCACCCTTTGTTGGATTCTATTGAAAATGAAAACAGAAAGCCATTGAGCGCAGTTGATTTTCACAAAAAATACAATCTTGATGATCGTCCTTTGATTGCGCTTTTGCCTGGCAGCCGCAAACAGGAAATTTCGCGTATGTTGCCAGTTATGTTGTCCATCATCAATTATTATCCTGCATATCAGTTTGTTATAGCTGGAGCGCCATCGCAAGCAGAAGATTTTTATAGAAGTTTTGATAACAAAAAGGATGTTAAAGTTGTCTTTGGTGAAACCCATAATCTTTTACGACATTCGTATGCGGCACTTGTAACCTCAGGCACTGCCATGCTCGAAACCGCCTTGTTGGGTGTTCCTCAGGTAGTTTGTTACAAGGGAAGTAACCTTTCGTACCAGATTGCAAAACGGATTGTCGATATCAGGTTTATTTCACTTGTCAACCTTATTATGGATCGAAAAGTTGTTGAAGAGTTGATTCAGAATGATTTGACTTCAAAACGACTGATTTTTGAAACCGATAAAATATTGCTTCCTGAAAATCGCAAACAGATTTTTCTGGATTATGAAGCGTTGAGGTTGAAACTGGGAGGTACCGGTGCATCGGCAAAAGCTGCACTATTAATGACAAAATATTTGAAAACAGAATAAAATTATTAATTTGCTGGTATTAAATAAGTTGCTTTATTGTTTCAACATTTAAAGTACTATTAATCACCTATTTAACTATCCTTTAACATTCATTAAGGCTTGAAGGTGAAGCATGAATGAAAATTATTCTATTTTCGCCGCCTTTTTAATAATTTAATCAATTGTTTATGAGAAGAATTGTACTTTTTTCCGTTTTAATGAGCCTGATCACCACCACATTGCTTGCAGGGGGATATCAGGTTCGTTTGCAGGGACACAGACAAACCGGGATGGGCTTGATAGGCACTTCTACTTTTGGCGATGCCAGCAGCCTGTTCTACAATCCGTCAGGGCTTTCGCTGATGAAAACCAAATACAGCATTTTGGTTGGTGGAAGCGCAATCTTCAGCACTACATCTTTCAATCTTAAAAACTCGGTTTACCAGGCCACTACTGACAATCCGATGGGGACTCCGTTTTTTGTTTATGCAGCCGGAAAGATTACCGATAAACTGGGATTTGGCATTGGCGCATACACGCCTTACGGTAGCTCAGCCAAGTGGGGCGACGATTGGGAAGGCGCCCACCTTATTCAGGACATTTCGATGAAGGTAATTTTTATCCAACCTACACTCTCCTACAAAATCAACGATATGATTGCTTTAGGAGCTGGTTTTGTGATTGCCACCGGCGATGTTGGCTTACACAAAGCACTACCTTACGGAAACGCTACTGAAATGGGGCAGGCCTCACTCGAAGGGAAAACCACCAGTTTTGGTTTTAACGCCGGTGTCATGGTTACCCCAAACGACAAATGGAGTTTAGGGCTTAATTATCGTTCTGAGGTGACAATGGGACTCGAAGATGGCGATGCAACTTTTAAAATCCCGTCATCAGTTGAAAGCGTGATTCCTGCTGAAAATAAGTTCGATGCTGAGTTGCCTCTGCCGGCAAACCTCGACTTTGGCATTGCTTACCAGGCAACAGAAAAATTGTTGGTTTCAGCCGAAATCAACTATGTTTTCTGGGATACTTACGATACATTGAAATTTGAGTTCAAGGAAAAGCCTGAATTGCTCAACTCGAGCAACCCCCGCGAATATTCCAACAAAATGATCTTCCGTGTTGGAGGCGAATATGTTTTCAGCGAAAAATTCGCACTACGGGTAGGAGCTTATTATGATCCAACCCCAACAAATAAGGATTATTTCAATCCGGAAACACCCAGTTTGAACACCTATGGACTTAGTTTCGGTTTTTCAGTAAAACCGGTTAAAAACCTGGCGATCGATTTCTCGTACCTGCACCTCGAAACCCAGAAAAGCGAAAGATCTTACACACCTGAATATTTTACAGGGACTTACAAGGTCCGCACTTTGATTCCGGGAATAGGTATCAGTTATAATTTCTAACCTTTAATTAATGAAGACGATGAATATTCGAAATATTTTCTTGTTACTCGCATTGGCAACCCTTTTTGCCTGCGAACCCAGTCTTGATGAATTTACAACCTCAGCCGGCAGTGCTGATTTCTCAAAATATGTTTCCATTGGTAACTCGCTAACTGCTGGTTTTGCCGATGGCGATGTTTACCTTTCAGGACAATTAAATTCATTCCCTGCAATTCTTGCTTACCAGATGCAGGCAGCCGGAGGCGGCGAATTTAAACAACCGCTCATGTACGACAACTATGGTTTTGGAAATCGTCTGCTGCTCGATGCCAGTATTCCCTCGCCCCGACCAGCTGGTGTAACACCAGATGAAAGGAATTTTGCCTCTGTTGCCGGCGATGGCCCATTTAATAATATGGGTGTTCCAGGTGCAAAATCATTCCATCTTGTTCCAGGTGCTGAAGTTTACAGTAACCTTAATCCTTATTACCGCAGGTTTGCCGCACAACCAGGCGTATCAACCGTTTTGGGTGAAGCTATGGCTCAAAATGCTACCTTTTTCACTGCATGGGTTGGTTCAAATGATGTGTTGGCATATGCCTATGAAGGAGGCGCTTCCGACAGCATCACCAATCCTGCCCTTCTACAGCAGGCTGTAACCGGAATATTTGGAGGAATGGCTTCTAACGGAGCAAAAGGCGCTGTGGCAAATATTCCATATATTACTGACATCCCGTTTTTCACGTTTATGAACACTAAACTCCCGTACTACGGATTGGTGCTCACGGAGCAGGCACAGGCTGATGCTTTGAATGCCGGGTATGCGCCGCTGAATGCATTTATCAAATCAATCGGTTCCACTGATACACTTGCTTTTAATGTTGGACCCAATGGTTTTGTGATTGTGGATAAAGATATTCCGTGGGGAATTCGTCAGATGAAAGAGGGTGATTTGTTCCTGTTGACCCTGCCTACCGATTCGGTTAAGAATTATGGTTATGGCAGCCAGACCCCCATTCCTGACAACTATGTGCTGACCACCACAGAAGTGACAAAAATTAAAAACGCCACTGACTCTTACAACCTGATTATAGAAGGTTTGGCTACCCAGCTTGGCCTTGCACTGGTTGATATGAATGAACACATGAATACACTGGCGACAACCGGAATCACGGTTGATGGAATTACCTTTACGGAAGATTTTATTACCGGCAAGGCATTTTCGCTTGATGGAATTCATCTTACAGCTCAGGGAAATGCGGTCGTGGCCAATTTCTTTATCGATGCAATAAATGCTAAATTTGGTGCTGACCTCAAACATGTCAGCCCACGATTGTACCCGGGAATTTATTATTTTCAATAATTGTTTTAAACTATGACTCTATTTGAAAGGGCTGAGGTGAAAACCGATGCCCTTTCTTTTTTTACTTTTGCGATATGAAAAGAAAACTTGTATTTGCTACCAATAATGCCCACAAACTTGGCGAAATCAGCAGTGTGGTGGGTGATCAATTTGAAATTCTGAGCCTTCATCAAATTGGCTTCTATGGTGAAATACCTGAAGATCATCACACCCTCAGGGAAAATGCCCTACAGAAAGCCCGGTTTATTCACGAAAAGTATGGACTTGACTGTTTTGCCGATGATACCGGGCTTGAAATTGATGCCTTGGGAGGAAAACCGGGTGTGATGTCGGCAAGGTATGCTGGTCATGAATGTGATCCCGAAGCCAACATCAGGAAAGTTTTGGACGAAATGAAGGGTAAAATCAGACGAAACGCCAGGTTCAGAACCATGATTGCCCTGATAATAAATGGTGAGGAACATTTTTTTGAGGGTGTGGTTGAAGGTGAAATATTGAGTGAAAAAAGAGGAGCCGATGGCTTTGGCTATGATCCGATATTTTTGCCATTGTGCTACACACAAACTTTTGCCGAAATGAGTCTTTCCATGAAAAATACCATTAGCCATCGCGCAAAGGCTGTTGAGAGATTGGTTGAGTTTTTAAATGGAATTTAAGATTAAGTGATCGATCTTCAGGCAAAAATCAGACCTCTTGACCCAATGTATCTCTGTCAAATAAAGGGAATGATTCGCTCATAATTCTCTTGCTGGGCTGAGAGTGTCCCGTCGCTTTGCTAAAACACATTACCAAAAAGCGATGAATGCCTACAGGATATGCGATTAGATACCGAAATTACGGAAGCACTTCGCGAGAGAAATCCCCCGAAATAAGCAATATTTTCAATCCGATAACCAAAACCTGTGGCCGCTGAATTGACTGGATGCTTGCCTGCTGTTATGCCTTGAGCAGGTAGGCAGGAATTAAAATTTTGTTACAATGAAATTATCCAAAGGCCGGGAGTCTTTTCTTCTATAAATCAAAGCACCTGGAAACAAAGAAAATAATTTGGATATTGTCCAAATCCTTTTCCTGACCGAGGTTTGACGGCGAGACGGTTTGGACTTTTTATTCAAATTCAGGAACATGCCAGTATGCGGCTGCAGGTAATCCGGATTTATTGAAAATTAGGGAAAATGAAAGATAAGTAGGCTGAAATCAAGGTTTCAACTCCTCGTCATCCATATCGGCCTGAAATTTAAAGCCTAATCGTTTGCCGGTTTTGATTTTCATGTTGTCAAGGGTGGTTTGAATTTCGAAAACACTCAGAATTTTCACTTCTTCGTATGGAGGTGTAAGCAAATCGAAATTCAGGGTGTATTTTATGGCTGATGTAATGATGCTTTTGGCGGCCTGGTCATCAAGCAAAGCAATATCAAAACTTCGGTACAGGTATCCAATTTCGCGTTTACCTTCGATAAAATAGTGCATATCCTTGTTGATAAAAACCCGTCCGATGAGGTAGCCAATGTCGTTGATTCGCTTGTATTTGAACGAATCGCCAAGAAAATTGTAAATATTGATGATTCCGCAGTAAGAACGATCGGGGTCTTCAGAGATGTATGGCATTTTCATGACATCGTGGCTGCGGGGGAACTCAAAGATGTTGGTGTGCATCATGAAAATCAGAATGTCTCCGGCAAACTTGAGTTCGACCACAAATTCACCCCTGTTCCGGTATTCAAACGGGATGTTGTGAGAAGACTGAACCCTGGCCTGCTGATATTCTGATACCAGGTTTTTAATTACCGTTTTAAACTTATTGAAAGTGGTGTAGGTATTTTGATAAACATCCTGTTTCAGAGAAGCTTTCGACACGATTGACTGAAAAAGAGCGTGTGTATCGTTGCTCATGTTCATTTTCGGTTTATTTTATTCGAAAGTAAAAGTAAACATAAATATTTTCGATCGTAAACTTTCGATACCTTCGGTATAAAGGTTGTTTTCACGAAGCAGCATATCACGAATACCGTAGGACATGGAAAGTTCAATTCCGAATTTAAACCAGTTCATGTAAATATCTATTCCCGAACCTAACATAAAGTAGGTATCAGTTCTGAAAAGTTTTGGTTCATAATTGTCCTGTTCGGTTTTATTGGCTTGCGAGGCAAGGTCGATGTTGTATTTTACACCACCAATGACGTACAGCCGGATATTATGCACCCTTTCGGTCTTGAATTTGAGGAACAGTGGAAATTCAACAAAGGTTGAGTTGACTTTTTGGCTCAACACCTTTGTTGAAGAATCAGATTCAACAAACAGGCGGGTAGTGTAACTAAGTGTACGGGTACCAAAAGCAAGCGAGGGTATAAACCGGAGGTCTAAATAATTTCCAATCCTTCTGTCGCCAACAATACCCACTGTAAAACCATAAGCTGGCAGGCTGGTAATTCCAAAAACCTTTGCTGAATCAACATTTGCAATGCCAATATCAAATTCGGGAAGTTGTTTCCCGGTGTAAATCCTGTCGAAGATGTCGCTTTTCTGTTTCACGATGAAATCCATCTGGTTGGCTGCCAGAATAAACCCAAAATGATACGGCTCGAAGTCGTACAGTTTTAAATTGGGTACTTTGTTTACTTGTGAATACAAAAACTGGGTGGTGAAAATGAAGCTGAGTACAAAAAATAACCTCCAAACCTTAATGATCATCCAGTGGTGCGGTATTAAAATTTTATCGGAATAACGAGATGACCCGGCTTTTATTTTTTACCGGTGTAAATGGAAGCTATACCAAATGTTAACTTCCTGTGATTGGTTTCAACAAAACCTGCATCTTCTAAAAGCTTTACAAAACCAGCGCCTGATGGAAAATTGTCCACTGAATCAGGAAGGTAAGTGTAAGCAAATTTGTGTTTCGACACCCATTTTCCAAGGAATGGTAAAACGGTTGAAAAATAAAACCGAAAGATATTTTTAACCAAAAAAACATCAGGTTTCGAAAACTCGAGAATCACCACATGTCCGCCATTTACAAGAACTCTGTAGAACTCATTGATCCCTTTCTGGACATTTTCAAAATTTCTGACACCAAAAGCTGTCATAACAATTTGGTAACTTTCAGCATCAAAAGGCAGGTTTTCGGCATCAGCCACCTGAACGCGAATTTTACCTGTCAGTTTTCTTTCTATGACTTTACGCTGTTGAATTTCAAGCATTTCTTCCGAAATATCGATACCAACAATGGTTTTGGCATCCATTTTTGCAGCAAGTATCGACATGTCGCCGGTTCCCGATGCAACATCGAGGATTGTCTGGTGCGGCCACCTATGAATGATTCTCATCGCTTTGCGCCGCCACAAATGATCGATTCCGAGGGATAGAAAATGATTTAAAAAATCGTAGCGATGGGCAATATTGTTAAACATTTGCCGCACCATTTCTTTCTTTTCTGATTGAGCCGGCGCCTCTGAGTTTTGGTCCGGATTTTCGTTAGATTTAACCAGGGTCATAAAAAAAGGGATTGAAGGCTAAAAATCAAGTGATAACATTTCCTTTTTTAACTTTTCGGGATTCACGGGTACGACTCCAACGCTTTCGCACACCTGGCCTCCACCTAAATTGCTGATGGCGGCCACTTCGGCGGGCTTCATTCCAAGTGCAAGACAAATAGTAGCCAGGCTGACAACGGTATCGCCGGCGCCTGAAACATCGGCAATCGAGCGCAGATGTGCCGGAATGTGAAAATCCTCGAACGAATCGTTTTCAAGCCACTGACTTACGAACACGCCGGCATCGGATAAAGTGGCCAGGATGATACGGAGATTTTGCTTTTGATGAAGTTTTCGAACTGCTTTGCGCAAACTGCTAAAGTCGCTTTTATCAAAATTAAGCCCAAGCCCTTCACGAAGTTCTTTCAGGTTAGGCTTAAAGAAAGTCAGGTTGCGGTAGGCCTCAAAATTTCGTTTTTTTGGATCAACTGCTACAGGAATGTTGTTTTCGGCACAAAGCTGATTAACCTTTTTTATCAGGTCGGGTGTAATGACCCCCTTGTCGTAATCCTGAAAAATAACAGCATCAATTTTATGCTGATTAAAAATTGCCTGGATATTCTGAATGAATTTTTGCTGATCGCTGCGTAGCAAAGGAGTATCCATTTCTTCGTCAACCCTTAGCATCTGCATATTATTGCCAATAACCCTGAATTTGGTGGTAGTAATTCTGTTGCTGTTTTTTTGAATTCCAACCCTTGATAATTCGTTTTCGTGCAAAAGTTCATCAAAAATTTCAGCCTGTTTATCGTTGCCAATCACTGAGCACAATATGGGTGCGGCTCCCATGGCTTTGATATTCAAGGCAACATTGGCTGCACCACCCAACCTGTTGGCTCTTTTGTTGACAGCAACAATAGGAACGGGTGCTTCGGGCGAGATGCGATCAACGTTGCCCCATAGGTACGAATCAATCATCACATCGCCGATAATGACAATGTTTAGGCCTTTAATTTTTTCAAAAAAAACATTGATTTCCTTTTCAGTGTATTTTGGCATCGTGGGTTACTCGGTTGAGAGCCAAACAGTAGCTCGATTGGTTATTTTAATTTCGATAAACCATCCTTAATTCTGTCTAAGGCACGTTCCAACTCCTGCGTGGAGGCAGCATAGGAAATCCTGATGTGATTGTAACCACCAAAAGCGTCACCGGCAACAAGTGCAACATAGGTTTTATCGAGCAGATAGAGACACAAATCGTTGCCATCGCGAATCACGGTATTACCATCACTTTTTCCGTAGTAAAACGACACATCAGGAAAAACGTAAAATGCCCCATTGGGTACATTGGAAATAATCCCTGGAATTTCCTTGAGCTTTCGCAAAACCAGGTTACGCCTTTCGAGGAAAGCCTGCTTCATTTCCTGAACTTCGGCCAACGTGTTATGATCAGTTTGCAGGGCTTTGAGGGCGGCCATCTGCGAAATGGATGCAGCCCCTGAGGTGTACTGTCCCTGCAGGGTATTGCAGGCTGCGGCCAGAGCTTTTGTTGCGGCCATGTATCCAATGCGCCATCCCGTCATGGCATAATTCTTCGATACTCCGTTAATGGTTACAACGCGGTCTTTTATAAAGTCAAATTGAGCGATGCTCTCATGTTTACCGTTGAAACTGATGAGCTCATAAATTTCGTCGGAAATTACATACAAATCGTCCTTTTCGGCCAACACTTTGGCCAATTCGTACAATTCATCACGGGTGTAGGAGGACCCGGAGGGATTGCAGGGTGAACTGAAAATGAACACCTTGGTTTGTGCTGTAATAGCGTCTTTGACCTGTTTGGGAGTTACTTTGAAATCGTTTGCAATACTTGTTGGCAGAATGACAGGCACGCCCTCGGCTAACTTTACCATTTCGGGGTACGAAACCCAGTATGGTGCGGGTATCAGCACTTCATCACCTTTATTTACCAGACAAAGAAATGCATTGGCTATCGACTGCTTGGCTCCACCAGAAACTATAATCTGATCGATGCTGTAATCAAGTCCATTATCTTTTTTCAGTTTATCGGATATTGCTTTGCGTAACTCCTTGTATCCAGGTACCGGTGGATAATGTGTAATATTTTTATTAATAGCCTCAATAGCAGCATCTTTAATACATTCAGGTGTATTGAAGTCGGGTTCGCCGATGCTCAGATTGATAACATCTTTTCCAGCTTCCTTTAATTCACGGCTTTTACGGGTCATTTCCAAAGTAGCCGATTCGTTGAGGTTTTTTACACGGTCTGATAAGTGTTCGTAGCTCATTTTTTCTGGTTTTTTGTGAGACTGGCAAAAGTAGAAAAATCGCTAAAATACTGTTGTTTTTCATGACATTAATAAAGAGAAATTTTCTCCTTTTTGTAGAAATAAAAAACATTGTGCTTTAAGCTTTTAAATTCGTACGATTGGCACAATTCACAAACATTCAGATGATTAAAAAGATCGGCTCAATATGGTACCATGACAATGATTGTAAGGTTAATTGCCAGAAATGTAGTGCAAACCAGGTTATTACCTGTATTAAGTTATCTTTGGACAAGACAGGTGCTTAAAATAATTACAGGTATGAAAAGTTATTATCATCCGGGTTCTTAATGCCATCTTTTTCTGACAAATGTTATCAGGTTGTTAGGTTAAAGGAATTTAAGGCCTTCGGGTGGTTTTACTTAAAAAGAAAAATCAGATGAACATAACACTGGAGATATTTAAAATTGGCTTGCCGGCCATTTTAGTGGGTGGCGCCTGCATATTTACAATATTCCATTTTCTGAAAAATGAAAAGGATAAAATGACACAACAAATAAAACTGGAAAGTCTGAAGTCGAGTTTAGCCCTGAAGTTACAGGCTTACGAACGGATTATCCTATTTTTGGAGAGAATGACGCCGGCAAATGCAGTATTGAGGTTTGACCTTCAAAACATCAATGCATTGCAGTTCGAAAAAGAATTGATTGGAGCAATCAGGCAGGAATTTGATCACAACATAACCCAACAGATTTATGTCAGCAATGAGGCCTGGAACCTCGTAAAAATGACCAAAGAATCGGTTATTCAGGGAATTATCAAAACAGCCGCTGAATGTGAGGCCACTTGTACAGCCACTCAATTCGGACAACGTTTACTCGAATCAGAGGCCGGATACCCTCACCTGGTAGCTGAAACCATTTTGTTTGTAAAAAAAGAAGTTCAGGGATTGTTTTATTAAGAAAGCCCCGGATATTTCTTCTCAAATCCCTCGAACCGGGGTAAAATCAATCCTTCAATAGTTTTCGATACCAGGTTGCTGTTTCCTTTGGCAATTAGTTTTGAATTGCGATTTGTTACCCACATTTCAACATTTACCATTGTGTTGCCCTGTCGCAACACTTCAGCGGTTACTGTAATGGCCTCGCCTTCGATAGCGCTTTCGAGGTAATCGACATAAAAATTTACAGTTGTGTAAAATTTGTCTTTACCAAGGCTATACACTGCAACCCCTAATGTATCATCCATCATGGCTGTAAACATACCTCCCTGAAGTGTTCCAAGCGGGTTGGTCATTTCCTTTCTTACGATGTATTCAACGCTTGCTTTTCCATACGAAACATCGGTTAGTCGTCCTCTCAACCAAACACTTAGCGGCGATGGCGAATTTTCGAGGATATGACCTTTAATCGACTGAAGATAGTCTAAAACAGGATTGTTCATGAAGTATAAAAATCGGGTTGGGGGTTATTTTGTTGTTCCGTTGCCGTTTTTAGGGTAGCGGTAAATTTCGCGGAGGATGGCATCATATTTTTCATACAGCAAAGCGCGCCTGAGTTTAAGCGTAGGTGACAGTTCTCCGGTAAGGGGCGACCATTCTTCGCAAACCATTCTGAAACGCTTTATTTTTTCATGTTCACCCAGGCTTTTGTTTATTTTATCCACCTCTTTCTGCATTCGTGAAATTATTTCAGGTTGTTTTACCAAGTCGCAGTTGTCGCGGTAATGGATTTTGTGCTTGGAGGCCCAAAAATGCAGATGGTTGAAGTTGGGGGCGATGATGGCGCTTGCAAATTTTTCATTTTCACCAACAACCATAATTTGTTCGATAAAATTTGATTCCTTGAACTTATTTTCTATTAACTGAGGCGCAATGTATTTTCCGGCTGACAGTTTGAAAATTTCTTTTTTGCGGTCGGTAATTTTCAGGAATTTACCATCTTCCATAACACCGATGTCGCCCGTATGAAACCATCCTTCGCTATCGATCACCTGGCTTGTGTAATCAGGGTCTTTGTAATAACCAAGCATGAGGTTGGGGCCTTTTGACAAAATTTCGCCGTCTTCGGCAATTTTTACAGTCACACCTTCGAGTACCGGACCAACTGTACCAAACCTTACATTGGGGTAAACTGCGTGATTTACAGCCAGTACTGGTGCTGTTTCGGTTAAACCATAGCCTTCCATAACCCGCATCTGGGCTGCCCAAAAAAGCCTGGCGAGCCTGGGCTGCAGCGCCGAGCCGCCTGAAACAATAATTTTTACCTGTCCGCCAAAAGCCTCACGCCATTTCGAGAAAACCAGTTTGTCGGCCAGTTTTCGCTGAAACTCGTACCAGGCACCATTGGCGCCATTCAGTTCGTACCTGAGCCCAAGGTTGAGAGCCCAGTAAAAAATCTGCTTTTTCAACCCCGGAAGATCCTTGCCTTTGGCAACAATTTTATCGTACACTTTCTCTAAAAGCCTTGGCACTGTGTTAAACCCGTCAGCTTTTATTTCCTTGAGGTTATCTGCTATGGTGCCCAGATTTTCAGCGTAATAAATGCTGATGCCTTTGTACTGAAAATGATAATTCATCATTCGCTCATAAATGTGGCACAAAGGCAGGAAACTTAATACTTTATGGGTGTGATCGAGGGGTTGTATTTTGGAGGTAGCAACAAAATTGGTCACTATGTTTCTGTGAGAAAGCATTACCCCTTTCGATGATCCGGTAGTTCCGGATGTGTAGATGAGTGTAGCAATGTCATCAGGTTTAATATTTTCCCTGATTTCGTCTAATTTTTCTCTCCATTTATTTTCTTCAGCCTTGCCCGTTTCAACAATTTCCATCCAGTTTTTCACACCATCAATTTCATTGAAACTGTAAACAAACTCTATGGATGGAATTGTTACAACCAGGTCTTTTAATTTGGCATACAACGTTTTATCAGAAATAATAACTCCTTTCACATCCGAATGTCCTAAGATGTGTTTGTATTCGTCAACGCTGATTGTCGGGTAAATAGGCACATGCACAATTCCAGCCTGCATCATCCCCATATCAACAAAATTCCATTCGGGACGGTTGTTGGTTACTGTGGCAATTTTTTCACCTTTACTGAAACCCATGGCAAGCAGGCCATAGCTAAAGTAGTTTGAGTAGTTTACATAGTCACGGGTACTGTACCTGATCCATTCTCCGTTCTTCTTTGCTGCCAGAACATCATCTTTCATGTAAGATTCCTGGTAGCGGTTCAATAAGTCGAAAATTCTGGTTACTTCCATGGTAAAACTTTTTTAAAACGGCCAAAAGTAAAAGATTTTAATTTTGGTGCTGAAAACTAAAATGTTAGAAAAGTTTAAATTTGACGCCAGGCAACCTTTATTCAATGTACAGACTGATATTCAAGTGAAAAGTAATATTTTGGGGATTGACTTTTCATATTTTTTTCATTTATTTATCCGACATTTTTTTTTGACATTCTTACTTAAAATTTTGACATTTAGAGGTACATTTTCTGCATTATTTCGGATTTTTAAATTCTCATCATTTTTTTATCTGATGTTGATGTATTGGATGTTCCTGCCATTTCAGGCAATGGCACAATTGAAAACAGGAATTTCGATCAGCAACTATGCAGGCATCAATTCGGTCTCTTTGAATCCGTCATCAACCTCCAATTCAAAATTGTTTGCCGATGTAAATTTATTTTCGGGAGGTGTTTTTTTTGACAACAATTTTCTGTTCATCCATAAAGAGGATTATAAATTGTTAAATTTTCTAAAAAAGAAACCATCACTTCCATCCGCAGAAATCAAGGGAGAGGGTTTGGATTACAGTACCGAATGGAAGTCTGTTGACGGATTTGTACAAGCAGATGTTTTCGGACCTGGATTTTCGATGTCGATGGGCAAACATACTTTTGGTATTTTTTCAAAAGTATCCACCATAACATCCATTGATGATTTGCCTTATGAGACAGCAGTTTTGGCCTTTGAAGGGATTGATTATGACACCCTGCTGGGAACCAATGTTGTTCATAGTGAATTTGCAACTGCTGCTGTTTCATGGTGGGAAGTTGGCGGACACTACTCACAAATTCTTAGCGAAAAGGGTCGGAATGTGATTTCGTTTGGAGCCAACATCCGAAAATTATATGCCTGGGCTGGCGGCTATGCTCAGGGCAACAACATCAATTACACGCTTGATTCCGATTCGCTGCAGTCGGAGTTAATATACAACCTTGATATCGAAAGCCTTGATGCCGCAGCAGCTTTTTCGGCGCCCTTGAATTACGACAGCATCTATTATCCTACGGGAGTCAACGATTTTAAAGGTAGCGGATGGGCAGGCGATATCGGAATTACTTTCAGAAAAAACCGATTTGTCTCCGATAATTTCCGATACCGGCGGCCATGTGAAAAACCTTATGACGATTACCTCTATAAAATTGGTCTTTCAATCATGGATATTGGTAATGTAATTTTTAAAAAAAATATTCAACTCCATGAATATGAGAATATTAATACAGAATGGCTCGACATAGAAAGCCTCGAATATGAAAATCTCAATCAGGTAATCAGCCAGATAAGTTACGAGCTGACAGGCGATTCGGCTTCAACCCGCAGCAGTGGATCTTTTGCCATTGGGCTTCCTGCAGCGTTAGGCTTTCAAAGCGATATTCAGTATTTTCCGAAATGGTATTTGTCTGCACTTGCAGTAATTCCTCTCCGATTAAACGATATTCAGATTAAAAGACCTTCACAGGCATTGATTTCGTTGCGGTACGAAACACCCACATTGGAATTTGGGATTCCTGTTTCGCTTTACAATTTTCAGGCTCCACGCATCGGACTTTATGCCCGGTTCAACTATTTTACCATAGGAACTGATAAACTTGGTGGTTTTTTCGGGCTGAACGATTTTTACGGCCTCGACTTTTATTTTGCCATAAAATACCATATTCTGAAAGGAGTGTGTGGCTTGAAAAAACCTGCCGGAAACTGTAATCATTTGTCTTTCTGATCCTTTTTTTTCAGAAAAAAAACTACACAGGAATTTTACGGTGGATGTTCACATCATTTGAAAAATATTTATTTTTGCGACCTGATTTGGTAAAACTCCGAATCAGGTAATATGGTGCATGTAGCTCAGTCGGTCAGAGCATCGGATTGTGGTTCCGAGGGTCGTGGGTTCGAGCCCCATCTTGCACCCCAAAAAAAAGGCTGTCAAATGACAGCCTTTTTTTTATTTTTCTTTTCAAAAAAACAGATTTCCAAAAACAGCTAACTGTCATTCAGGATGTGCCAAAACCTTTTGAACCAGCACAAGCCTGTCGTATCGTGAACCCCTTGCCCTGAAATAAACATAAAAGGTGTATTCGTTGTTGGTTTCAAAAAAATTTCCTTCTACCAATCCTGTCTGACCAACTTTTGAATCGTTGGGCAACATAAGGTACTGATAATTGTAAAATCCTTGTTTTAAGAAAAATTCGGCTTTGTAGGCAGCTTCGTTGTAATCGTAATAAAGCTCAGCTTCCTTTAAAAACTGCCAGTCAGTAAATTTGCCCATCAGGTAAAGGTTTCCCTGTATCAGTGGCATATCATAAGGCAGTGTAAAATGAACGGTTGCATACTCAGCTTCGGTTTCACTGTAATTCATGTCTTCAGTCTTTACAAAAAAGTTACCATTGATACTTTCCTGAATGTAGTGATAAACATTTTTGTTTCTGACAACATCGGGGTGCAGGTAAACCTGATAACCTTTCTGCGGGTCGAATTCAACACTTTGAACTCTGAAAGTATTGTAGCGCAGGCTTTTCATATCAAAATACCTATAGTCGTTGCCACCATCAAAAACACACTTTCCAACATCATCATACTTTAATTCTGTTCCAACAATCATGTTTGGTTTCAGGTCAGTCACAGCATTGTCCCAGCGTCCATTCTGCTGAACAGTAAGAAAGATTTCGCGGTAAGGGTCAACTACCTGTATTCCCTGTGGGATAACCGAAAAAACAAGTTCCTGTTTGAAATTACGTTCACTGACATTCGTCGACATTTTAACCCGTACAGGCAGGTTAACTTTTGGTTCATGAACAAAAAACCTGTGCGTTAGCACCACATCATCGGGGTTGCCTTCGGTGTAAACCTTCAGAAGATAGTTACCCGATAAGCGATACCGGATCACATCGTTTGGTATTATTTCCTGATAGTGCGTGTACTTTTGAATGGTGTTGACTGAATAACTGTAATCGTCGATGTAATCGTCGGCAAACGATTCGAGGTACTCGTTTGGAACCAAATCCGATTCCATCCAGTCGGCATTGCAATGAACGATGGTGTACTCATATTTTTTGTAATCACCGTCCAGATCGTCAAACGAAAACACAAGCCGTTCATCGGTATTGAGCAATACGACGGGGTCGGACATTTCAAAACCTTCCTTGTGCATCAATACAGTTTTGATATTCTTTTTGTAAACAAAGTTTGCGTTTCTCAGATAATTTTCCTCATAGTAATCATCCTGTGCGGGGGCTTTTCTAACATTTACAGCCAATAGAAAAACCACTGTTAGCAATAAAACAAAATAGGTCAGTTTCATTTGATTGGAGTTGTTATCCGGTGTTATAATTTTTTCAAAAATAACGCTTTTTCGAAACTTCAACATTCTGCCTTTGGTTTCCTGAGAAAGAATTTGATAAAAACCCATCCCGCGAACACAGGGAAGTTCACGATACAAAAAAGGCAATAAAATAGTTTGATATTAACATTTTTAAGGTTAAATAATAACAAATCAACGTCCTGAATAAAATTTAATTTCTATTATTGCAAACGCTTTTCAAGCGTTTTTCAATCATCTTTTGCTATCGGAATAACAGCATTTATTAACCAATTGATATGTCAAAAACAATAACAATTAGAAAAGGACTTGACATTAACCTTGTTGGGGAGGCTGCTAAAAACATTACGGAAATTGATGCCGGAATGTTTGCCATTAAGCCCACCGACTTTCACGGGGTTTTTCCCAAACTTCTGGTAAGTGAGGGAGACACTGTGAAAGCCGGCACACCACTTTTTTATGACAAGTACCGCGAAAACATCAAGTTCACTTCACCGGTAAGTGGCACTGTTGTTGAGTTGAGACGTGGAGCAAAACGTGTTCTGCTGGAAATAAAAATTCAGGCCGGTTCAACCAACGATTTTATTGATTTTGGGAAAACCGATCCTGACAAACTTACCCGCGCCCAAATTACTGAAAAATTACTGGACAGCGGTATATGGCCAATGATAAGGCAAAGGCCATACAACGTCATTGCCAATCCCGACGACCTGCCAAAAGCCATTTTCATTCCAGGCTTCGATTCAGCGCCTCTCGCGCCCGACTACAACCTTGTGGTGGAAGGAAAGAGCCAAATATTTCAGGCCGGAATTAACGCATTAAGAAAGCTCACCGACGGAAAAGTTCATTTAAACCTAAGGGATGCAAAAAATGCTTCCACAGTTTTCAGAGATTGTAGAAATGTCGAGATTACCTATTTTGAAGGGCCGCATCCTGCAGGAAATGTGGGTGTTCAGATCAACAAAATAAATCCAATCAACAAAGGTGACATTGTGTGGCATGTTCGCCCTTCGGAGGTTCTGACCATCGGTAAACTTTTTACAGAAGGCAGGTTTGATGCTGAACGAATAATAGCCCTGACCGGTTCGGAAGTATTGAAGCCACAGTACATTAAAACAAAAATTGGTGCAAGTGCCCGTAACCTCACCCAAAACAACCTCTCTGCCGGCAAATTAAGATTCATCAGCGGAAATCCGCTATCAGGATCAAAAATAGACCGTGAGGGTTATCTTGGGTTTTACGATTCACAACTAACCATTCTTCCCGAAGGGGATTATCACGAGTTTTTTGGCTGGGCGTTGCCGGGACTGGGAAAATTCAGTTTTTCCAGGACTTTCTTTTCGTGGCTGGGATCAAAGAAGAAAAAATACAGGCTCGACACCAATTTACACGGTGGGCACAGAGCATTTGTGATGACCGGACAATACGAACAGGTGTTTCCCTACGACATTTACCCCATGCAGCTTCTCAAGGCAATTTTAGCAAAAAACATTGACCAGATGGAAAATCTGGGTATTTACGAAGTTGATGAAGAGGATTTTGCATTGTGCGAATTTATCGATACATCCAAAACCGAGATGCAGGATATTGTGCGCGAAGGATTGGATTTTCTGAGAAAAGAAATGAATTAACAAACATTCTGAATGGATTATAAATGAAAACATTAAGACAATTTCTTGATAAGAATAAACCGAAATTTGAAAAAGGTGGAAAATTCGAAAAATTTGGATCCACCTTCGATGCTTTCGAAACATTTTTGTTTGTTCCCAACAAGGTTACCTTTAAAGGAAGTCATATCCGCGACTCCATTGATATGAAGCGTACGATGAGTGTGGTAATCATTGCGCTTATTCCGGCATTGCTTTTTGGTATGTGGAATGTTGGCTATCAGTATCACATGTCGGTTGGCGAACAATCCACTTTGTTTGGTAATTTTTGGTTTGGGTTATTAAAAACCCTCCCATTAATTGTGGTATCCTATGTTTCAGGGTTAGCTGTTGAATTTATTTTTGCCCAATACCGCGGACATGAGGTGAACGAAGGTTTTCTGGTCAGCGGCATCCTTATTCCAATGATCGTGCCTGTTACGACTCCCTTATGGATGGTAGCTGTGGCTACGATATTTGCAGTAGTTATTGGTAAAGAAGCCTTTGGCGGAACGGGCATGAACATTTTTAACCCAGCCCTCCTGACCCGCGCATTTCTGTTTTTTGCCTACCCGGCGCAAATGAGTGGCGACAAGGTGTGGGTTTACGGTTTGAATGAGGGAAATAAAGTGGTGGATGGTTTCTCAGGAGCGACTCCATTAGGAAACGCAGGAATTGAAATGTTCGACAAAATTCCCCCCATGATGGATATGTTTATCGGGACGATTCCCGGCTCTATTGGCGAAACTTCAAAAATTGCCATATTGATTGGAGCAGCCATTCTCCTCTTTACCGGAATTGGAAGTTGGCGCATTATGTTGGCTACTGTGTTGGGCGCTGTTGGAATAACTTTGCTTTTCAACGCTGTGGCTGCCAACGAATACATGAAAATCGACCCACTCACTCATCTGATGATGGGTGGTTTCCTTTTCGGAGCGGTATTTATGGCTACTGACCCGGTTACCGCTGCACAGACCAACCGAGGCAAATGGATTTACGGAATTTTGATTGGAATCATGGCCATCCTGATAAGGGTTTTAAATCCTGCCTATCCCGAAGGTATGATGCTAGCCATCCTGCTTATGAACACCTTTGCCCCGTTGATTGATCATTACGTTATTCAGGCCAATATTTCCAAAAGGCTTAAACGAACGAAACTAGTTGTTAACAAATAAAATCATGTAAAGATGCAGCACAGCAATAAGTACATTATTATTTATTCAACCATTATGGTGGTACTGGTGGCCGTATCGCTGACTTTTATTGCCATGGGTTTGAAATCGAAACAGGAGGACAACATCCGCATCGAAAAAATGCAGAATATTCTGGCCTCTGTTCATGTTGACGCTACAGTGACGAATGCAATCGAACTTTACCAAAAATACATCACCCACACTTTGACCATTAATAATAAAGGTGAAGAATTGCAAGGTGTTGATGCCTTTTCGGTAGAACTGGCAGTGGAATTGAAAAAACCAGCGGAGCAACAGCAGCTTCCTGTTTTTATTGCAACACTCGAAGATGGTTTGAACTATACCATTGTACCCGTAAGGGGCAAAGGTCTTTGGGGCCCGATTTGGGGATACATAGCACTAAAGGATGATTACAACACCATCTACGGCGCTGTTTACGACCATAAAGGCGAAACACCGGGTCTTGGAGCCGAAATTAACACCGACCTTTTTGAAAAACAATTTGTCAACAAACAGCTTTTTAAATCCGATGGCAATTTTGTTTCCGTTGGTGTTATTAAAGGTGGCGTTAGCGACAGCGACCTGCATAACGTGGATGCCATTTCAGGAGGCACCATTACCAGTAAAGGCCTTGAAGCCATGCTTAAAGACTGTTTGATTAATTATCAGGAATATTTTAAAAATAAAGGCAAGATATGAGCAATAACATGAAAAAGGAACGTGAAGCATTATTCTCGGCCAAAAACATCAAATTACTCAAAAATCCGGTCAATCTCGACAATCCGATTACAGTGCAGGTGCTTGGTATTTGTTCGGCACTCGCAGTAACAGTTCAGTTAAAACCCGCCATTGTTATGGCCTTGTCGGTAACCATTGTGACCGCTTTCAGCAATCTGATCATATCATTATTACGCGATACCATCCCGTCAAGGATCAGAATAATTGTTCAACTGGTGGTGGTTGCCACATTGGTTATCATTGTTGACCAGGTTCTGAAAGCTTATGTTTACGATGTAAGCAAAAAGTTGTCGGTATTTGTAGGGTTGATCATAACAAACTGTATTTTGATGGGGCGCCTCGAAGCTTTTGCGATGGGAAACAAGCCCTGGCCATCGTTTTTGGATGGAATAGGCAACGGGCTGGGTTATGGAGCAATCCTGATTGCTGTGGGATTTATCCGCGAACTATTTGGTTCAGGTAAACTTTATGGTTACGACGTAATCCCAAAAGCTGCATTTGAAGCCGGCTACGTTAACAATGGCATGATGATTCTGCCACCTATGGCACTAATAATTATTGGTGTGATCATTTGGCTGCAAAGAAGTAAAAACCGCGAACTGATTGACAAATCATAAACTGCAGGAGGAACAGTAATGGAACATTTATTAAACCTTTTTGTAAAGTCAATTTTTATTGACAACATGATATTTGCCTATTTTCTGGGCATGTGTTCTTACCTTGCAGTATCAAAAACTGTAAAAACCTCTGTTGGCCTGGGCATAGCCGTAACTTTTGTTCTTGTTATGACGGCGCCAATCAACTGGTTGGTCGATACGTATGTTCTCAAAGCCGGTGCTTTGAGTTGGTTGTCACCTTCGCTTGCCGAACTCGATCTGAGCTACCTAAGTTTTCTGATTTTTATTGCTGTAATTGCGGCGATGGTGCAATTGGTAGAAATGTTTGTCGAAAAATTTTCACCACCCTTGTACAATGCACTGGGTATCTTTTTACCACTGATAGCTGTAAACTGTGCCATTTTAGGCGTTTCGCTGTTTGTGCAGGAGCGTGAATATGAAGGAATAAGCGAAGTATTGGTGTATGCTTTAGGCTCAGGTGTGGGCTGGTTTTTGGCCATTGCGTCTATTGCAGCCATTCGCGAAAAAATCAGCTACTCCAACATTCCGGCTCCTCTGCGTGGACTCGGAATTACATTTATCCTTACCGGGTTAATGGCAATTGCATTTATGAGTTTTATGGGAATTAAAATCTGATAAAGAAGAAGATTATGATAGCAATGGGAATTTTTTATCTGATATTGATTGCTACCGGGATATTCCTGATAGTAATACTCTTGTTAATCTTTATGCTTTTGTTTGCCAAGGCAAAATTAGCACCCTCTGGTCCGGTTAAAATCACCATCAACGATGAACGTGAAATAACCGTGAACGGTGGTTCAAGTTTATTGTCCACCCTGGCCAACGAGAAAATATTTCTTCCTTCAGCCTGTGGCGGTGGTGGTACCTGTGCCATGTGTAAATGCCAGGTGTTAGAAGGTGGTGGATCAATTTTGCCCACAGAAGTTGGCTATTTCACCCGAAAGGAACAACAAAACAACTGGAGGCTTGGCTGCCAGGTAAAGGTACGCGAGGACATGAAAATTCATGTGCACCCCGAAATTTTTGGCATTAAAAAATGGGAGTGCGAGGTTGTTTCCAACCATAATGTGGCCACCTTTATTAAAGAATTTGTAGTAAAACTGCCTGAAGGCGAAACCCTTGATTTCAAATCAGGAGGATACATCCAGATTGATGTTCCTGCTTGTGAGGTTGACTACAAAGATATTCAGGTGGAACCGGAATATCGTGAAGAATGGGACAAGTTTAAAATGTGGGATTTGAAGATGAAAAATCCTGAGCCCATTTTCCGCGCCTATTCCATGGCCAACCACCCGGCCGAAGGCAACATTGTGATGCTCAACATCCGCATTGCAACCCCGCCATGGGACCGGAAAGCCGGTGCATTTATGAAAGTAAATCCCGGGATTTGTTCCTCCTACATTTTTTCGCGCAAACCCGGCGACAAAGTCACCGTTTCGGGGCCTTACGGCGAGTTTTTTATCAAACCAACCAACCGCGAAATGATGTTTATCGGCGGCGGAGCCGGCATGGCGCCAATGCGTTCGCATATCTTCGACCAGTTCCAGACACGCAAAACCAGCCGCAAAGCAACCTTTTGGTATGGTGGCCGCTCGTTGCGTGAACTTTTCTATATGGATCATTTTGAAAAAATCCAAAAAGAAAATCCAAATTTTACTTTTAATGTTGCCCTTTCGGAACCAAAACCCGAAGACAACTGGACGGGTTACACAGGTTTTATCCATCAGGTAATCCTGGATAATTATCTGAAAACCCACCCTGAACCCGAAGAAATTGAATATTACATTTGCGGCCCCCCAATGATGAATGATGCTGTTATTAAAATGTTGGACGAATATGGGGTTCCCAAAGAAAACGTAGCGTTTGATGATTTTGGAGGATAAATTATTGAGTCCAGTCTAAAAAGGTCATGTTTCATATTTTGCCACAAAAACCTGTCTGCTACAGGCAGGCACAAAAGCTCTAAATAACACAAAACAATGAATTCCAATGTAATAACATTTCGAGGAATTTTGTGTTTTAGTGCTGTAGAGGCAAAAAATTAGTTTTTAGACTGAGTTCATTATTTCAAAATAAGCATTAAAGCCTCTTCAACCCTGATTGAAGGGGCTTTTTTTCGTTTCATCCTAAAAGTTTTTTTTTCGGCAATTTTCAATTTTTTGTTTATTTGAATCAAAAAAACCAATGAAAGTTTTTACAGTAATATTCATCGCAACGTTGTTTTTTATGTCGCCCATCACAAAAAGTCAAAATATTTACAAACAGCTAAAACCAAAAAAAGAGAATTATTCGCCTTTACCCTGTGGCGAAATAAAACCAATAGGGTGGATCAGGCAACAGATGGTGGAAGACCTCGAGGGCTTTGTTGGCAACCTCGATAAACTTGTTCCCGGATTAATTCTGGACGACGATATTTACGGAAAAAACCGATTGAGTAAAACCGTTAAAACGAAAAATCTGGGCAACATCATCGACGGAACCGGTTGGGAGGTACAACTCCTGTGGTGGAACAGCGAAACACAATCGAACTGGTGGGATGGTTACATCAGGAATGCTTTTTTGACCGATGATTCTGCTCACATCATTAATATTCGGAAATACGTTCAGCGAATTTTGGCTACGCAGGACGAAGATGGTTACCTGGGTATTTACCAGCCCGATCTCAGGTATAATTTTCACGATGAAAATGGTGAACTTTGGTCGAAGGCCACATTGCTGCGCGGATTGCTGGCTTATTATGAATTCACGAATGATCAGGCAGTATTGGAGTCGGTAGAGCGCGCTGTACAAAATGTGATGGAAAATTATCCAATCCACACATCATCGCCTTTCAAAGTTGACAAACCCTCGGCGGGTGGCGTGAGTCATGGGTTGGTTTTTACAGATGTGCTGGATAAACTGCATCAGATAACCGGAAACGAAGACTATTGGAGCTATGCTCTGTTTTTGTATGAAGATTATTCAAAAAACAACCTTGGTGAAAAGGATGTACAATACGAAAATATTATCAATCCTGATTTTCATCTATCAGGGCACGGTGTGCACACTTATGAACATCTCAGGCCGCTTAGCGTTGCAGCCTGGTCATCAGGAAACCCATACCTGCTAAATGCGCTTGCTATTTATCAGGAAAAAATTAAAAAATGCCTCACACCAACTGGTGGCCCGATTGGAGATGAATGGATTGTTGGGCGCACTGCTGATGCCACCAAAACCGGCTACGAATATTGTTCCATCCACGAAATGATGGATTCATACTGCCTTTTGCTTCAAAAATCAGGTAATGCTGAATATTCAGATGATATCGAAAGAATTTTTTTCAATGCCGCACAGGGCGCCAGGCATCCCGAAAAAAGCTGCATCGCCTACCTGAAAACCGACAATTCGTATGAAATGACCGGAACACTCAATGGTGAACCAGACCCTCAAAACAAGCAGACGCGTTACAAATATTCGCCAGCCCACCAGGATGTTGCCGTTTGCTGTGTTCCCAATGCCGGAAGAATTACGCCCTATTTTGTGCAAAATATGTGGCTGAAAGATAAAAATGAAATTGCGGCCACCTTGCTTGGACCTTCAGAAGTAAACACAACCATTTCAGGAAATCCTGTAAAAATCATCGAGCAGACTGATTATCCTTACAAAAACACGTTTCATTTTGATGTTCAGGTAGAAAAACCATTCCGGTTTACGCTGAAAATAAGAAAACCGTCATGGGTTAAAAATGTAAAGACCAACTACAATTTTACCGAAAAGGATGGTTTTCTTCTGTTTACAAAAAAATGGGAAGGCGTCGAAAGACTCTTTGTGGAATTTGAGGCTGATATTGCGAAAAGCGAATCAGGAAATCAAACCTGGTTTACCTATGGCGCCCTGGTGCTTGCCCTGCCTGTTGAACCAGTTGAAATTCCCGACAGGATTTATGCTACAGGATTTCAGGATTACAAATATTCATCAGTTGAAAAAGTGGTTTATGAATACAAGAACGGGATGGTTGAAAAGCTGCCGGGTGAACTCAGATTCAGCGCTGTCCTTTATAATCCTGTAAAAGGAACGACAGAAGAAAAATTCTTAATCCCGGTTAGCAAAACAATTTTAAGACAAGTAACTTTTTAATAATTAACCAGAAGAAATTCGTATGAAAACTCTTTGCGCGCTTATTTCCATATTTTTAATTCAATCAGCTACTTTCGCTCAAAAACCTGCTATTTCGACTGGTACCCTCGAAAGCTACACCGATTTTCAATCGCAGTATGTAATGCCCAGAAATGTGGATGTTTGGTTACCCGATGGGTTTTCAAATCAAAAAAAGTATGCAGTGCTGTACATGCACGACGGGCAGATGCTTTTCGATTCAACCACTACATGGAACAAACAGGAATGGGGTGTTGATGAAACCCTGAGCAACCTGTTAAAAACCAACAAAATAAAAGACTGCATTGTTGTGGCAATCTGGAATACAAAACTGCGGCATCAGGAATATTTCCCGCAAAAAGCTTTCGAATACATGGCTGAGTGTCAGATAACTGATTTGCTGAATGCAACAAGATTTGAGGGTGCTCCTCCCCTTTTGGGCGAAGGACCTGTTTCTGACAATTACCTGCATTTTATCGTTGAAGAACTCAAACCCTTTGTCGATACCACCTACCCGACACTTTCCGCATCCGAAAATACCTTTATTGCCGGATCGAGTATGGGGGGCTTGATATCGATGTATGCCATGTGCGAATATCCCGATATTTTTGGCGGGGCTGCCTGTCTTTCAACACATTGGCCTGGAATTTTTACGGTGGAAAACAATCCCGTTCCTTTTGCGTTTCTGGATTACCTGAACGACCATTTAGCGCCACCTGAAAATCATAAATTCTATTTCGACTTTGGAACTGCCACCCTCGATTCGTTGTACGAGCCTTTTCAAATACAGGCCGATGAAATATTGAAAAGCAAAGGATATTCTGAAAAAAATTGGATGACCAGAAAATTTCAGGGTGCGGATCATTCGGAAAATGCCTGGCGAAGCCGGCTGGAAATACCCATTATGTTTTTGCTCGGAGATTGAAATGAGTAAAACCCTTCAGGTCTAAATTGGACATGTTGAGCGCAGCATTTTTAGCAGCCGTTCTTAAAAATCAATTCATTCCTCTTTCCTTTTTTATGGCTTCATAAGCTGCGTTCAAATCCTGGAATTTCTTATTTGCAGCCTCCTTAATATCTTGTCCTAAGTGCTCTACTTTATCAGGGTGATATTTTACTGCCATTTTGCGGTAAGCTTTTTTCACTTCCTCGTTCGAAGCTTCGGGTGATATTTCCAGAATTTTATAATTATTTTGGTTGTCCTTTACAAACATGGCCTTGATGGATTCAAAATCACCCGATTTTATTCCCATAAAGTTGGCAATGGTTTGAATTACTTCAATTTCACCCGGGTGCGAAACACCGTCAGCCTGTGAAATTCCGAAAAGGAAATGCAGCAACTGCAATTTTGAAGAGTAATCCATATAGCGCCCAACCTGCTGGGCAACTGATGAAAGATCGAAATTTTTATCCAACATTTCGCGTAGTATCAACAGGCTTTGCTGAACAAGTTCATCGGGGAACTGGCTGCGCAAAAATGTTTTTACATACTCGAGCTCTGACTTCAACACCCTGCCATCGGCTTTCATTACGGCAGCGGCTAAAACCATCAGACTTACTGTGAAATCCCCTGGCTGTGTCCGTGCGGCAGTGGGTCGCCGGTAACGCTCATAAGGCGGTTCGCTGCTCTGTTCACCAATTGGAGGACGCCACTCAAATTGTGAGCTTTGCATTCCGTCGAACATCGATCCAAATAAAAAACCCAACAGTCCGCCTATTGGGCCACCCAAAACCCAACCCAGGCCTCCGCCGATCCATTTTCCGTATTTTCCCATTTGATTTAAAATTAGAGGTGCAAAAGTATAAAAGGTTTGATTAAGAATAATAAATGGGGCTTTTGTCGAAAAGCACGTGCATCAACTACCACAGAGGAGGATTACTTGTCGGTTGTTGTTTTAAGGAGTTAATGTAAAGCCCATGATAACAATCGAACGAAGTTGGGAAAAGGTGAAAATGTTAGAAAAAAAGGTTGCTCACAGATTCGTCATTTGGGTTCCAGGCCAATTTCGGAAGGTGGTTTGTACCCGGGCGAATTTTTATCGTCCATTCTCACATCGACGTCATTTACAAAATGCCATTTATGATCCTCAAAAAAGTAGCCGTCAAATTTATCATAACTGGGAACCAGGGCATTGAACGAATTTCTGAATAAAGGGTTGTTTCCCGATAAGTGATTGAAAACGATCATCCACTTTTTCTTCTTTTCGTTTTTCAGGCGTTGTTGTTCATATCCAAGATGAAATGGAACCTGGTCAGTAAATTCCAAAATGACCCTGCTTTTTGATTTCTTGCTATTATCAGTGATAAATACCGGAGCGCCAAACACCGGATTACCGGCCTGGTCGAACGTTAATACCTCGAGCACACGGCGTGCTTTGCCTTCACCGCCGCCCATCCAGCCAATCAGTGTGTAAAATCGTCCGTTGTCATTTTTATTTTCAATGATCTGTGTGTAAACAGCTGAAGGCCAATCGTCTTTTTGGTAGCTGCTATTTTCGTCAGGCCCGCTTTTTCCCGATTCAAGCCTGACAACAGCTGCGACTTGACCATTTGATATTTTCTGAATAAAACCAGTGTACAAAAACCTTTTCTCCATCAATGGCACAACCCAGGTTATGATTCTGAAATCAGCTTTGTTGGGTTGTACACATTTTACAAACCGCAACGAATCGAATTGAAATCCGATGGATTCACTGCCTGTAAGAAAAGTGTTCATCAGTGTCTCCATCTGCTGGTTAGTCAAAATTTTCAATGAATCGGAATAGTTTCCAAACAAAGTTTTAGCCAGGCTGTCGTTTACAATTGTTTGTAAATCGGATTGATGGTTTTGAGCCTCCATTAACAGCCTACTGAATATCAATAAAATGAGCAATAATTGTTTCAACATAAACCACTGCTTTTTTATGGCTGAACGGAATTATTGATTGAATATTTTTTCATTTATTTTTGTGGAAAATAACAAGGAGCTACTCCTTTATATTAAAAGTTGAAAAACAGCACAATACGTTTGAAATTGAACATTGTACACAAAATAGATTCGTTTGCCAAACTTGGCGATATACTCAGGAATCCTGATCTGGAGTTGTATCGCAGTTTCAAAACTGAAATTGGCCAGTTACGCGATTTGATTATCAGTAGCACGCAATACAATCCCTGGTTTACACCCTCAAGCGTGAAAGCTGCACTTTACGCCACTGGCCAGAGTCTTCAAAAAAACAAAATCGAAAAATGGCTCAGCCGTTACGATTTAAAAAAACTGGAATGCAAAAAGAAAAAAACTATAGGTGTTGTCATGGCTGGTAACATACCACTGGTTGGTTTTCACGACTTTATCTCGGTATTGATATCTGGAAACCGGCTGCTTGCCAAACTCTCGTCCGACGACAACCAATTGTTGCCCGTGCTTTCGAGAATGTTGATAAAAATAGAACCATCGTTTGCCGGAGATATCCATTTTATCAACGGAAAACTTGAAAACTTTGATGCCATCATTGCCACAGGAAGCGATAATACTGCCCGTTACTTCGGGTTTTATTTTGGCAAATATCCACACATCATCCGCAAAAACCGCAATGGTGTTGCTGTGCTCACCGGCTCCGAAACCGATAAACATCTGACAGGGCTTGGCGAAGATATTTTCGGCTACTTTGGACTTGGGTGCCGGAGTGTTTCAAAGATGTTTATCCCAAAAGGATTTTCGTTCGAACGTTTTTACGAAAACCTGTCCGATTATGTTGATGTAATCAATCATCACAAATACAGAAATAACTACGATTATCACAAATCAGTGTACCTTGTCAACAGGGTGCATCATCTCGACAATGGCTTCCTCATGCTAAAAGAAGATGAAATGATGGCATCTCCCCCGGCGGTGGTTTTTTATGAATACTACAACAATGTAAGCGAACTTAATCAATTGCTTCAACAAAAAGAGCAACGCATTCAATGCGTGGTTAGCATTGACAAAAACGTTAAAAATTCGATACCGCCTGGCACTGCCCAGCATCCCGAATTATGGGACTATGCTGATGGAATCGACACAATCAGTTTCCTTTCCAACCTTGTGAAATAAAATATTTTCATAACTTCTTGTTTTTTAAAATGGAATATTTACTTTTGCACGCCCAAAACATAAAGGTTATTTAACATGAAAAAAGATATTCATCCAAAAGAGTACAGGTCGGTGGTGTTTCAGGACATTTCGAATGGTTACACATTTATGACCAAATCGACAGCAGCCACCAAAGAGACCATTAAATGGGAAGACGGTAAGGATTACCCGTTGATCAAACTTGAGATTTCACATACTTCTCACCCGTATTTTACCGGTAAAATGAAGCTGGTTGACACGGCAGGACGTGTTGACAAATTTAAGAACAGGTATAAAAAACATTTTGACGCCAAGAAATAATTTTTTTTGGATTCTAAAAAAACTTCAAAAAGCTCTCCTTAAACGAGGGCTTTTTTTATTATGATCAGATTTAATTTAATTTTCCTATTTTTGCAAAACAATCAAATTGTTTTAGCAAGCAGAGTTAAAAATTAACATTCGCCTCACATTTATGAATTACGTTTTGTTTGATGACAATTCACGCAATAATTTATTGCCATTAACCTTCACCCGTCCAATTGCTGATATCAGAATAGGAATATTAACCATTCGCGAAAAATGGGAAAGGATGTTGGGACACGCCACATCTACCCTTACCGAAAGTTATCTGAGTAAAAAATATCCCCTGTTGCAGAAAAAAGATACTGTACTCATCAACGGTTCAATATTACCAACACCTGAGTTAGTTGAAAAAATTAATCAGTTAAAGCCCAACGAATTGTTGATGGCAGAAGATTGCATTATTGCCCAGTATATTGATATTGAAGACCTTGACAGCCCAAAAGAACCAGAAAACGAAAATATCAACCAAATTAAAGTCAACGATTGTTTTTTGAAAATTACCTATCCCTGGGATATTTTCACAAAGAACGGAAAAGCACTGGAAGACGATTTTGATTTGGTAACAAAAGGCAGGAAGTCGCAGGAACTAAGCAAATCGAACAAGTTAATAGGTAACGGCAAGCTTTTTATTGAAGAAGGAGCCCGTATTGAAGGAGCCATAATAAATACTGAAACAGGACCAATTTACATTGGCAGGGATGCTGAAATAATGGAGGGATCAGTCATTAGGGGACCATTCGCACTTTGTGAGCATGCAGCAGTTAAAATGAGTGCAAAAATTTACGGGCCTACTACCATTGGACCTTATTCCAAAGTAGGTGGAGAGCTCAACAATGTTGTAGTTTTCGCTTATTCCAATAAAGCACACGATGGTTTTTTAGGAAACTCTGTCATTGGAGAGTGGTGTAACCTGGGAGCTGACACCAACACCTCAAACCTCAAAAACACCTACGATGAAGTAAAAGTATGGAATTATCCGGGACGGACCTTCATTCCAACTGGTTTACAATTTTGCGGATTAATTATGGGTGATCACTCAAAATGCGCCATTAATACAAGCTTTAACACAGGTACCGTGGTTGGCGTTAGTGCCAATGTATTTGGTCCCGGATTGCACAGAAATTTCATTGCCTCCTTCTCTTGGGGTGGTACTGCCGGATTCGCTCCCTACGACATCGACAGAGCGCTGGATGTGGCACGCCTTGTTTATAAACGCCGCAATCTGGATTTCAACCTCGAGGATGAAGAAATCTTACGCCACGTAGCCAAACTTACCAGAGAGAACATCAGACGCTAATCTCTTTAACAAATTTTTTTTGTCCACCTGAAATTTGGCGAACTTGCAATAGCCATTCACTTTTTTTATGATAGGATATATTAAGGAAAACAACCTGTTGGTGAGCAACCTGATTGAGGGAGAAACAGAGTTTATTCCATTACTTTCGCAGGAAGAAGAAGCATTGATGAATGCTGAACAAATTCCGGACGTTCTACCAATATTACCATTACGAAATACAGTACTATTTCCCGGAGTTGTAATTCCAATTACCGTTGGCAGAGATAAATCCATTCAACTGGTAAGAGAATCGTACAGCAGAAAAAAAACCATTGGTGTAATTGCACAAAAAGACCCTGAATTTGAAGACCCACAGGAAAACGATCTTTTTAGAATAGGTACATTGGCTACCATCATGAAGATTCTCCAGATGCCCGACGGAAGCACAACCGTAATCATACAAGGAAAAAAGAGATTCCGGCTTGAAAGAATGATCACCGATACACCCTACTTCATGGCCGAAGTCAGTAATTTTGAACCTTCTGAACATACCAAGCAGGACAAAAACTTTCAGGCGTTGATTGCATCACTCAAAGACTTGTCAATACAAATTATTCACATGTCGCCCAACATTCCGAGTGAAGCCGCCTTTGCCATCAAAAATATAGAAAGTCCGGTATTCCTGGTCAATTTTGTCTCGAGCAACCTTAACATAAAATTGGACGAAAAACAAAGGCTTCTCGAAATACCTGAGCTGAGAGAACGGGCAAACAAAGTTTTAACCGCACTAAGTGTTGAGCTTCAGATGCTCGAATTAAAAAACCAGATTCAGAACAAAGTAAAAAATGACCTCGACAAACAGCAACGTGACTATTTCCTGAACCAACAGCTGAAAACCATACAGGAAGAGCTTGGTGGAACCACACAGCATCAGGAAATTGAAGAGTTGCGAAAGAAAGCGAAAACAAAAAACTGGCCCAAAGAAGTTGGTGAGCTATTTGAAAAAGAAGCCGCCAAGCTTCTCAGAATCAATCCGGCTGCCATGGATTATTCCCTGCATCTGAATTACCTCGAAATTCTTGTCGATTTACCCTGGAATGAATATACCAACGATAATTTCGATTTAAAGCACGCACAAAAAGTACTCGACAAAGATCATTTTGGGCTTGAAAAAGTGAAAGAACGCATCATCGAATATCTGGCAGTGCTTAAATTAAAAGGTGATATGAAATCACCCATCATCTGCCTTGTTGGTCCTCCGGGAGTGGGTAAAACCTCACTCGGAAAATCGGTTGCCAGGTCGTTGGGAAGGAAATACATCCGGATGTCGCTGGGCGGATTGCGTGATGAAGCGGAAATACGTGGACACCGGAAGACATACATTGGCGCAATGCCTGGACGTATTATTCAAAGTATAAAAAAAGTCAGGTCATCAAACCCGGTGTTTGTACTCGATGAAATCGACAAAGTGATCGGTGCCAACATCAACGGCGATCCGGCAGCAGCTTTGTTGGAAGTTTTAGATCCTGAACAAAATACGACCTTCCACGACAATTTTATCGATATTGAATACGACCTTTCAAAAGTACTTTTTATTGCCACAGCCAACACCCTGGCAACCATTCATCCTGCACTCCGCGACAGGATGGAAATAATTGATATTAGCGGTTATCTTCTCGAGGAAAAAATTGAAATTGCCCGTAAGCACTTAATTCCAAAACAATTAAAAGAACATGGACTAAAATCATCACAAATTAGTTTCAGCAAAACAATTATCGAGAAAATTATTGATCACTACACCAGGGAATCAGGGGTAAGATTACTCGAAAAAAACATTGCCCGGATTATCAGGAGCAGAGCCCGTTACATAGCCGAAGGGGAAGAATACAATAAAAGCATCCTTCCTGAAGACCTGGTAAAAATATTGGGAGTTCCACATTTTCAGCGCGAAAAAAGCCTTGAGAACAATATTGCCGGCGTAGTCACCGGTTTAGCCTGGACACCGGCCGGGGGCGAAATATTGTTTGTCGAATCAAGTCTGAGTCCTGGCAAAGGCAATATGACACTGACCGGAAACCTGGGAGATGTAATGAAAGAATCGGCCACCATCGCCTATCAGTTCATAAAATCACACTGCAACGAATTGAATATTAACCTCGAAATATTTCAGAATTACAACCTTCACATACATATTCCCGAAGGCGCGACCCCCAAAGACGGTCCGTCGGCTGGAATTACCATGTTGACTTCACTTGCCTCGTTGTTTACACAACAGAAGGTAAAACCGAAAATTGCCATGACAGGTGAAATCACTTTACGCGGAAAGGTATTGCCCGTCGGTGGTATTAAGGAAAAAATTCTGGCTGCCAAAAGAGCAAAAATTGATTGCATTATTTTATCAAAGGAAAACCAGAAAGATATTAAGGAAATTAGTGAACAGTACATCAGAGGATTAAATTTTCATTATGTATCGAGTATGATGGAAGTGATTGATTTTGCGCTTCTTGACGAAAAAGTTGATAAACCTGTGCAGTTCAGCTTTACGAACAATAACACAAAATTGACTTAACCATGGAATGGACTATGCAAAACTTTCGAAAATACCGGTGGGCAGGGAGACTTACCGGCTTTCTTGGTCTGGTCTTTTTTATTTCATTTCTTATCGGAGAAGGTCTGCCCTTGCTGAAAGAAGCCAGAGCATCGTATGACCTGCTTTTTGTGTTGACGTTGGTTTCATTGTCGCTGGTGACCTACATTGTTGGTTGGTTCATCGAAATTGTTGCCGGTGCGCTTCTGACACTTATCGGAGTTGTGTTGGGCTTCTATATTACCTTTTCATCTGTTTTTCAAGGAATTGAATATGGATTCATTTTTACCATGCCTTTCATTATCCCGGGTTTTCTGTTGATTTTTGCCTGGATTATTAAGGTGAAGCGGAAACAAACCCTGGTATAATTTTACCCTACTCTCAATCCCATTTTCTGAAATTCCTCATGTTAATACCAATGGGGGCAGTCAAAATGTGAAATTTTGCAAAAGTCAACAAGCAAAACCATCGAAAAGGCCATACCTATTTCTATTTGGTTTTCTCACCAACAAAATAATCTGATTTGTAAGCAAACAAAACATTGAAAGTGGTAAGACTACCATAAATCCGGGTGATGTATTGCTGAATATCAACTTTTTCAGCATCATCGAGATTGTTGCTGGAATTTATGCGTTGCTCCAAAACACGCAACCTGTCGCGGACCATTACAATTTTGTGAAAAAATGCGTCGATGGGGATTTCCTTAACAGCAAGGTCGCTCCTACCAGGTTGCAAAATAATCCTGCCGCCAGCCCATTTATCGCCCATTTCAACTGTTTCCTGCAGATCCGAAAACCGTTTTATTACCTTTATCATCATGTTTTCGACCTGTTCGTAACTTACCACATCATGATCGGGTTCCATGGCATCAATAATTTCAAGGTTTTTGAACGAACGCAATATTTTTCGCCAACCATGCTCAATAAATACAATTTCATAAAATTCTGAGGTAAGTTGCGTTATTACACCCATTCCAAATTCAGGATGTTTAACCCGTGAGCCAATGCCAGGTACTTGTTCTTCCATAATTAATCTGTTGGTTTTTGTTAAAACTTGTTCTCAATTTTATACAATGGTTACAGGCAAAATGTATATTTTTGCCAGCCAAACATTATTAAAAAATAATTTTTACAATCAACAAAATTAATCAGAGGGAGGTAACATGTTTAAAAATTTAATTTTTTTTCTATTTACAGTACTTATTTTTACCGCTTGTGGTAACAACCCTGACAAAGCTGCTCAGGATAAAGCGACTGAAGAAATTGCCATGATCAATGTCGATGAGTTTTTAAGTAAACCCGACAGTTTTGTAGGAAAGCAGGTTATGATAACAGGAACCACCGTTCATGTGTGCAGGGAGGGTGGAAAAAGGATGTTCATGATTGGAGAAGATCCTGAAAAAAGATTACAGGTAAAAGCAGGAGATGGAATTGCAAGTTTTGCAGTTGAACTTGAAGGCAGTGACCTGACAGTAACCGGAATTGTGGACGAATTGCGTATTGATGAAGCATACCTGACACAATGGGAAAATGAATTAAAGGCTGATAATCCTGAATCAGAACTAAAAATACACCGTGGCGAAGAAGGACATGAACACAACGAAGGAAGTGTTGATGCTGAATTTGAACAAATTAACAATTACAGAACCCGGCTTGCTGAATCAGGAGTCGATCATTTGTCTTTTTATTCGATAATTGCCAGTAATTTTGAAGAAAAGAAATAAGAACAATACATGATTGAATGTAAGGCCATGATTTTGAACCATGGCCTTTTTTTATAAAAATTGCATAATTATGATAACAATTAAATGGAGAAAATGGAACCGGGCCATCCACAGAGACCTTGGCTATTTCTTTTTTGCTGCAAGTGTCATTTATGGGATTTCAGGAATTGCAATAAATCACATCAATGATTGGAACCCCAACTATATCATTACCAACAAAAGTATTGAACTTGGTCATCCCTTACCATCAAAAATATCAAAACAGGAGGTAATTGATCTGCTAGAAAAGTACGACGAAGATGACAGCTATAAAAAGCACTATTATCCAAACCCTGAGACCCTTAAAATATTTCTTAATGGGGGAAGTGCACTCATTGATGTTACAACTGGTTCAGGCCAGGTGGAAAAAATCAAAAGAAGGCCTTTGTTTCATGGATTTAACTTTCTGCACTACAATCCTGGTAAGTGGTGGACATTGTTTTCTGATGCTTATGCCATTGGATTGGTCATTCTATCGGTAACAGGATTGTTCATTCTTAAAGGGAAAAACGGGATTACACGCAGAGGTGCTATCATAACAATTTTAGGAATTATCATACCGGTGGTTTTCCTTTTAATTTATCATTGAATCGCATGTTGAGCAGATTATGACCTCAAAATTCCAGATATTGTAACAAATTCTTGTTTTTGGATTGTCAGTTCATTTTATCCATCTAAAAAGGAATCTGTAAATCAGTTAAATATCAGAATTTCCTGCATGAGGTATGATTATTGCGAAATATGGTTTTTTTTAAAAAACCCAGCAAAAAAGATTTTTTATAGTAAGGATTAAACAATGAGAAAAATTAACATTCTGGTAATTTTATTAGCACTTACAATTTTTGTAAGTTGCAAAAAAGACATTCAACAAGACCCGGTTCCTGATGACAACAATACAACAGAATCGGCTGTGAGTGAAAACTTTAACTGGAACATGCAACAGGTGGTAACCCTCACGCTCACCAATGCAAAAGACAAATTTGTAGTAATTGCACCAGTAGGAAGTCAGGAAGCTTATCTAAAATTTAAGTCAACCGAGGAGGTGTTCAGCACCACGCTCAAAATGGCAAAAACTGTCACACAGATTTCCATCAACGGGACAACGGTTGATATAGTAAACGCAACAGTCAACTTCGCAATGCCTCATGATTTTAAATCAGTTGCTACTGCGCAGTACGCACTTGATTTTGATTACACGCAAAACGATTTTGTAAGCACAGGAGATCCTGCAATTGATGATTATCCATTTACAATGGAGGCCTGGATAAAAACAGCTGGAAATGGCAGTGACATGGCCATCATGGGCTATTGCAGCACCATTAGCGATGAATACCAGATAGGTGTTTTCGTAAATGGCAGCGACGGAAAAGTAAGCATAAGATCAAAGAAAGATGTAACCAATGAAGAAGAAAAAGGAAGTATTGTTGTTACGAATGATGCCTGGCATCATGTAGCAGTTGTTTTTGTTTCAGCAAATTCGGCCCGGTTATATATTGACGGCCAGCTTGATGCTACCGAAACAGGCACATCACCCATTTTGCCGACAGAGGTCAACTCTTTCAACATTGGAAGATTTGGAGATAATATTCCTGATTCGTACTTCGATGGATTAATTGATGAAGTAAGGCTATGGACTACCACCAGATCGCAATCGCAGATTATTTCATATCGCACACAATCGGTACCCGCTCCATTCACTAATATGGCTGGTTACTGGAAAATGGAAGAAGGTGTTGGTGCAACAACCGATAATGCACAAGGCAACGCTGCTCTGGATGGTAATCTTTCATCCCCTGATTGGATTGGAGACATTGATTCAGATGGCGATGGCGCACCAAATATGATGTTTGGTGTGGTTTACGACGACTACCCTCACGATGCTACAAGAGCCTTCAACAACTACTGGCCTGCCACACCCTATACCCTTGCTTTCGAGGATTTATGGCCATCAATTGGTGATTTCGACCTTAATGATGCCGTTATAACCTACCGTTTTAACAATGTTACCAATGCATCAGATAAACTGGTTGAAACATATGGTAACTTTACCGTCAGGGCTACAGGTGGCTCACTGCAAAAAGGATTTGCTTTCCAGTTGCCCAGTGCAACCATTTTGCAAAATGATTTTACAGTTTCAGCTCCCGGTTCTCAAAGGACTATGAGCTATATTACCTATAATTTAAACGGCACCGAAGCGGGTCAGGATAAGGTAGTTATTATTGTTGACGATTTACTCCCCAACAATCAGAATACAATTTCAGGAACCCATTGGAGCGAAGTAAATTTGTGGGTTAGACTTAATATGGTAGCCACCGATAAATCTGTTGACTATTTTGATGTTCAAACCTGGAATCCTTTCCTGATAGTTTTTGACATCAGGACCGACATCGACCGTCGCAGGGAAGTACACCTTGCCGGTTATCCTCCAACAACAATTGCCTTTAACTGGGTTTATCCCCAATTCAGGTATTTTGATTCTGCCAACGACGGATCTAATTATCCCACTGGCGGAATTGGTGGCAACCTATGGTACAAAACAAATCCAAAAACCGAGATGTGGGGTGTAAACTTTGGGCAATATTTCCCATTTGGACTCGATATTCCAAAATCGAATTTCCAGTGGGCCATTGAAGCCGATCTTACACATGCTCCCGCCGAACCACCTGATCCGGATAACGGGACTTATCGTTTTACCCTAAAATATGCTTACGATTATTTTGATGATTGGGCAAGCAGTAACGGAGCCAACAATCAGGACTGGTACGATCATGTTACCAATGCACTGTTTATTTATTCTCCCACTCCGTAATTTCAATTTGATAAAATATTTAAAAAACCTGCCATCAACACTGGCAGGTTTTTTTTTGGCCATTGAAAAAAAACATTCTGAACAATTCTGTATTACTTTTATGAAAAATTTCTGCACAGGATAGACTAATCAGAATTTCCATGAAAAGAATTGTTGTTTATCTGGTAGTTATCATCATTACTGTCACTGTACTGCTGTTTCTTTATAATCCGGAATTGCTTGAAAAAGTATGGCTTTGGATTGTAGGATTACTGGGTTCAATTGTTGCCATATTACAACAAAGTTGGGAGTGGATTAAAAAAAAATTCGGTTCTTTTGGAGTCAAAGCCGCCGATAAACCCAACCATGATACAACAGTGACCCCTGCGGCACATTCCGCCCTAAATCATGACCAATCTGGGTTTTCTACCTACCTCAATCATAAAATTACGCTACTCCGAATCCAAAGTGAAGACGATTCTACCCTGGGGCTACTTTTTTACGGAGAAACTTTTTGCTGCCATACAATTGAAGATTTTTGTGAGGATAAACCGACCCACTGCCGAATTCCTGCCGGCACATATCATTTAAGTTTTTCAGCCCGATTGTCAGCACTATCGGATTATCCAGAAAAAATTAAAAACTTTCAGGGACATCTTTATCTTTCTGAGGTTCCTGCTGGCCTTACAGGAGTGATTCATTACGGAGGGTTGGGAAATGATCTGACCGGAGACATTATTTTGACCGACATCACAAAAAATCAGGATATCAACGAACTGTCAGCGCAATCAAAACACCTCTACGAAAATCTTTATCAAATGGTTAGCATACGATTAGCACAGGGCGACCAGGTGATTTTTGAAATTTTAAACGAAAACTGGTTCAAAGAAAAAATAAATTAACACCATAATACTATGGACAAAATACTTCATCGATCAACAAACGAAAAGCGCACGTTAAACCGACTTTTTATTGGATTAATTGGTCTGGTTGAGCTAATAATCCTGCTAATAATGGGATTAAGCTTTACAAAGATGTTATCAGGAGAGATATCGATTTTTAGCCTTGTTGCCCTCAACCTGGTTTTGCTTTGGTTGGGAATTATTGTAGGGTACCTGGCATGGGCGATTTATTTTTACAACATTAACCGTGGTTTGACCAACGAAAGCTGGGCTGCGCTAAAAGCTGAAAAGATCAAAAGGGAAAAAATGCGCGATGCCGGCTTGGCAGAATGTGGCGATACGAACGAAAATTTCCCGCAGGAAAATGTTTACAAAGATGAAAGTCTTGGGCTACCATCGGGAACTGTAAGAGCAACCCTCACCCTGACGCTCATGGTTGGAGCGCTGTCACTTTTTATTTATTCGATGGGTGATTCTCAGATCAGAGAAGGTGATAGTTTCATTTACGATAGTTTCGAGTTTTTTAAAACTGCATTCCTGATGATGATTGCGTTTTATTTTGGCAGCCGGTCACTCGAAATATTGCGCCCAAAAGATGCCATCAAAAACAAACCATTCAATAAAGGCGCCGGCGCCGCATCACCAGAAACTGGTTCACCCCTCTCAACTGAAACTGATGAGATAACCGCTCCAGAAAATGTATCGAAGGAATCGGAATTTTCTTTACCAAAACAGGGGTTGACAGCTACTACCGGAATGAAATCACCCTTGAGTCACCTCTCAGGTTTAAAACAGGTTTTAAAGGAAAAAAAGCAAACCTTACCCACTGAGGTCGAACAAGAAGTGAGCAAGGCTGTTGAAACCGAATCCTCTATTAAGCTTTTAACTACAAATGAAATTATTGCAACAGCAAAAAGCAATAACATCGATCCGGCAGCATTACTCGCTGTAACAGCTGTAGAATCAGGGAAAAGTGGATTTTTAACCGACGGACGCCCCAAAATCTTGTTTGAAGGGCATAAATTCTGGAAGAATCTGAAAGATTTTCAGCAGAACGGTAAAATTGATTTCGGTCCAGAAAAATTTGCTGCTGACTATCCTGAAATCCTTTACCCATCATGGACTAAGAAATATTATGTTGGAGGCTCCGGTGAATACACCCGGCTCGATAAGGCCATTTTGATACATCGCGACTCGGCACTGATGGCCACCTCATGGGGAAAGTTTCAGATTTTGGGTGAAAATTATACATTGGCTGGATTTGAATCTGTTGAAGCGTTTGTTGAATCGCATAAACATACTGAGAAAAACCATCTTGTAGCATTTATCAATTTCATTTCGAACACCAAGCGCGATGGAAAAAGCCTGCTCGAATACCTGAACGAAAAGAACTGGCAAAAATTTGCCCGCGGATACAACGGTCCGGCTTACGCCGAAAACAAATACGATTTGAAACTCGAAGAAAAATATGCTGAATTCAGTGCTTCGTTAAACCAAAACATTACCGCAACCCTGAAAAGAACCTTTCAGAACGATACACAAACCCTGGGGGAATTAATTGTTTCTGACGGCAATCATGAAATTTTCAAGTGTTACACCCTCGAACTTCCCTGGAAAAACAACAGCATAAATGTTAGTTGTATTCCCGCCGGAAAATACCGTGTTATCAAACGTTTCAGCGAACAGTACAAAAATCATTTTCACATCCTGAATGTTCCGGGACGGTCGATGATATTAATTCACACAGGAAATTTCTACACCCAAACCAAAGGGTGCATCCTTGCTGGAACGGGGCTGTCGGACATCAATGCAGATGGATTAAAGGATGTAACCAACAGCAAAATTGCCATGAGTAAACTCACCCAAATAATGCCCGATAAATTTGAAATTGCTATTGAAGACCATGCATAAGTTATTCATCTGTATTTTGTTGGCCATCATCATGTTTTCTTCCTGCAAGGATGAAAAACGTGCTCTTGTAGTCAGCAAGGTTAAACAGGCTTCAAAACTTGCAACCACGGAGTTTACCATCGATAAAACCATTTTTGCTACCCGCGACAAGAAATTGCTGGGTCTCATCAAAATCAATCAGGCTGATTTTCTGGCTTACACGCAGGCCATCATTAAAACGGGCATAAACCTCGACAACCTTCAACCAGCAGATATCGAAATTAATGGTAAAATGATCAGCCTGCAGTTGCCTCATGTGGAAGTCATTAATTTTTCATATCCGATCGAAAAATACAGGATCGACAAAGAAGTATCACATACCCATTTCCTGAACAAGTTTACGGTGGAAGATTTTGACAGGTTTTTCCAGCAGGCCGAAACTGATATCCGCAATAACCTGAAATATCTGGGCGTGGTGAAAACCACCGAGGAAAAAACACGGCAAATGTTAGAAATCCTCCTCAAAAACCTGGGTTACACCGAGATTTACATCAGTTTTAAAAAAGGCCAACTCATTCCCGAAGTTGAAAACGGACTTACAGAGGAGGAACAACAATGATTGATATGATTCGGAAAAACTTCGGAATAATCATCGAAAGCCTCATTATTGCAGCGTTGATAGTGGCATTTTCATTCTGGGACCCATTTTCGTGGTTCAAAAGTGAAACCAAAATTAAAGGCACACCGGTTAGCCTGAGGAGTGTTAAAGAAATAGGGCAACTGGTCACTGCCGAATATTACGGCGAGGCTGTTGCTTCGCTAAAAGAAAGCATGATTGAAGATTATGCCGATACTACCATAAAATACGAAGCCAATGAACTGTTTTTAAACGTGATGGCTGGCATCAATATTCTGAAGGAGGAAGACCGGGACAACAAAGCAAAATGGTTCAACCTGAAAGGGAGTATAAAACAGGGAAACATTGCACGGAAATTTGGTGAACGGTTTGAAATGTACACCGAAAACTACCTTTATTTTCCTTTGATTAAATTCCTGGCCGACACCCTCACCCATTCAAAGCTGCTACGACCAGCAGGTGAAACCGAGGAACAGGTTCTTTGGTATTTATTTACAGCTGACGACAGAACTACCAACGTTTTTTCGAACATCACCAGAAAAAATCCGGGGATAATTAAAAATTTCACCCATCATTACCACGATTACCGGACTGACAGCATCCGCCAGGAAAAAATTAAGAAGGAAATAATTTACATTGGCAGGGGCTGGGTAAAAGCCGGCATAGACTTCCAGGATTTTAACGAAACCAAATTTTGGTACGACCCAAAGACAAAGACCATCTATTTCAGAAAATTTGAACCAAAAATCCTCGACTGCGACATCAACCCCTGGTACATTCCCGAAAAGCAGGTAAAAGGATTTGAATTGGTTGTCGCTACCGGAAAAATAAAAGAACCTTTTGAAGATTCGAGAAAAGTAAAACTTTTGTGTAAAGAAAAATTGCGCAAACAGGCCCTTCAGAGCGGCATACTCGAGCAAGCCCGCGCCAATGCAAGGCTGAGCATTCAAAGGCTATTCAGCCTGCTTATGGACGAACCCGTTGAAAATGTTGTTTTTTCGTCAGGCAAGTACCAACTCCTTTTGCAGGAAATAAAAGCCGATACCCTAATTAATGAAACCGAGACCCAGTTGCTGAAATCACTTTTTTATCGCGACTCAAGGGTATTAGACACCGCCTGGTACACAAGTTTCAAATTGCAAATCAACGACTTAAAAGAATTTTGCAACGATTTGAAAAATCTCCATTTTGACCTTTCCGGCAAGCCTTACAATTTTTTTTCGGCCAAGTTTTCAGAATTTTATAAAGATGGAATTTTGAAAGATGATGATGTTAAAAAATTATCGGCGATGAATGCTGCCCACACGCAAAACATTGGCCGGTTTGAGTTAAAAGTAAAACTCTTTCGGCTTTACCTCGAACTAAGCCCGGAATTTAAACCGGTTTTTGAGCTCCTGCACAAAGACCCGTTAGCTCAAAACTACCTTCAACTAAGCCCTGACCTTTTTTCGGTGAAAAATGTAACCCAGTACCGTCTTTCAAACTCACTGAAAAAGGACTTCCTGACGATAGTTGACGAAAAACTCAATGCCAGTCTTACAAAAGACCCTGATTTTGACGCTCTTTTCTGGTTCGATACTCCGGCTGGCTACACTTCAGCATTAACAGCCTTTAATATTGAAGTTTTTGATGCAGCAACATTATCAGAATTAACACAGGGAACAACATCATTTGTCATTCCTTCGCAAAATCCTGATTTTGTAAACCAGTTGACTTCTGTTTTACAAAAAAGAAACATATTGCTAAGTTTTTCTGAATAAAACCGGGCGTTTATCTTGTAACCAAATCAAATCTTTTAATGTTCTTCCTGATTCTTTGTAAAATCGAAGCGATAGTTTTATTTTGCAAAGTTTTTACAAAAACATAGAAAATGAAGTTAAAAAGAAGTAGCGGCATATTGCTGCATCCGTCGTCACTACCCGGAAATTATGGCATTGGATCGTTGGGTGCTTCGGCGCTGGGTTTTATCGATCTGTTGCAGAAAGCCGGACAAAAGCTCTGGCAGGTTTTACCTATGGGACACACAGGATACGGCGACTCGCCCTATCAGTGTTTTTCAATTTATGCCGGAAACCCGATTCTTATCGACCTCGATTTATTGGCAGATGAAGGTTTGCTGACCAAATCACAGCTCAAAACAGGCGAAAATTTCGATGCAACCCGGGTTGATTACGGAAAAGTGATCCATTTCAAGCGTGAAATGTTGAAAAAAGCGCACAATACCTTCCTCGAGAATCCTGAAAACAACACCCCAGAATACAATGCTTTTTTACTAAAAAATGCTTTCTGGCTCGACGATTATGCACTTTTCATGGCTACAAAAGAGCATTTTGGCGGGCGACCCTGGTGGGAATGGCCGGATGAATTCAGGCGCAGAAACGATGAGACGCTCCGGCAGTTCAAAAAACGAATGTGGCTGGAAATTGAGTTTTATCGTTTTTGTCAGTACATTTTTTACAAACAATGGCAAAACCTGAAACATTACGCCAACCAAAAAGGAATTTCTATCATTGGCGATATTCCGCTATATGTGGCTCACGACAGCGCCGACGTCTGGAGCAACCACAAGGTTTTTCAGTTTGACGAAAACCTCAATCCAAAAGCTGTGGCTGGCGTTCCACCCGACTATTTCAGCGCAACAGGTCAATTGTGGGGAAATCCACTCTATGATTGGGATGTAATGCAAAATGATGGTTTCGGATGGTGGATCTATCGCGTAAAAGCTACGCTTGAACTTTATGATGTTGTAAGAATTGACCATTTCAGAGGATTTGAAGCTTACTGGGCAGTGCCTTTCGGCGAAAAAACAGCCATCAACGGAAAATGGATAAAAGCACCGGGAAATGAACTTTTCAAAACGATAAAAAATGAATTGGGCACACTTCCCATCATTGCCGAAGACCTGGGAATTATTACACCTGAGGTTGAAGCACTGAGAGATGGTTTTGAGTTCCCGGGAATGAAAATCCTGCAGTTTGCCTTTCATTCCAACGAAAAAGACCAGTACCTCCCGCATAATTATTCAAGCGGATTTGTGGTTTACACCGGCACCCACGACAACGATACACTACGTGGATGGTACACTTCATTGGATAGAAATATTAAAATGAAAGTGCTTGAATACGCCGATGCTGATGAACAACAATTTGTTTCGAAAATGATAAAATTAGCCTGGAGTTCGGTGGCCAGCATGGCGCTTATTCCCATGCAGGATTTGCTTGAACTTGGCGGGGAAGGCAGGATGAACACACCCGGTACACCCGCCGGAAACTGGCAATGGCGCTTCAGAAACGATCAGATTTCGGATGAAAAGATTAACTGGCTTAACCACATCACAAACATCTATAACCGTTAAACTATGAACCACAAAATCACCATTTATCAGCTTATGCCCCGGTTGTTTGGTAACAAAAACCAGCATTGCACATTCAACGGAACAATTGAAGAAAACGGCTGTGGCAAATTTGAGGACATCTCGACGCAAGCCATTTCTGCAATCCGCGACCTTGGCATCACACACATCTGGTACACCGGAATTGTAAGGCACGGAACCATGACAAACTACGAAAAATACGGCATTCCGGCGCATTACCCTGCACTTGTGAAAGGAAGGGCTGGTTCGCCCTTTGCCATTTGCGATTATTACGATGTAGATCCCGACCTTGCCGTTGATGTTCCAAATCGGATGTCGGAATTTGAAGCGCTTGTAAACCGGACGCATCAGGCCGGGCTGAAGGTGATTATCGACATGGTTCCAAATCATGTTTTCAGGCAATACAAATCGGTAGCCAGGCCATTCGATGTTGCCGACTTTGGCGCTTACGACCAGACTTCGCTGCCCTTCGATCCGCACAACGACTTTTATTACATCCCCGACGAGAAGTTTGTCCTTCCAGGCGATATTCCCTGGTTTGATTTGATAAAAAACGAATTGCCTGCAAAACCCTATCACGAATTTCCGGCCAGGGCAACCGGGAACGACCAGTTTACAGCCCGTCCCACTGCGACCGACTGGTACGAAACCGTGAAACTTAACTATGGAATCGATTTTCAGAATAATCGTGCAAAACGGTTTAATCCAATTCCATCGACCTGGAAAATGATGTTTGAAATTATGATTTACTGGGCTAAGAAGGGAGTTGACGGTTTCAGGTGCGACATGGCCGAAATGGTTCCCGTGGAATTCTGGCAATGGGTGATTGCAAAAATCAAAAAGGAATACCCCGATGTCATTTTTCTTGCCGAATCGTACAACCCTTTCGAATACCACAACTTCATCAAAACCGGTGGTTTCGATTTTTTGTACGACAAAGTGGGAATGTACGACACATTGCACAACATCATTCGCAACAATGGCTCCACACGTGCCCTGAGTAACTGCTGGCAGGCGCTCGAAGGGCTGGATGCCCATATGTTGCGCTTTCTCGAAAACCATGATGAGGTAAGAATTGCCTCCCCGCATTTTGCCGGAAATCCTTATGCAGCCATACCTGCCATGACGGTTGCTGCCTGCATGAACAAAGGACCTGTGCTGATTTGGTCGGGACAGGAAGTGGGCGAGCCGGCATTGGGAGCTTCCGGTTTCAGCGGCGATGACGGAAAAACAACCATTTTCGATTACTACCATGTGCCCGAACTGCAAAAGTGGATAAACGAGGGTAAATTCGACGGAAGCGGTTTGTCGGACGAGCAACTGAGGACTCGGCAGTTTTATCAGAAATTGCTCCATTTCAGCCTTAACAATGAAGCCATCAGCCAGGGGCAGTTTTACGACCTGATGTGGGTAAACACCCACGAAACACTCGACTGCCGCGATAAAATATATGCCTGGCTGCGTTACACCGCCAATCAGAAAATGCTGTTTGTTGTCAGTTTCGACCAACAACGCGAACACAAAATAAGGTTAAGAATTCCTGACCATGCATTTTTCGAATCCGGATTCAACACTTCGCAACGCTTCCTGGCTGAAGAAATCTTGTGGAACCGTCAAAAAACTGAATTTACACGTGAAGCAGCCATGTCGTGCGGCATCGAAATGACACTGGAACCCAATGGCGTTCTCATTTTCAGCTTAGAGGCCATTCATGAATAACCTGCTTTTATCCACTGAATGATTGCGATAATGAATGGGTTCGGTGCGAAGACCAACCCACTCTCCTGCCTTCATCCTGCTTGATGGGAATGATATTGAAAAAGACAACCGAAGGAATTCATGATGATTTCACGAATCCCTCATAATCTCTCTAAAGGAATACTGAAACCATGCTGAAAGACTTTTGCACTGCTATTTCACATCCCAGGGTTCAGGGGTAGCAGTGAAAATTGGGATGAAAGCACAATCCGGCATTGTGCTAATTGCGCTGTTTTAAACAATTTTACGGCACAGGTATGATGGAAAAAATCAAAAAAATGCTGAAAACAACCACCATCGGTCATTAAAACATTTTACCAATGCACCAAACCACAGAAAAAGACATCGTTTTTTGGAATTCGCTTTCCGGGAAATACGACCGGCTAATTAATGGGATGGCCTCCAAAGCTTACCAGATACTTTTTGCCGAACTTGCTGCTGATGTTGCCGGAACCCCGAATGTGCTTGAAGTAGCCACCGGCACCGGCATTATTGCCCTGCAAATAAGCCCGTTGGTTTTGAACATAAGTGCGATCGACCTTGCACCGGAAATGATAAACGTTGCCCGGGAAAAATGCCGGCAACAAAACCTTCAAAACGTCAGTTTCAGCCTGGGCGATGCCCACCATCTCCAATTTGCCGACAGGCAGTTCGATGCCATCATTGCTTCCAACGTGATGCACCTCCTGCCCCGCCCTACCCTGGCCTTGCAGGAAATGAAGCGGGTTTTGAAGGATGATGGGAAAATAATTCTACCAACCTACCTCCACGGCGCCAGCCTGAAGAGCCATATTCTGTCGAGGCTGGCAGGTCTTTCGGGTTTTAAGGTGCGCAGCCGGTGGTCGCACACATCATTTAAGAAGTTTTTAGTAAGCAACGGTTTGCAGGTGGTGAAAGAAAAAATGCTTCCCGGTAAAATTCCGTTGGCTTACGTGGTAATGTTAAAAAAAATGTAAAAAGAATCATTTCCACCTACCTAACAACATCGTAGATGTTGCATAAATGGAAAAACCAAACCCCACCCCACCTAATCCAAACAACATCGTAGATGTTGCATAATTGTAGGATCAGAATCCAGACGGTTTCCCACAACATTGTAGATGTTGCATAATTGTAGGAATCAATCCAACCGGTTTCCCACAACATCGTAGATGTTGCAT